>JACIWI010000068.1 GCA_014361055.1 Candidatus Bipolaricaulota bacterium
CCCATTGGCCAAGCCAATCACGGCCATGGTTGCCAAACACGCTATGATCGCAGTTCTCATGATGCCTCCTGCGTGCGGAGCGAAAGCGGGGGCCTTGCGGCCCCCGCCCGCTCGATCCTTGAGGAAGACCAGCCCGCGCGTCCCCCAACCGGCCCTCGCACATCCCGGGCACCTCCCCTGGAAGAAGCTCGCAGATCGGGGTGCCGGTGAGCCACATGGCGATGATCTTCTTTATCGTCTCGTAGTCCACCACCCCCGGCGGACAGGTGCGGGGCACAGGGGTGTCCTCCAGCCAGAACGCGATCGCCCGCTGGACCTGGGGGAACGTGATCTTGTCGGAGAGCGAGAGGTCGATGCCCTCACGGGCCACGTCCCACCGGGAGATGGCCACGATCACCGCGAGACAATTGGTGAGCTCGACCCGGCTCTGCCCAAGGACGTCCACCTCTACGCAGGGCAGCCCAGTGTCCACGCGGCCCACCACCGTCTCCGCCGAGAGCACCCGGCACGGATCCGGGGGCGTGGTCTCCACGGTGACGGTGGGGGGCACCTCGACCTGATAGATGATGGTCTTGGTCTGGCCGGCGCGCAGGGTGCCGGTGAACACCCACTGGTCCACGCCCGGCTTGTAGAGAAAGCCATCGTTCTGGATCGGGGTGACCCGCCACCCCACGGGCAGGTCCTCGTCGAGGCCCACCCCATAGACGTCCTTGTCGGTGGTGATCTCCACCTTGACCGTGAACTTGTTGCCGATGGCGTTGCCCATGGAGTCGTAGAACCCGATCACCACGCCCTCGCAGGGGATGGGGGCGATGATGGTCCGCCGGGCCGTCACCTTGGCCGCGGGCATGATCGGCAGCGGCTGGTCGACCGGGGTGCAGGAGGCGGCGTAGGCGGTGATGAGCTTCAACAGCTCCAGGTCGATCCGCTCCCCACATGTGGCCACCACTGGGCGATCGGTGCGCCACAGCTCCCCGGCCCGGATGAGCTGGGCATCGGTGATGGACTCCGCCAGACGGAGGTCGATCCGGTCCGGCTCCCCGGGGGCGGCGGTGGGCACGAGGTGGGCGATCGCATCCAGCATCGGGAGACAATCGTTGACGATGAAGCAGGACTCGCCCCCGACCTCGACCACGATGTCCGGCACCTTGGCCTGGAACAGGCCGGTGATGCAGAACTGCTGCGGCAGGCGAATCGAGGCGAGGAGCTCCACCTTGGGCACGGTGACGTCGTAGATGATGACCCGTTCGCTGCCGGCCTTGATCGTGTCCAGGAACACCCACTGCAGGGTGGGCCGCTTGAACACGGCGCCGGCGTTGGCCACCGGGGTGATCTCCCACCCCACCGGCGGGTCCTCATCGAGGCCCGCGCCCACCAGGTCCTGATCGGTGTGGATGCGCACCTGGACGCGGAACGTGGTCCCGGGGAGGGCGGTGTTCGTGGAGATGGAGCGGGTAGCGGTGACGGTGATCGGGGACACGTACAGGGCGGCCGTGTAGGTCGCCTCCATCCCCGCGCTGTCCACGAGCACGAGCCGGACGTTGTACGGGCCGCCGGCGGCATAGGTGTAGTGGACCACGGGCTCGGTGCTCACCAGATCCACCGTCCCGTCACCGTTGAAGTCCCACCGGTACTCGACGATCCGGCCGTCCGGGTCGTAGCTTCCGGAGGCGTCGAACACCACCTCCTGGCGCGCCCGTGGGGCGGCTGGGGTGACGGTGAGCTTGGGCACCGGCGGTTGGTTCCGCAGGCCGCGGATGGTGATGGGATCGGTGATGTTGAGCTCGGTCCGGGTGGGGGCGGCGATGTTCCCCGACAGGAACACGATGCGCTGAATGCCGGTGATCTGGGCCGGGGTCAGGGTGATCTCGAACTCCTCCCCGAGGGGTCCCAGCACGCCCCCGTCGGTGCGGGGCGACCCCCATTCCCAGGCCAGTTGCCCGCCGGCGATGTCGTAGCGGTCGGTGGGGTTGATGTTGGACGGATCGTCCTGGACGATGAAGTCTGCCCCGAGCGGGACCCCACGGATGCCGAACTGGACCCTTCCCCCGGCACCGGCCACGGGCTTGTCGTGGATGATGAACAGGAAAAGCTGCCCAGTGGGCTCCCGGTACAGGAACATCACGGTGGCGCGGGACTCCGTGAGCGGATTGGTGGACGAGAACTGCGCTTGGTCATAGCCGTAGAACTCCCGGGCCCCCGTGGTGCCCGCGAGCGGCGGCACGGCGGCCTTGACCGTCCCCTGGGCCACCTCGAAGTACCCCTGACCGAGCAGGGGCAGGGCGACTCCGAGGACGATCAAGGTCCACAGGCTGATCTTCCTCACCATATCGACCTCCTTACTTATGGCAATCCCTTCCATCCAGGAAAGCAGTCTATCGCCAAACGGCGTCCTTCGTCTGTAACTAGAATCACCCCCTTTGCATTTCCGGCCTACTTTCGGCTGGCTCAGCCTACCCAAAGGGGGCGTGATGACCCAGGAAAGAAGGGGCCACCCTGCCCTCACTTTGTCTGGGGTGGGGGTGACCTAGATCACCTCGGCGGCGGCCTCGCGACCGCCGCGGCTAAAGGGAGAGGATGGTCGGGGTTTGCGCCTGGTGCGGATGTTCTGGGCCCGGATAGACCTTGAGCTTGCGGAGCATCCTGCGCCCCAGCGTGTTCTTGGGGAGCATCCTCCGCACCGCAAGCTTGATCGGAAGCTCCGGATGCCGCCTCTTGAGCTCGCGGTACGGGGTGGCCTTCAGGTGGCCGATGTACCCAGAATGGCGGTAATGCATCTTCTGGTCCCACTTTCCCCCCGTCAACCGGACCTTGTCGGCGTTGATCACGATCACGTGGTCCCCCACGTCGAAGAACGGGGTGTAGGTGGGCTTATGCTTCCCTTGTAGGATGATGGCCAGCTTGGAGGCGAGCCGCCCGAGGGGCTGATCGGTGGCATCCACCACGTACCATTCGCGGCGGAACGTGATCCCGGCGTCTTCTTTTTTGGCCATGTACGTCTTCTGCATCGGTCCCTCCTCGTTCGATTAGCAATTATAGAGGATCGGCGCCCCTCCTCAACCAGGCACCGCGGGCGCGATCCGGACGCGGAGGACACCCACGCCGTCCACGGCCACCTCCACCTCGTCCCCTGGCCGAAGCTCCCCTACCCCTTCCGGGGTCCCGGTGAGCACCACGTCCCCTGGGACGAGGGTCATGAACGAGCTTATGTACGCGAGGATGCGGGCCACCGGGAAGATCATGTCCGCGGTGTGCCCCTCCTGGCGGAGCTCCCCGTTCACATAGGTGCGGAGCCACACGTCCTGCGGGTCGAGGTCGGTCGCGAGCCACGGCCCCAAGGGGAGGAACTTGTCGGCGGACTTGGCCCGTACCCATTGGAGGTCCTTCGCTTGCACGTCCCGGGCGGTGAGGTCGAGGGTACACGTGTAGCCCAACACGTGATCCAGCGCTGCCTCCTCCGGCACCTCCCGCATCGTCCGCCCGATCACCGCCGCCAGCTCCCCCTCGTAGTGGAGGAGGTGAGTGAACGCCGGATATGGGATGGCCTCGTCCGGGGCGGCGAGGGCATTGGGGGCCTTGAGGAACAGACCCGGTTCCTGGGGGAGGCTGTCGTGGCCCATCTCCCGGATGTGGCCGCGGAAGTTCCGGCCCACGCACACGATCTTTGTCGGCCGGGCTGGGGGGAGGAGCCGGACTTCATGTAAACGGTACGTCCGGCCGGTGGAGGGGCCGCCCGGGCCGCGGGTGGCCCGGATCACCTCGCCCTCTACGCTCCCCCACGTGCCGCGGCCGAACCGGACGATCCTCATCTCCCCACGTTCAGCGTGTCCACCTCGTGTGGGCCGACGCCGATCAGCGTCACCGGAACGCCCACGGCGTCCGCGACGAACGCAACGTAGTGCCGGGCGGCGGCGGGCAGGTCCGCAAGCGACCGGGCCTTCCGCACGTCCCCCCGCCACCCCGGGAGGGCCTCGTACACCGGCTCGGCACGGGCCAGTTCCCGGATGGAAGCGGGAAAGCGGTCGGTGCGGGCCCCGTCGATCCGGTAGGCCACGCAGACCCGCACCTCCGGGAGGCCCGAGAGCACATCGAGTTTGGTGAGGGCGAGCTCGGTGAATCGGTTGATGCGATGTGCGTACCGCAGCGCCACCAGATCCAGCCACCCGCAGCGGCGGGGGCGGCCGGTGGTGGCCCCGAACTCAGCCCCGCCCTGCCGCAGCCTCTCCCCGGCCGGGCCGCGGTCCTCGGTGGGGAACGGGCCCTCCCCAACCCGGGTCGTATAGGCCTTGGCCACCCCGATCACCCGTTCCACGCGATCGGTGTGGATCCCCGCCCCCCAGCTGACCCCATGCACGGTGGTCGAGGACGAGGTCACGTAGGGGTAGGTGCCGAAGTCGAGGTCGAGGAGGGTCCCCTGCGCCCCCTCGAAGATCACCGTCTTCCCGGCGGCGAGCGCCTGCTCAATCGTGCTCCGGGCGTCGCCGATCCGGTCGGCGAACCGATTCTGAAACCGGATGAGCTCGCTTGCGATCGGGTCGGGGGTGAACCCGCCCACGCGGCGGGCGGCCTCATGAAGGTGTTCCCGCACGAGGTCGGGATCGGCGAGGTCGGCCAGGCGCAGGCCCCGACGGGCGGCGCGGTCCTCGTACGCCGGCCCCACCCCGCGGCGGGTCGTTCCCAGCCGGCCCGCGGTCCCCTCCTGCTCCTCGATGAGGCGATGGTGAGGAAGGATCAGGTGGGCCCGTTCCGAGAGCAGGAGGTCCGGTTCAGGACGCCGTTGGGCGGCAAGCTCGGCGAGCTCCTGTTCCAGCACCCACGGGTCGAGGGCCACCCCGTGGGCGAGGACCCCCCGGCACCCGGGGTGCAACGCCCCGGCCGGCACGAGGTGAAGCCGGGCCGTGCCGTGGTCGTCCTCCACGGTGTGGCCGGCGTTGGGACCGCCGTTGAACCGCACGCACATGTCCGCGTCGCGGGCCAGGAAGTGCACCACCTTGCCTTTGGCCTCATCGCCCCACTGGGCCCCGATCACCGCGATCCCGGGCATGCTTACCCTCTGCGGACCCGCCGCAGCCACACCCGGCCCAAGCGGCCGTGGACCTCGAGCTCTGCGGAGTGGTCTGCACCCGGAAGCTCTCCCTCCCTCACGAACACCGCCAGCACCTCCTCCCGGATTCGGTCCGGGAACCGGAGGAAGATCGCGGCCAGGTCCCCCTGGTAGCCGACCTCGATCCGGTCCGTAACCGCAAACCCGGCCTCTTTTCGCAGGACCTGGAGCTTATGGACGAGCTCGCGCAGGTCCCCTTGGGCCTTGAGCTCCTCGTCCAGGCGCAGGTCGAGGGCCACCTCCCCGTCCTGGTCCTGGAACACCACGAACCCGTCCTTGGGCACCCACTCCAGCTTCACGTCCTCCCGGCTTACGGTGACCGTCTGCCCATCCACCGTGACCTCGGCATGGCCGCGCTCCGCGAGCGCGTCGGCCACGGCGCGGGCGCCGGTAGCGAGCGCCGCCGCCACCTTGGGGGCGAGGGGACCCAGCCGTGGCCCCAGGCGGCGGAAGTCCGGGACCAGCTTCGGCCGCCGGAACGGATCCAGGTTCCCCACCACTTCCAGGTTGACCACGTTGAGCTCGTACCGGGCGAGGCTCCAAAGCTCGTCGGGGATCGCCTCGTCCCCGGCCTGGGCGAGCACGAACAGGGCCGGGAGCGGCTGGCGGACCTTGACCTTGGCCAAATTCCGCGCCCCGAGAGCGAGGGAGACCACGGCCCGCACCCGGGCCATCTGCCCTTCGAGCGCGCCCTCCCGTGGCCCGGGCTCGGGCCAGTCGGCGAGGTGCACCGACTCCGGGTCCCTGTCCGTACGCAGGGACTGCCACAGCGCCTCGGCGAGGAACGGGGTGAACGGGGCGAGGAGCAAGGCGAGCGTTTTGAGGGCCACGTACAGGGTATGATACGCGCACCGCTTGTCCGGAGTGAGCCCCTCCCGCCAGAACCGGGGCCGGGACACGCGGATGTACCAGTTGGAGAGGTCGTCCACGAACCGGCCGAGCTCCCGGGTCGCTTCCAGCGGATCGTACCCCTCCAGGGCAGCGGTGACCGCGTCCACGGTCGCCGAAAGGCGCGACCGGAGCCAGCGGTCCACGGCCGGCCTCTCCTCCCACGGCACATCCTCTACCTCCGGGGTGAACCCGTCGATCTCGGCGTAGAGGGCGAAGAAGTCGTGACAGTTCCGCACCGTGTCCAGGAACCCGAACCGGGCCAGCTTCACCCCCTCCTCGGCGAGCCTCCGCTCCGTCCACGGCGCCGACTCCGAGGCCAGGTACCACCGGATCGCGTCCGCCCCGTGCTCCTCGGCGATGGGAAGGGGGTCGAGCACGTTCCCCCGGGACTTGCTCATCTTCTGGCCCCGCGCATCCAGGCCCATTCCGGTGACCAGCACGTGGCGGTAGGGAGCCCGTCCATGGAGGAGGACCCCGGTCACGAGCATCGTGTAGAACCAGCCCCGGGTCTGGTCGAGGGCCTCGCTGATGAAGTCCGCAGGATACGAGGCCCAAAACAGGTCCTCGTTCTCAAACGGGTAATGCCACTGGGCGGTGTGCATGCTGCCCGAGTCGAACCACGTATCCAGGACGTACGGCACCCGCCGCATCGACCCGCCGCAGGAGCAGCGGAGCTCCACCCGGTCCACGTACGGGCGGTGCAGCTCCACCGTCCGGGCGAGGTCGGGGTCGGTTGCGTGCGCGACGAGCTCGGCCCGGGAGCCGATGATCTTGACCGCGCCGCAGCGGGCGCAGGTCCACGCCGGCAGAGGAGTTCCCCAGAAGCGGTCGCGGGACAGGGCCCAATCGCGCATCGACCGCAGGAAGTCGCCGAACCGGCTCTCCCCCACGTGCTCCGGGTGCCAGTGCACGCCCTCGCTTGTGGCGAGGATGGCGTCTTTGGCCTGGGTGGTGGCGATGAACCAGGAATCCACGGCGTAGTAGAGGAGGGGGGCCTCACACCGCCAGCAGAACGGGTAGTCGTGGTCGTAGGTTTCCGCCCGGAACAGGCGGCCGCGGCCCTTAAGATCCTCGACGATCCGGGAGTCGGCGTCCTTGACGAACATCCCGGCGGCGAGCGGGAACTGGTCCGTGAACCGGCCAGAGCGGTCCACCGGCTGGAGGAACGGGAGGCCTTGTTCGCGGCCGAGGTCGTAGTCCTCTTCCCCAAACGCGGGGGCGATGTGGACGATCCCCGTCCCCTCGTCCATGGTTACGAACGGCGCCCTAACCACCCGGTACGCCCGCTCCTCGTGGCAGAGCGGATACAGGGGCTCGTAGCGGAGCCCGACCAGTTCACGGCCGGGAAGCTCCCACACCACCTCTGCGTCCTCCCCCAGCACCGCGACGAGAAGGGCCCGGGCCAGGATCAGACGTTCGCCCCTGTGCCGGACCTCCACATACGGGACCTCCGGGTGCACGGCCAGGGCCACATTGGCGGGCAGGGTCCAGGGGGTCGTGGTCCACACGAGCAGAGAAACCTCGGGATCGTCAACCAATGGCATCCGCACGAACACAGAGGGGTCAGCGACCCGCCGGTAACCCTGGGCCACCTCGTGCGAGGAAAGCGAGGTCCCGCAGCGGGGGCAGTAGGGCAGGATCTTGTGCCCCTGATAGAGGAGCCCCCGGTCGTGGATCGTCCTGAGCTCCCACCACAGGGTCTCGATGTAGTCGTCCTTGTAGGTGATGTACGGGTGGTCAAGGTCGATCCAGAACCCCATGCGTCGGATCATGGTCTCCCAATCGCCGATATACCGGTTCACCGAGGCTCGGCACCGCTCCACGAACCGTTCCAGCCCGTACCGTTCGATCTCGGCTTTGGTGCCAATCCCCAGTTCCTTTTCCACCTCGAGCTCCACTGGGAGGCCGTGGCAGTCCCACCCCGCCTTCCGTTCCACGAGGTAGCCGCGCATGGTCTTGTACCGGGGGAACAGGTCCTTATACAGGCGCGGCAGGAGATGGCCGAAGTGGGGGCGCCCGTTGGCCGTGGGCGGCCCCTCGTAGAACACGTAGCGGGGACTGCCGCGGCGCTGCTGGAGCGACCGCTCAAACGCCCGTGCCTCCTCCCAGAACGCGAGCACTGCCCGCTCGCGCCGCCCTGGATCCGCCTCAAGCTTTCTGAACCCCACCCATTCCTCCTTCAAACGCAACGCAAAAGCTATCTCAGGTCTCTTGTGCCGGGAAAACGCTGGCGTGAGGTTATCCCTGCCCCTGGCGGGGCAGGATGGTGCGGCGGATCCATCTCGGCTCAGGCATCGTGGCCTCCGTGCGCATTATACCCGGCCTCTTCGCCGAGCACCCGACCAAACGGGACATCCACATGACGCAGCGCCCTCCGTAGGTCGAACACGGCGTCCAGCTCCTCTCGGCTGAGCCGGGTCCGCACCTCCGGATCGTCGCGGGCCACCTCCGCGAAATCCCGGCTTTCCCGTTCGGCCTGGGCGGAAAGGCGGGCCACAAGCCCATGGGCTTCCCGCCGGGCCATCCCGTTTCGCACCAGGGCAAGGAGCAGTCCCTCGGAAAACGGAACCCCCCGGGCCTCCGCCACGCGGGCCAGCATCCGGTCCGGGAACACCTTGAGCCCCCGCACGAGCCCCTCCGCACGGTCGAGCATGTAGTCCACGAGGGTGAAGCACTGGGGGAAGAGGACCCGCTCCACCGAGGAGTGGGACATGTCCCGTTCGTGCCATAGGGCATTGTCCTCCAAGGCCGGGCCGAGGGAGGCCCGCACAAGGCGGGCAAGGCCAGTGAGGCGCTCGGACAGGATCGGGTTCCGCTTGTGGGGCATGGCCGAAGAGCCCTCAGGCCGGCCCTCCTCCACTTCCCCCACCTCCGACCGGGAGAGGTGGCGCACCTCAAGGGCGATCTTCTCCACGAGCGAGGCCGCGGAGGCGAGCGCGAACAGGACCTCGGCATGGCGGTCCCGGGCGATGACCTGGGTCGCCACCGGGCACGGCCGCAGGCCCAAGCTTGTCAGGGCCCGCTCCTCGGCCTCCGGGGGAAAGTACGCGTAGGTCCCGACCGCCCCGGAGAGCTTGCCCACCGCGATCCCTTCCCGCGCCCGGCGGAGCCTGTCCGCAACGCGCTTGAGCTCGTCGTACCAGGCAAGGACCTTGAGCCCAAACGTGGTCGGTTCAGCCCACCGGCCGTGGGTCCGGCCGAGGATCGGGGCCTCCCGATGCCGCTGGGCCAGCTCCCCCAGGGCCTCCCCAAGTCGGGACGCCTTCCCGATCACGAGGTCGAGGGCCTGGACCAAGGTCAGGGCGAGGGCGGTGTCCTTGACGTCGGACGAGGTGAGGCCGAAGTGGAGCCACCTCCCCTCCGGTCCGATCTCCTCCTCGAGGGCCCACAGGAAGGCCACGAGGTCGTGCCCCACCTCCTGCTCCAGGGTCTGGATCCTTCCGGAGTCGATCTTGGCGCCCGCCCGCACCGCCTGCGTGGCCCCCGACGGGACATGGCCCAGTTCCTCCAGCGCCCTCAGGGCGGCGAGCTCCACGGCAAGCCACCCCTGGTACTGGGCGTCCAGGGTCCACAGGTCCTTCATCGGCGGAAGCGCATACCGGTCGAGCATCACGGGACTGAGCATAGATCTTTCCCCCTTTTTTTGCCAGCCTCTTCGCCACCGGTGGCCAGCCGTCATCGCTATAATCCAGAACGCGGAAAGGGGGATCATGACCGTAGAGAAAGCGCAGGCCGAGCGGGCGGTGAACACGATCCGGTTCCTGGCCGCGGACGCCATCGAGCGCGCCAACTCCGGGCACCCGGGGCTCCCCCTGGGGGCGGCCCCGATGGCCTACGTCCTGTGGACAGGCCACCTCAAGCACAACCCGCGCAACCCCGCCTGGCCGGACCGGGACCGGTTCGTCCTCTCCGCCGGGCACGGCTCAGCCCTCCTCTATGCCCTCCTCCACCTCACCGGCTACGACCTTTCGCTTGCGGACATCCAGCGGTTCCGGAGGTGGGGGAGCAAGACCCCGGGGCATCCCGAGGCGGACCTCACCCCGGGGGTGGAGGTCACCACCGGCCCCTTGGGGCAGGGGCTGGCGATGGCGGTGGGGATGGCCATCGCCGAGGCCCACCTCGCGGCCACGTTCAACCGCCCCGGCTACCCGGTCGTCGACCATTTCACCTACGTCCTCGCCAGCGACGGCGACTTGATGGAAGGGGTGGCCGCCGAGGCCTGCGCCCTCGCCGGACACCTCTCCTTGGGGAAATTGATCGTCCTCTACGACCAAAACGGGATCTCCCTCGCCGGGTCCTGCGCGCTTGCGTTCACCGAGGACGTGGCCAAGAGGTTTGCGGCCTACGGCTGGCAGGTGCTGGCGGTCCCGGACGGAAACGACCTCGGGGCCATCGACCGGGCCTTGGCCGCGGCCAGGGCCGAGGCGGAGAGGCCCTCCCTGATCTGTGTGCGGACGGTGATCGGCTACGGCGCCCCCAAAAAGCAGGGCACGTTCCACGCCCACGGCGCTCCCCTCGGGGAGGAGGAGCTGCGCGCGGCCAAGCGGGCCTTGGGGTGGCCGGAGGAGCCGCCGTTCTTCATCCCGGAAGATGTCCGGGCCCACTTCCGCGAGGCGGTGGCCCGAGGTGAGCGGTGGGAGGCGACTTGGCGCGAGCTTTTCCGTGGCTATGCCGCACAGCACCCGGACCTGGCCGCCGAGTTCGAGCGCCGGATGCGGGGGGAGCTCCCGCCGGGGTGGGACGAGGGTCTCCCCACGTTCCCCCCCGGGCCTAAGGGCCCGTCCACGCGCAAGGCGTCCGAGGTCGTCCTCCAGGCGCTCGGGGCCAAGGTCCCCGAGCTCATGGGAGGATCGGCAGACCTCAACCCCTCTTGCCTCACTTGGCTCAAGGGACAGGGGGACTTCCAGGCCCCGGACGGCCCCGGCGAGGTCCAGGGTGCGGTGGGGGGCGGGTGGAACTACGCCGGGCGCAATCTGCACTTCGGCGTGCGCGAGCACGCGATGGGCGCCATCGCCCTCGGGCTTGTCCGCCACGGTGGGATCCGCCCGTTCACCGGGACGTTCCTCGTGTTCTCCGACTACATGCGCCCCCCGATCCGGCTCGCCAGCCTCATGCACGCCCCGGCCGTGTTCGTGTTCACCCACGACTCGATTGGGCTCGGCGAGGACGGCCCTACCCACCAGCCGATCGAGCAGCTCATGAACCTGCGCTCTGTCCCCAACCTCGTCGTGATCCGTCCCGCAGACGCGACCGAGACCGTGGAGGCGTGGAAGGCGGCCCTGCGCCGCGCTGATGGCCCCACCGCCCTCATCTTCACCCGCCAGGACCTGCCGGTGCTCGACCGGGCCCGGTATGCTCCGGCGGACGGGCTCCACCGGGGGGGGTACGTGCTGTGGGAATCGGGTCCGGAGGTCCCGGATCTGATCCTCATCGCCACCGGGTCCGAGGTCCACCTGGCCCTCGCTGCTGGGGAGGAACTCGCCGCCGACGGGGTCCGGGTCCGGGTGGTGGCCCTCCCAAGCTGGGAGCTGTTCGACCGCCAGCCTCAGGGGTACCGGGATGCCGTGCTCCCGCCCGGGGTGCGGGCACGGGTGGCGGTGGAGGCCGGGATGAAGCTCGGCTGGGAGCACTACGTGGGCCTGGATGGAGAAGTGGTGGGGCTTTCGCGCTTCGGAGCGAGTGCCCCAGGGCCAGTGCTGATGGAGAAATTCGGCATCACCGTCCACGCGGTGGTGGCCGCGGCGAGGCGCGTCCTCTCGCCGAGTTGTCGGCCCG
>JACIWI010000069.1 GCA_014361055.1 Candidatus Bipolaricaulota bacterium
TCATCTCCGCTCCTTAGGTCACTTGCGCGCCTTGTCCACGATGCTCGACTTGGATAGCCTGAGCTTTCCTTCCTCTACGTTAAGGACAACGGAGTCGTCCTCGATCTTCTCCACGGTACCGAAGATCCCGCCGGCGGTGATCACCCGGTCCCCCCGCTTCAGGGAGGAGACGAGCTCGCGGTGTTCCTTTTGCCGCCGCCGTTGTGGCCGGATGAGGAGGAAGTAGAAGATGGCGGCGAATACCACGAGCAAGATGACCATGGAAATGAGGGATTGGCTGGTTTGGGCGTCCCCCGCAACCTGGGCGTACGCTGTCATGTCATCACCCCTTAGCACGTTGAACCCGCAACACTCCGCGCGCCACGAAGGGAATGGCGACCACCGCCATACCCCCGCTCCAAGCCCAAAACGCCGGGCCGGAAAGTCCACGGCCCAACGCCACGAGCTGGTGCAGCACGGCGAAGAGGTCTAACCACAGTATAGCGTAAACGGGGGCGGCGAGCGACCGGGGCCGGGCGAGGTCGAGGGCCACGGTGAGCGGGGGAACGGCGAGCCATGCCCACAGCGCGGCCCGAGCCCCGACCAGCCCGAGGCCGAAGAAGAGGAGGGCATGGCCGGGGAGGAGGCGGATCGGGGAGCGGGGGGGCAGGCCCCCCTTCTGCGCTCGCCACAGTCCATACCCCCATAGGAGAACGAGCAACGCCCCCCCGGTCACGCGCCACGACAGGGCGTACGTCGGGACCGCGACCGAGATGAGCACCAGGACAAGAGTTCCCGTGAAGAACGTGATGTCCTTCATGCCAGGTAGGGGAGAAACGCGGTGGCGATCATCACAGGTAGGACATGAACGCGGTGGCCAGGCCCAGGAAGAGGAGGATGCCGATGAGGTCGCCGATGGTGGTGGCCACTGGCCCGGAGATCAGGGCCGGGTCGATCCCCACCCGCTTGAAAAAGAAGGGGAGGGCGCCGCCCGTCAAGCACGCCCCCACCGTGGTCCCGGCCAAGGCCAGCCCGGCCACGGCCCCGAAGAACGGCCGCCGCCAGAGGAGGGTGGCGATGAGCCCGATCTGGACCCCGAGGGCCAACCCCGCCAGGAACCCCACCCGGAGCTCCTTCCACATCACCCTGGGCAGGTCCTTCCAGTGCACGGTGCCCACGGCCATCCCCCGGATGGCCACGGACAGGGCCTGGGCCGCGGCGTTGCCGCTCATGTCGGCGATGAGGGGCATCAGGGCCGCCACAAACGCCACTTGGGCGATCGTGGCCTCGAACCGGCTCACCACCGCCGCCACGGTCATGTTGAGCAAAACCAAGCCCATCAGCCAGGGAAGCCTCTTGCGCACCGAGGACCGGGGCGGGTCGAGGGGATGGTCCTCGCCCCCCAAAATCCCCCCCAGGCGCAGGACGTCCTCCGTGGCCTCCTCCCGCATCACGTCGATCACGTCGTCCACGGTGACGATGCCGAGGAGCTTCCCCGCCTTGTCCACCACCGGGAGGGCGAGGAAGTTGTACTTGTCAAACGTCCTCGCTACGTCCTCCACGTCCATCGTCGCGGGCAAGGACACGAATTCCGACTGCATGATGTTGCGGATCGGCGTTTCGGGCCGGGCGAGGACGAGCTCCCGCAGGGACAGCACCCCGAGGAGCCTCTTCTTCTCGTCCACCACGTACGCGTAGTAGATGGTCTCCGCCTCTTCCGCCACCCGGCGCAGATGTTCGATCGCGTCCTGAGCGGTCATCTCCCCGGGGAGGGCCACGGCCTCCGGGGACATGAGCCCGCCGGCGGTGTCGGGGGGGTAGGCGAGGAGTTGGCAGAGCTCCTTGGCTTCCCTCGACTCGAGGCGGGACAGGATCTCTTGCACCACCTCCGGAGGAAGTTCCGCGAGGAGGTCCACCGCGTCGTCGGGCTCCATGTGGGAGAGAATCTGGACGGCCTCCTCCCGGTTGAGCTCGGCGAGGAGCTTGGCCGCCTCGTCCGGCTCCATCTCCCCAAGCGGCGCAGCCGCGGCCCTGCGCCGGTACAGGCGGCGCAGGAGCTCCACCGCCTCCTCCTCCCGGAGGGCGGCGAGGATCTCCGCGACCTCAGCCGGATGACGACGGATGAGCCTGTGGATGTCTACCGGCTCCCGAATCTCCTCAGGCATACTCGGGCAATATACCCGACCCGTGCCAGGCTTCCAGGCTGCAGCGTTGGGCGAAGCGACAGGACACGGTGTGGCGCTAGACGAGCGCGATCAGGCCCACCGCAGCAAGGAGGACGGCGGCCCCAGCGATGAGCACCCCGAGGGCGATCAGGGGGAGCGCCTTCCAGGGTGGGATGCCGAGCAGGGTGGCGATCACCGCCCCGGTCCACGCTCCAGTGGCCGGGAGCGGGGTGGCCACGAACAGGACCAGGGCCAGGTGCCCGAGGTGGCGAAACCGTTCCCGCTGCCGTCTTTCCTGCCAGGCGAGATAGCGCACGGCACCCCGCCCGATCGGGCCGGGAAGGCGGGGGAGGTGCGGCAAGAGCCGCCCTAAGACGAAGAGGAGGAGCGGAACCGGGAGAAGGTTCCCCGCCACGGCCAGGACGTAGGCGGGCGCGGGGGAGAACCCGAGGGCAAGGGCCAGGGGGAGTCCACCGCGCAGCTCGGCGATCGGCGCCGCGGAGAGAAGCAGCACCTTAGCCGCCGCCAGCCAGTCCATGGCCTGCATTATCCATGATCGACAGCTCATGTTCCCTCTGCCGCTCGGTTGTAGAAAAGAGCGTTCCCCGCGTACCATCACCGTGGACCGTGATCACCGAGCCCGGTTTACGGATCACGGATTTCGCATCGCGAAGGGGAGGTGGTGGGGTTGCGCCTGTACAACACGCTCACCCGCAAGCTGGAAGAGCTCTCGGTCCACGGCAACACGGTACGGATGTACGTGTGCGGCCCCACCGTGTACGACTTCATCCACATCGGCAACGCCCGCCCGCTGATCGTGTTCGATGCCCTGCGCCGGTGCCTGGAGGAGCAGGGGTACACCGTGCATTACGTCCAGAACATCACCGATGTGGACGACAAGATCATCCGCCGCGCCCAACAAGAAGGGACCTCCCCGGAGGTGCTGGCCGAGCGGTTCGCCCGGGAGTACCTCGAGGACCTCCGGGCCCTTGACGTGAAGGAACCCACCTTCTCCCCCCGTGCCCGGGGCTACGTGAACCAGATGATCGAGGTCATTGAGGACCTGATCGCCAAGGGCTATGCCTACGTGGTGGACGGGGACGTGTACTTCTCGGTCGGGAGCTTCCCCGACTACGGGAAGCTGTCCGGCCGGGTCCGGGAGGAGCAGGAGGCCGGGGCCCGGGTGGAGGTGGACGAGCGGAAGCGCGACCCCCTGGATTTCGCCCTCTGGAAGGCGGCCAAGCCCGGGGAGCCCAAGTGGCCGTCCCCGTGGGGCAAGGGCCGCCCTGGCTGGCACACGGAGTGCGTGACGATGGTCCTCACCCTCCTTGGGGAGACGGTGGACATCCACGCCGGGGGCAGCGACCTCATCTTCCCCCACCACGAGAACGAGCTCGCCCAGGCCGAGGCCCTCACCGGGAAGCCCTTGGCCAGGATTTGGCTCCACAATGGGATGCTCACCGTGGAGGGGGAGAAGATGGCCAAGTCGCTGGGGAACTTCGCGTACGTGCGGGGGCTGGTCAAGCGCGCGGACGGGACCGGCATCTACAGCCCTGAGGCGGTGCGCTACTTCTACCTCTCCCGTCACTGGCGCAAGCCCCTCGACTTCTCCGCTGACGCCTTGCGGGAGGCGGAGGAGGCGGTGGAGCGGGTGTACAACCTCCTCTCCCAGGCGGAGCGATTCCCGGAGAGGGTCCCTCCTCCTTCCGCTGAACCGTTCCTCTCTTTCCTACGCGAACAGCGCGGGAGGTTCCAAGAAGAGCTTTCCGCGGACTTCAACACCCCGGGGGCGCTGGGGGTGATCCAGGGGATCGTGGGGGAGGGGTACAGGTTTCAGGCCCAGGGTGGGGACCCGGCGGCGCTGCGGCTGGCGGCGCGGGCCGTGCGGGAATTGGGACGGGCCCTGGGACTATTCCAGAAGGCCTCCTACTCCCCCACGGTCGGGCTCGCCGAGGAGCTGCTCGGTCTCCTCACCGAGCTCCGCGGGGAGCTGCGCAAGGAGAGGCAGTTCCCCCTCGCCGACAGGATCCGCGACCGGCTCGGGGAGCTGGGGATCGAGCTGCGTGACGGCCCACAAGGCACCACCTGGAGCGTGCGCCGGTCCGGTGACGTGCCCGACCCTCGGGGATGACCGGAATCCAGAGCTTGATTTCCTGGCGGCGTTCGGACCGCCCTTCAACTGGGGGATCGAGCGGTGAAACCACGCCCGCTACTTCGTGGACCTGGACAGCCCCTCACAGGACCTCGGAGGGAGACCGACACAGGCGGTCGCGACTCCGCGCAGTCTGCGGCGCTCCGAGAACTGGATGTTGATTTGCTCAGAGCCTTGAGTAAGATTACTCAGCGTCATGAGTAACATG
>JACIWI010000007.1 GCA_014361055.1 Candidatus Bipolaricaulota bacterium
GCCGGCCACGGGCAGTTCGTGCTCTTGGCGGACATCCAGGACCTGCGGCCGGTATTGGTGCAGGAGACGGAACGGGTGGTGCGGCCGCGGTTTGTCGAGCGGGAGACGCCGGCCCTCCCTGGGCCGGCCGCCCGAACCTTGCCGCTTGTGGAGGCGCTCCCGCCGCTTTCTGGGTACACGCTGACGTTCCCCAAGCCGACCGCGGAGGTAGGGCTGATCACCCCGGCCGGGGACCCCCTGGTGGCCGTGTGGCGGATCGGCCTCGGTCAGGTGGCGGTGATCAACACCGACCTCGCCGGGGTTTGGTCACAGGGGTGGCTGTCCTCCCCAGCGCTGGGGCGCCTGTGGGGGGCGTTGGTCGGCGGGCTGTGGGCGGGGCGGCGACCGGTGCGGGTGGACTGGAAGGTAGATGGGAGTTCCCTGCAGCTGGCGGTGGAGGTGGAAGAGGGAGGGCGGTGGGTGAACGGGTTGAGCCTGAGCGGGGAGCTCGTGAGCGGAGGGGAGCGTCGGGCGCTCGTGTTTGGCCAGGTGGCCCCGGGCCGGTACGAGACGGAGCTCCCGGTCCCCGCGCCGGGGGTGCACCTGCTCGCGGTGAGCGAGCCCTCCGGCCGGTACGGGGGGGCGTTCCCCGTGGCCCTCCCCTATCCGGAGGAGCTCGCGGCGTTCGGGGTGGACCTGGACGCCCTGCGCCAGATCGCCCGCGTGTCCGGAGGGACGATCATCGTCGACGAGCTTCTGCCCCCGCCGCCGGGGACGGGTCAGGATTGGCTTCCTCTCGGCCGGGCACTCCTGTGGGGGGCAGCGTGCACCCTGCTCCTCGACCTTGCCCTGCGCAAGCTCGTCCGCTAGCGCGTCTCCACCAGAATACGGACCACGGTTTTAACCCAAAATGCGCCTACTGAGTCCACCCCGTATTCGGCGTTCCCCACCCGCCCCTGCTCGGGAAGGATGACGAGCCGTGGCCCATCCGGCCACTCCGGGATCTCCCGGCCGTCCATGGCGTAGGCCAGCACCAGCGGATAGGCCGGGTCGTACACGCGCTCCTGTGGGAGCTCGACTGCGTACCCATCGGCCCCTTCCACCCGGACCTGGGCCACCCGGGCGCCGGGGAAGTACCGTTCGAGCAGGACCGCCAGGGCGACCCCACGGTACCGTCCCGCATCGCGCCAGTTCCCGTACTGGTTCTGGTAGGCACCCTCCCGTTCGATGGCCGGCAGGGCCTGGAGCTCAGCGAGCGTCACCCGTACCGTCCGCGGGCCTTCGAGGACCAGCGCCGGCCCGGCCGGGGTGAGGCTGCGGACGATGGCGTACGCGGCCAGCCCGAGGAAACCGGCCCCGAACAACACGAGCCTTGTCCAACGGCTTACGGTCATCGTCCCCCTCCGGCGGCGAACCAGCCCGCAGTGGCGAACCCCACCGTCGCCAAGATCAGTAGCCCCACGTCGGCCGGCTCCCACGGGATGGCGTCGAGGCTCGTCCGCCGGGGATACCGGCCGAACCCCCGCGCCTGCATGGAGAGCGCCACCGCGTCCGCCCGGGCGAGGGCGGCGGCCAACACCGGAAGGGCTGTCCAGCGGACATGGGCGAGGAGGTTCCACGGCCGCAAGAGGAGCCCCCGCGCCCGCTGGGCTTCCCGCACCCGCTGGTATTCCGCTTGGAACAGGGGCAGAAACCGCAGCGTCATCACCAGGACGTACGTGTACCGGTAGGGCAGCCGGGTCTGGGACAGAGCAGCGGCGAACGCGTCCGGTGGGGTGGTGGCCAGGAACAGGAGGCTCCCTGCGAGCACCCCCAGGAACCGCAGGGCCATCTCCGCCCCGGCCCGGAGCCCGTCCTGGGTTAGGGTGAACGGGCCGAGGCCTGCCACCGGCTCCCCGGGAGCAAGCAGCGCCTGCACGAGAAACACGAACCCGCCAAACGCCAGGGCGGCGTGGAACGCCCGCCGGGAAAGGAGGCGTCGCCGCCCCAAGGCCACCGCGGCGAGGACGAGGCCACCCTTGACCGCAAGGCCAGGGGCAGCCACCACCGCCGCCGCGTAGGCGCAGAGCAGGGCGAACTTGGCCAGAGGGTGCCTCATCTCGCCTCCCAGAACTCCGGGGTGAACGCGTCCCGACCTTGGCTGGCCAGCGTCCGGAACACCTCCCCCGGTGAGCCGAGCAGCGCCTCTTCCCCGAGGTACAGCACCCGGTGGGCGAGACGGGCCACGGCCGGGATGTCATGGGACACGAGGATCGCTCCGCTTCCCTCCTGGACGGCACGGACGAGCTCCGAGGCGATCCACCGCCGGTTCGCCCAATCCTGGCCGATGAACGGCTCATCGAGGAGCAAGAGACGCGGCCGGCGGCTCAGGGCGAGGATCACCGTCAGGCGGCGTCGCTCCCCTACGCTCAGCCGCAACGGGTGCTCGTGGGCAAGGTCGACGAGGCCGGCCCGGGCCAGCCATGCCCGGCCATCTCCGTCCACCCGGGGCCGTCCCAGGGCCAGTTCCTCGGCCACCGACGCCGCGAACAACTGGTGATGGGGCATCTGGAACACCAGGCCCACCCCGTCGCCGGGGCGGTGGCCGGCGGCCAAGGCGATGGTCCCGGCGTGGGGCGAGGTCAGGCCGGCCAAGAGCCGCAGCAGGGTTGTCTTTCCGGCGCCGTTGGGGCCGATCACCCCCAGGATCTCCCCCGGGGCGAGGTCGAACGAAAGCCGACGGAACAGGTCGTTCCCGCCGGGATAGGCGAACGAGAGCCCCCGCACCACGAGCAGGCGTCCGCCCCGGGGTGGGGCCGGGCGGGGGAAATCGTCGGCCAGGGCGGCCTCCTGGGGAATGCCATAGCGGTCGGCGGCCAGGCGGCCCGCAGCCAGCCACAGGAACCGCGGCCGCAGCCGGGCCAGCGGGCCCAGCCGGTGCTCGGCCACAATCACCGTTCGTCCCTCCTCGTGGAGTTCCGCCACCAGCCCAAGCAGCCCGGCCGCGGCCGAGGGATCGAGGTGAGCGGTGGGCTCATCCAGGAGCAGGACCTTCGGCGCGAGGGCCAATGCTGAGGCCAAGCTCAATCGCTGCTTCTCCCCTCCGGACAGGGTCCAGGTGGCCCGGTCGGCCAGCGCGGTCAACCCCACGGTTGCCAGCGCCGTCTCCACCCGACCGGCGATCTCCGCCCGAGGAAGCCCCAAGTTCTCCGGGCCGAACGCGACCTCATCCCGCACCCGCAGGGTGCAGATCTGGGCCTCGGGGTCCTGCTGCACGAGCCCGATCCCGTCCGCTCGGCGGTACAGCGAGGGCGGGGCCGGCTGGCCGAACAGGAACACTTCCCCAGCCACCCGGGCCGGGATCCCCTCGGGCACGAACCCGAGCAGGGCATGAAACAGGGTGCTCTTCCCCGCCCCAGACGGGCCGGCCACCACCACGAGCTCCCCCGCCGGGACGTTCAAGGAGAGGTCGGCGAGCGCTGGCCACGGGCGCCCTTCGTAGTGCACGGTGAGGTCCCGCACCGCGATCGCGTTCATCGCACGATCAACGCCGCCAGGTCCCGGACCCATAGGGATCCTGGATACCCTTTGGCCACCAACCGGAGCGTGCTGCCGTCCCGCACCACCAGGACGCGGGTGTCCGCGGTCACCTCGGCCAAGGGAAACTCGGCCTGGTAGCCGTCGCGGGCGCGGGCGATCAGCACCTGCGCGCCGGGCTTAGGGCCGGCCCGGGCGAGGATCGCCTCCACCGGGATCCCGGTGTACTCCTGCTCCGGGACGTAGGTGACTGCCCCGCTCAAGGCCGCGCGGACGGTCATCTCCTGTCCGGCCCAATCCTGGTAGCGGAAGGAAAACGGCCGCTCCACCCTTCCCTCCACCTGTACGGCACCGGGAGAGAGCGGCCGGTACACGGCGAGGTAGTAGCCGACGCCGCCGGCAAGGAAGACCAGGGCTAGCCCCCCGGCTAGCCAGGCCCGGGCGCCGGTGGCTTGAACGTGGGGAGCGTGGGCCAACCCGGCCCGGCGCAACGCGGCCAGGAGGTCATGGGCGAGCCACCCGCCGAGCACGAGGCCGGAGGCCCCGGCCAGCCCGGCCATGATCAAGATGTAGCCCACCGGGACACCAGAGAAGTACAAGGCCTGGAACACGAACACGTTGGACGCTGAGGCCACCGTCCCCGAGAGGAGGAACCCCCACAACCGCCGCCGCGGGTCGAGGGACATCCCCAAATCCACGAACGCCCCTTGGACCGCGGACACGAGCAGGATCACGACCCCGTGGGTCCCTCCCATGAGGAACTCCACCGCCCCCTTGGCGAGGCCGGTCAACGTGGCCGCCCCGAACCGCCCCACCAGCGCCGCGGCGAGGAGCGGCCACACCACGTGCAAACCGGCCAGGATCTGGCCCGCGCCGAACGGCACCCCCACGAACCGGTTCACCAGGTTCCCCAGATACCCGACGTACGCGGACAATGCCCCGCCCACAGCGGCGAGCAGGGCCACCACCACGAGATCACGGACGGAGAGGCGCCCTAGTCCGGCCGGATGACGATCTCCACCACCCACTTCACCCTCCGCAGGCCCTCCGGAACCGGGGCGGCATCGTCCCATACCAGGAGGAGCGGCCCGCCATCGGCCTCGGCCAGGAACCGCCCGTCCACCTTGAGGGCGAGGATGTACCGGTCATCGCGGGCCAGGTACCGGACGGGAATGCGCTGGCTGAACCCGTCCGCGGCCCGGATCTCCACCGTGTACCCGTTCGCGGCGAGCGCGTCGTTGAAGTCGGCGTCGTCGTAGTGGATCCCGAGCTCGGCCGGCGGGAACCGGTCGTCGTCCACGTAGGCGAGGAGGCGCCATAGCGGAAGGCCGGAATAGGCGTGGGCTTCCCCGTTGCGGGTGACCGTCACCGTGTGGGCGTGGCAGGGACAGCCCACCCCGGCCTCGAGCTCGGCCCGGGTGAACGTCCGCTCCACCTGGCCCTGGAGGCGGAGGGTGTAGCTCTCGTACGTCCCGTGCACCTCCACCCGCACCACCATCCGCGCCGACCGGGCGCTCTCGAACCGGGGGTTCCCCGGTCCCACCTTGACCAGGCGGAAGTAGCCGGGGTCGAACGGGAGGTAGACGCCATCCTGCTTGAAGGCGAGGATCCAGATTCCGTCCTCATCCACGAGGTCGCCGTACCGGTAACGCATCCGGTATCCGTCCGCGGCCACCGCCTCCACCTCTGTATCCGGGGGCCATGGCCCGAGGAGGTCGGCGAGGGGGATCCCGGCATAGCGGGCGCTGATCTCGCGGCCGACCCGGTTGACGAACGTCCCCGGCCCGGTGACGGCGGCGAAATGCGTCTCCAGCTCGCGCATCGTGTAGGTGCGTTCCTCCGTGGAGGCCACGGTGACCGTGGCCTCCTCCGGCCAAGCCCCGACAGCGGGCAGGGCCTCGAGGCTTTCGTCCCAATTCACCACGAGCCACTGCACGGCCTTCACCAACAGCCCAGTGGTGGAGGGAAGGCCCTGGAAGAAGTGGGCCTGCTCGCCGAGGGCGGCGAGCATGTCCTCGTTGGACACTGTGCCGTCCGCCGGGAGGAACACGAGCTCCGGCCCCTCGTCCCACGTTGGAATCCTCACCCCGTCACGCTCGAACGCGAGGATCGGTGTTCCCAAAGGGGACTGGCCCGTCACCACCGCCCAGGGCAAGGCCTTGGCGTAGCCGTCCACGGCGATGACATGGAGGAGGTCGCCCTCCTGCATCCCGCCCAGGGCCTCCACGAGGAGGGACAAGGGGATGCCCCGGTAGCTGTGGGCGGGTTTCCAGTTGGGGTCATTGGGGGATAAGGTCGGCCCTTGATAGCGCACGGTGCCCGCTAGGGTCGGCCACAGGTCGTCGGCCAGGTCCACGGCCAGGGATCGGTCCTCGACCTGGACCAGTACCGCCTGGGCCCATGCCCCCACAGCCAGGACGACGAGCACTACCGCGAGCAAAGATCTCCTCATAACGAGTCCTCCTTCACGGGATGGGTACGCACCGCAGGGATGGGGATCGCCGCCCACCACCCTTGGCCGACGGCAAACGGGGCCCTGTCCGGGTTCCCGACGAGCACGTTGAGCGCGAACCCGCGGCAGGCGAGGACCACGTTCACCAAGTCCCCCAGCCGGCGGACCTTCATGACCTGGCCGGGGATCAGGTTGCAGCCAATCAGGCCGGAGGGCCGCGCTCGGCCCAGGACGACCGCCTCTGGGGGGATGACCAGCCACAGGAGGTCGGCGTGGCTGAACGAGATCGCCTGCAGGGTCTCGTCCCCAAGCCGGACGTGTCTCAAAGCTCCCTGGCTTTCGACGACCCGGGCGAGGAACGTGTTCTTCCGCGCGAGCTCCGGATGGACAGGGGAGAAGGCCTCTTCGCCGCCGAACGCGAGCCGTCCGGACCAGAGCAGGGACTCCACCACCTCTTTCGGGGTCCCTGCGGCCACGAGGAGGTCGGCCATGGACAGGCCGAGCACTTGGGCCAGGGCGCGGATCTCAGGAAGAGGTGGAGGCGGGCGGAGGCCGAGTTCGATGCGCGACAGGCGCGACGGCTCAATCCCGGCCTGGCGGGCCACTTCCCGCAGGCCGATCCCGTGGGCCAAACGGGCCTGACGCACGAGCTCTCCGAACTGGGCCACCGCCATGCCCCGACTGTAGCCAGATTGTTGTCATTTGTCAACAGACGTGAGAGGCCACGTGGTCAACTCATTGTCGGGCTCACGGGCTTGGGTGGTCTGCAGCCGACAGCGCCAGCCTTGCCGCCGGCAGGAACCTCAAGTTTCAATCCCTTATAGGTAGACTACGGACATGTAAGGTAGTTCCTCGATGTCCAACCGCAGTTCAGGTTTCAATCCCTCATAGGTAGGCTACGGACGTTGTCCTTTGCCATCGATCATGTCCCCATCGACGATGTTTCAATCCCTCATAGGTAGGCTACGGACTTGGCCGCCTTGCAGGGGCTAGCGGCCTGGATTTCCCTGTTTCAATCCCTCATAGGTAGGCTACGGACTGGGCTAGATGCAATACAGTCACAATATGGAGTGTCAGGTTTCAATCCCTCATAGGTAGGCTACGGACTTGGGGGCGTACCTTGACCCTATGACGCGAACGGAGGTTTCAATCCCTCATAGGTAGGCTACGGACTCCAGTTCCAAGCGGCATCATGACATCCCGTTTGGCAGTTTCAATCCCTCATAGGTAGGCTACGGACCAAGGTTGCGAAGTTCCTGTCGTTGGTAGCGAAGGGG
>JACIWI010000070.1 GCA_014361055.1 Candidatus Bipolaricaulota bacterium
GGCCTGGACCAGCCTGTCCGGGGTCAGGACGAAAGAATCCCGCAGGCGTAGGTAGTCCTCTTCGTTGAAGAACCGCTCCCGTTGGATGCGGGTCATGTACAGGACGTCCGCCCGGGCCAATCCCTCTTCGAGGTCGGCCGTCTCCCACCACCTGATCCCCGGGTTGAGCGCCCGCACCTCCTCCTTCACCGCCTCGGGGAGGCGGAGCTCCACCGGGGAGATGAGAAGAAGGTCGATCCCAGGAAAGCAGGCCAACGCCTTGATGAGGGAGTGCACCGTTCGCCCGTACTTGAGGTCCCCGCACAGGGCCACGGAGAGCTCCTCGAGCCTTCCCTTGAACGTTTGAATCGTGCACAGGTCGGTCAGGGTCTGGGTGGGATGCTCCCGGGCCCCGTCCCCGGCGTTGATCAGGGGAACCGAGGCGTACAGGGCGGCGAGCTTGGCGGCCCCTTCTTTGGGGTGGCGCAGCACCACGATGTCGGAGTAGGCGCACACGGTACGGATGGCGTCGGCGAGTCCCTCCCCTTTGGCGGCAGAGCTGGTGGCCGGGTCGGCCACGGTGAGGACCCTCCCGCCAAGCCTCTGCATGGCCGCCTCGAATGAAAGGCGGGTGCGGGTGCTGGGCTCGTAGAACAGGGTGACCATCACCTTGCCGGCGCAGACGTCCTGCCAGCGGGCAGGGGCGTCCATGATGTCGTGGGCGAGGGAGATCAGGGCGTGGTACTCTTCGGTAGAGAAGTCCAGCGCATCCACGAAGTGGCGCGGCCTCGCCTTAAGGGACGCCATTTGGCGCGGATTATATACGGGATCGCCGGAGCAGGGCAAACGTGCTGGGAGGCCTCTCACTCCCGCTTGTAGGGCTCCCC
Source organism: Candidatus Bipolaricaulota bacterium (assembly GCA_014361055.1). GTDB lineage: Bacteria > Bipolaricaulota > Bipolaricaulia > Bipolaricaulales > Bipolaricaulaceae > JACIWI01. Next base: position 867 of record JACIWI010000070.1, read on the forward strand.
CAACGCCTTCGGGAACCGAACCCGACCGATCACCCCGGTGACGACGAGCAACGTCACCACGTACGGGATCATGGCCACGAACTGCCACGGCACGGCCTTCGATCCGGGGAGGTTCTGGATCCACGTGGCCACGCTCTCGAAGAGCCCGAAGATGAACCCACCGACCAGGGCGAGGAGCGGGTTGAGGCCGCTGAACACCACCGTGGCCAAGGAGATGAACCCGCGCCCGGCGGAGATGCCCTTGGTCACCGACCCGATCCAGGACACGCTGATGTACGCCCCAGCGAGGCCGGCAAGAACGCCGCCAAACGTGGTCGCCAGAAGCCGCACCAGGTTCACGCGGATCCCAGCCACGTCGGCCGCCTCGGGGCTCTCCCCCACCGCCTTGAGGATCAGGCCAGCCCGGGTTCGCTTGAGGAACCAGTAGGCGAGGAACGGGAGCCCTAAAGCCACGAAGATGATCGGGGATAAGCTCCCGGCCGGGGTGCGGATCGGGGGGAGCCGCCCGGCGGGGGACACGGCGCGGAACCCAGGCGCGCCAAGCACGATGAGGCCGAACGCCACGAACCCCATCGCGAACAGGTTGATGCCGATCCCGGTGATCATCTGGTTGCCCTTCCAGTAGGTGTTGATCACCGAGAAGATGAGGCCGACCAGCGCGCCCACCCCCATGCCCACGAACAGCCCCACCACCGGCCCACCCAAAACCGCCCCCCCCCCCCCCAGAAAACCGCTCAACATCAGGATCCCCTCAAGGCCGATGTTGAACAGCCCCCCCGTCTCGCCCACCACCTCCCCCACCGCGGTCAGGGTGATGGGCACCATGGCGTGGAGGGAGATGACCAGGATGCTCCGGATGTAGCTCGCGATCATCGCGCCCTCCTGAACGCAAATAAGCTGCTTGAGCGGCGCCAGACGAACCGGAACAGCCGCACGAGCTCCGGGATCGCCATCGCCGTGACGATGACCCCTTCCACCACCCGCACCATCTCCAGTGGCACCCCGGCGGTGATCTGCATCGTGCGCCCGCCGGCAGTGAGACCCCCGAAGAACACGGCCGCGACCAGGATCCCGATGGGGTGCGTGCGGCCGACCATGGCCACCGCCATCCCGTCGAACCCCAAGTTGCTGATCTGGGGAAGCCCGCTGAACTCGGCGTACGTCGGGGGGAGGCCCATGACAATGCACGCCCCGGCAAGGCCCGCGCCCATCCCGCCGAGGATGAAGCCGAGGAGCATCGTGCGCTTGGAGCTGATCCCCCCGTAGCGGGCAGCGGTGGGCGAGAGCCCCGCTGCCCGCACCTCGTACCCGGTCACGGTGTGCCAGAGGATGAAGTAGATGACGAGCGCGAACGCGACCGCGGCGAACAACGAATAGGAGAGATCTGTCCCCCGCATCAGGATGGGAAACCGGGCGCTCCTGGGCACGCTGATCGTCTTCTCGCCGCGGATCGGGTCGACGAGGACGTTTGCCACGAGGTAGTAACAGAGGAAGTGGGAGATCCAGTTGAACATGATCGTGGAGATGACCTCGTGCACCCCGCGGGTGATCTTGAGGATGGCTGGCCCCAGGCTCCAGATGGCGCCGGCGATGATCGCGAACAGGAGGCCCACGATCAGGTGCAGCCCGGGCGGGAGGGAGAAGTAGCCCACCGTGACCGCGGCCATCGCCCCCAGGTACACCTGCCCCTCGGCCCCGATGTTGAACATCCCGGCGCGCACACAGATGGAAAACGTGAGCGCAGTGAGGATCAGCGGGGTCCCCCGGGCGAGCGAGCTCGCCAACCCATAGGAGTCACCGTAGGCGCCGACGAACAGGGCGTGGTACGCCTTCCAGGGATCGTACCCCCAGATCTTCATGAGCAAGGCCCCGACCAGGAGCCCAAGTACGCCGGCGAGCAGGGACTCGAGAACCGGGTTCAGCCCGGCCAACGCCCTCCGTGCGACGGTGGACGCCTGCAGGCGGCTCTCCATCGCGTCTGCGCTCATGCGCCCTCCTTGGACGCGGAAACGACCCCGCCCATGTACATCCCGATCGCCTGCCGGTCGAGCCCGGCCGGGGACCCCACGGTCATGAAGCGGCCTTCATACATGATGGCCATGCGATCGGACAGGGCGAGCACCTCGTCCAGGTCGGCCGAGACGAGGAGGATGGCGCGGCCGGCGTCGCGCATCTCGAGGAGCAGGGCGCGGATGTACTGGGCAGCACTGATGTCCAGACCCCGGGTGGGCTGAGCGGCGATGATGATCGCCGGATCCTTGGAAAGCTCCCGCCCCACGATCAGCTTCTGCTGATTCCCACCGGACAGGCTCTTCGCCGGCGCGCCCGGCCCAGTGGCCTGGATTCCGAACCGCTTCATGAGCGCGCGCACGTGCTCCCGGATCTTGCGCCAGCGCAAGAACGAAAGCGGCCCCCGGAACTCCTTCCACCGCTGCACCCCGAGGATCGCGTTCTCGGCCAGCGTGAACTGGAGGATCAGCCCCCGCTTCCACCGGTCCTCGGGGATGTGCGCCACACCAAGGCGGTAGATCTCCCGAGGATCCTTCCCGAGGATCTCCACCCCACGAATGGTGGCCGTGCCTTTGACCGGAACCCGTAACCCCGTCAGCGCCTCCACGAGCTCCGTCTGCCCGTTCCCCTCCACACCGGCGATGCCGAAGATCTCCCCGGCATACACGTCAAACGACAGGTCCTTGACCGCAATTTTCTTGGCATCACCCCGCACGGTGAGGCCCTCCACATGCAGCACTCCGGGGCCTTCGCGGCGCGGCTCGCGCCGGGCCTCGTGGCGGGGCAGCTCCTCGGTTCGGAGCTCAATGGCCTCTTTTCCGGCGATCAACGCCTCGCCGACCATCAGCCGGGCCAGCTTCTCAGGGCTCGTCTGCGCGGCTTCCACATCACCCACGAGCTCGCCGCGGCGCAGGACAGCGATGCGATCGGTAATCGCAAGGACCTCCTTGAGCTTGTGCGTGATGAGGATGATCGACTTCCCGCCCTCCTTCAGTCGCCGCAGAAGGGCGAACAACTCGTCGACTTCGAGCGGGGTCAACACCGACGTCGGTTCATCCAGGATCAGGAGGTCCACATCGCGGGAGAGCACCTTTAGGATCTCCACACGCTGTTGTTCACCCACCGCCAACCGCTCCACCGGCACGTCCAGGGGAACATGAAGGCCACTTGCGTCCATCAGCTCTTCGAGGCGCCCCTTGGCCTCCGAAAGCCTCAGGCGGCCGAACGGACGCCGATGGCTCAGGGCCACGTTCTCCGCCGCGGTGAACGTGCCCACCAGGGCGAAGTGCTGGTGAACCATGCCGATTCCGAACTCAAGCGCCTCACGCGGGCTCCCGAACCGCACCGGCCCGCGGGGAGAAACGACACGCCCCTTCGTGGGGGGCAGAAGTCCGGAAAGGATCTTGGTAAGCGTGGTCTTGCCCGCCCCATTCTCTCCGAGCAGCCCCAGGATCTCCCGAGGATGGATTTCCAGATCGACATCCTTTACGGCGACGGTACCGTCGGAGTAGACCTTGGTAATCCCTTCGGCTCGGATAAAGTACTTCGGTTCCCCGCCGGGTTCGGTTGTCTGCGCAGTCGGGTTCATACGCGCTCCTCACAGCCGACGCCCTCTTTACGGCGAGAAGGGGAGAGGGGCGAGACCACCTCTCCCCTTCGTCCGGCAACGCCTCAAGGTTACCGCGTCAGCGGGTACTGCGCGCGGATGGCGAGCATCTCGTCGCGGGTGTTCGCGGTCGGGACCTGGATCGTCCCGTTCAGGATCCCCTTCTCCAGCTCGTCCACGGCCTCCCAGATCCAGTACGGGATGGCCGCCCGGTTCGTCGCCCAGTTGGCGACCGTCTCGTACACCTCGGACCGCTTGAGCGCGCCTCCGGCGATCCCGAACTCGATGAAGTCGATGAGGTCCTGCAAGCCGCTGATGGAGACGCCGCCCTCGGCAAGGCCAAGGCTCACGACCCCGCCCTGGAACGTCCCCTCCACCACGGCCTTCACCGCGTCGTAGCAGCCGACGTCAACGCGCTTCATGCCGCTCGCGAGAGCGTGCACACCCTTGCCGAGGTAGTCCTGGTTGGCGTCCACGCCGAAGTAGTACGGCGGACCGTGCTTGGTCCCACGGGCGTTGTGCCACTCGGTGATCGCCTCCAGGTCCCCGATCCCCAATGGGCCGGCCACGTTGTAGACGGCGACGGCACCCTGGGCAAGCTGGGCCTCGGTGGCCGCCTTGCCCTTGGCGATGTCATCGAAGGTCCCCGTGTACACATAAAGCAATCCCACGTTGGGCAAGGCCTCCAAGCCTTCGTGCGCCTTGTACTTCTCAAGGCCCCAGGCGATGCCGAAGCGGTACCCGGCCTCGAAGTGGTACAGGACAGGGATCTCAATCCCCAGCACCACGCCCACATAGGGGTAGCCGTGGTACGCGGCGAGCATCCCCCCCAACGCGCCCACCAGGGCCGACATCTCGTTCTCCCGGAACACGATGCTCATCACGTTGGGGGCGTCCACTACCGAGTCGATGATCGCGAACTTCTGGTCCGGGAACTCCTGGGCCGCCTGGGCCAACGCGTCGCCAAGGAGGAACCCCACGCAGATGATGAGGTCATACTGCTTGGTGCGGGCCAGGTTCCGGATGTTCGGAAGGTAGTCCGCCGCCGTCGCGCTCTGGACCTCGGTCATCTGTAAGCCAAAATCCTTCGCCGCCTGGTCCGTGCCCTTGAATCCCATGTCGTTGAACGAGAGGTCGCCTCGTCCGCCGACGTCCAGCACCACCGCTACTTTGCCCTTCAGGGCCGGACCCGCAAACGCCGGCACCGCGAGCAACATCGCGGCCACCAGAATCCACACCCCCCACTTGCGCACCCTGGATCACCCCGTTTTCCCGGGGCCGAAACGCCCCGTAGATTAAAGACCATTCTAGCTAAGATGGGGTGTGGAGACAAGGGACGTGTTAAAATATTGAGGGATGCGGAGGTTTCTTTCGCTCTTGACCGTGGCCGCCCTCGCCCTGGGGGCGGGTGGTGGTGCCCAACCGACCCCAGCGCAGGTCGGTGCGGCGCTCGCTCTGCTCGTGGCCCGGTTCGCCCCGGCGGTCCAATACGACCAGCTCCACCTCGTCCTCGGCATGACCGGGCCCGATCCGGCGGCGGTCGATCAAGCCCTGGGCGACGCCCAGGCCACGGCCGCCGCTTGGCAGGAGCGGCTTCGGGACGACCCGCGGTGGCCCGCCACCAGGGAGGCCCTGGCCGCCGTTCACGCGATGACCGTGATCGTCCGGGGCGCCCTGGCTTCTGCGTTTGGCCGCGAGGAACTGCGGGCCTGGTTCGGCGAGCTTTGGACAACGCTGGACGCCCTGGGCGCGGCGGCGGCGCGGGAGGCACGGGAGATGGGCGAGGAATGGAGCTTTCACGCGGCGTCCCTCGCCCAAGGGACGCTCCTCGCCCCCTCGCCCCTGTACCTGCGGCTCCCCGTCCCGATCAAGGAGTACCTGGACCAGGAAAGGCCGGATTGGCTCCCTGCGGAAGCCGGTGCTGCTTTGGACGTGCTGTTGGCGATGGCCAACCGATGGCTGGCCGCCGAGGAAGAGGGGGCAGCCCGTCAGGCGGCGGACGCGCTGCTCGCTAGCCTGTTGGAGCGGGGCGGGGGAGGGCGGTAGACCCTCCCCCGGCGAGGAAAAAGGAGGCCATGCGAAGCGGCGCCCCGGCCGCGTGCTCGGCCGATTCGAACGGCAGCTCTCTCAGGCCGGATCCAACCCTGCTCCCCCGGTCCCTAGGGGCCGGACACCCCCTGAGCCGGCACCACGCCCTTGAGCACGCGGCGATTCCCAACAGATATTGGCTCATGCTGGGGGCAAACGAAAGGACAACGCGCACTGCCGGAAGGGGCATCGATCGCTTCGCCCGGGGACAAAAGCGGCGAACTCAGTCGGGAAGCCGGGCGATGCGCCAGTAATCCCACACTGTGGTGAGCAGGCGGTCGAAGTCCTCGGGAGACCCAGGCTTGTTCAGGAACCCGGCCGCCCCCGAGTCGTACGCCCGCACCATCTCCTCCTCATCGGTGGAAACGGTGAGCACCACCACCGGGATCTTGCGCAGACGCTCGTCCCCCTTGATCGCCTCGAGGACTTCCATCCCCGACTTCTTGGGGAGCTTGAGGTCGAGGAGGATCAGGTTCGGTCGGGGGGCATCCGCGAATTTCCCTTTACGGAACAGGAAGTTGAGCGCCTCGGCCCCATCCTTCGCCCAGTGAAGGTCGTAGCGCAGCCCTGCCTTTTCCAGCGAGCGGACCGAGCGCTCGATCAGCTCGTAGTCCATCTCATCGTCTTCCACCACCAGGATGGTCATTCGCCGCTCAACGGGCATCGCTTTCCACCCCTTTTCTCGCGGGCACCTTCGGCAGGGTGAAGTAGAACGTGGTCCCGCTGCCCAGCTCAGACTCCGCCCAGATTCGCCCACCGTGTTCCTCTACGATCCGGCGGCAGATCGCCAGGCCGGCCCCGGTGCCCTCTTTATTGGGATCAAGCTTCTCAAAGATCCCGAATATCTTTTCCAGGTACTGGGCTTCAATACCAGGACCGTTGTCCCGCACGTAGAAGAGGTACGCGCCCCCGGAATATCCCTTCCATCCCACTTCCACCACCGGCAAGGCCTTGTCGTTGAACTTGACCGCGTTCTGGATCAGGTTCGCGAACAACTCGCTGATCAGGGTCGGGACACCGTACACCACCGGCAGGTCCTCGGCCACCTGCAGGTTCACCCCCACCAGCACCGATGCCAGGTCCTCCTTGGTCTCCTGGAGCAACCGGTGCAGATCCACCCCCTCGAACGAAACCGGGTCGATGCGGATGGTGGAGAAGTGCAGGAGGTCGGTGATCAGCTTCTCCATCCGCAGGAGGCGGCCCTCCACCTTGAGGAGGTCCTCGCGCACCGCCTGGGGGAGCTCGCCATCGCAGCGGCGGAGGATCATCTGCACGTACCCGAGCGCGGTCAGGGCCGGCTTCCTGAGGTCGTGGGACACGGCGGAGTTGAACTCCTTGAGCTTACGGTTCACCTCCTCGAGCCGCTCCTTCTGCTGGACCAGTTGCTCTTCCAGCCGCTTGAGCTCGGTGATGTCCGCGTAGTAGTCGATGCGCCCGCCCCGATACCGCTCCGTCTCGATGGGGATGGACCGGTACTGCAGGACCCGCTCCACCCGGTTCGGGCCCGGCCGCACGCGCACGATGTACCCATCGATCGGCTTGCCTCCCCGGTACGCCTCCTGGACCCGGGCCAGGAACTCCTCCGGCGAGTCCAGGACGCGCACGAACCGGTCCAGGGCCCGCCCGGCGGGGAGCCCAATCAGCCCGTCCCGGTCCAGCCCGAAGAACACCGCCACCGCGCGGTTGGACCACAGCACGTGCCCCTGCCGATCGACCAAGATCACCCCGAGGTCCAAGGTGTCGATCCCATCTTCGATGAGGTGGCGGTAGCGCGCTTCCTCTTCGGCCAGCCGGCGTTCCAGGGCCACCACCTCGCCCCGATCCTGGGCCTCCATCACCGCCACCCGCCCGGTGACCCGCTTCGCCTGCAGCTCCACCGGGACGATCCGCTTCCCTTCGGACACGAACCGCAACTCCACCGCCCGGAGCTCTCCCCGCTCGAACAGGGACTCCAGCTCCGCCTTGAACCGGCCGATGTCCTGCGGATGGACGTATTCGGTGAAGTGGAGGGACCGCTTGTGCGGCCACCCCAAAAGCTCGCGGGACTTGCGGTTGCGGCGGATCACGTTCCCTTCCCGGTCCACCACGTGGATGATGTTCAGGGAGTCCTCGAAGATCTCCTCGCCGTAGCAGGCCTCCAGCCGGTGGTGGACCTCGCGCTTGACCGTGCGCTGCCGCCACAGGTGCCCGGCCATGCCGGCGATCAACGCCACCCCGAGGAGGAGAAGGCCGGTCACCACCCACAACACCAACGGCTGCCCGAGCAGCCCGGGCAAGGCCAGGAGCAGGCTGGCCCCCACGCCCACCGCCACCCCCAGCCACCCCAAGAGCAGGGCCACTACCCCGAGGGCCATCGTGACCCCGAGGATAACCACCGTCGGCTCGTGTCCCTGCTCCAGCCCCCATAGGACCAGGGCCACGGCGGCGTACACGGCAACGCTCACCCCGAAGTGAGCGCCCTTGAACCTGCGCCGTTCCCTCTTGCCCGAGACCATCCTCACACTATCGCCGATTGTGGCCCCCCGGGCCAAGGACAGCCATCACCGCCGGTGAGGAACTTGTCGGCCGATCTCGTTCAGATGATGATCGCTTCGTCCACCAGCACGGTGAAGGGCTCCATCAGCCGCTTGAGGTACTCCTCTTTGAGCACGGTGATGCGACGGTTGTCGATGGCGATGATGCCGCGGGATTCCAGCTCCCCCAGGGTGCGGATGGCGGTCTTGGAGGACACCCCGGCCATCTCCGCGAGCTCCGTGCGCGATAGCTCGATCCCCAAGCGATCCAGCGCCAGGATGAGGCGAGCAAGCCGCTCCTTGCTCGACGCGTACGACCGCTCGGCAAGCTTGTTCTGGAACGCCTTCAGCTCCTGGGACAGGTACTCGTACAGGCGGAAGATGACCTTGGGATGGTGCTCGAGGAAATAAAAGAAATCCCCGCGCTCCACGAACCCCACCGTGGATGGGACAAGGGTCTTGGCGTACGCGTTGTGCAGACCTTTGTCGAACAGGGTCGTCTCGCCGACGAGGCCGCCGGGCCCCACGATTTTGAGGATCTGGGACTTCCCCTTGGCGCTTCGCTTCACCAGCTTCACCGCCCCGGAGAAGACGAGGTAGAAGCCGAACGCCGGGGCCCCTTCCATGAACAGGAGCTCCTCCGCCCCGTAGTCGATCTTCCGGACTGAACCCTCGAGCTTCTTCAGGTCCTCCGGCTTGAGGTCCGCGAACACGCGAAAGTCTTTGAGCTCTACCATCCCCCTCACCCAGGCGACAGTCTACGGATGCGCGGCAAGCCCGTCAAATCTTGACACGCCTCCACCCCCCCATAGAATTGGGTCCGCGGCCGGGGTGGCGGAATTGGCAGACGCGCTGGACTCAGGATCCAGTGGGGTATTCACCCCCCGTGTGGGTTCAAGTCCCACCCCCGGCACAAGTGACGTTGACCGAGGTCCGGGCCGGGTTGGCCGCCCATGAGCTGACACGCGAGGAGGTTATCGCCGCGCTGTGGGAGCGGATCGCGGCCTGCGAGCCCACGGTGCATGCGTTTCTCTCCCTGGCCGACCCCGACCGCCTGATCGCGGACGGGGAACCGTTGAGCGGGCTCCCCCTGAGCGGTCTCCCCATCGCCATCAAGGACAACATCTGTGCCCGGGACCTTCCCACCACCTGCGGGTCACGGATGCTCCAGCGGTTCCGGTCCCCGTACGAGGCCACCGCGGTCGCCCGCCTCAGGAGCGCCGGGGCCCAGGTGCAGGGGAAGACGAACCTGGACGAGTTCGCAATGGGCTCGTCCACCGAGCACTCCGCGTTCGGCCCCACCCGCAACCCGCACGACCCGTCCCGCGTTCCGGGCGGCTCCTCGGGCGGCTCGGCGGCGGCGGTGGCGGCCGGGGAGGCGCTGGCCGCGTTGGGGAGCGACACCGGCGGTTCGGTGCGCCAGCCCGCCGCCCTGTGCGGGGTGGTGGGGCTGCGGCCTACGTACGGCCTCGTGTCCCGGTACGGCCTGGTCGCGTTCGCCTCCAGCCTGGACACGATTGGTCCCATCGCCGGCTGCGTCCGCGACGCTGCCCTCGTCCTGTCGCTCGTCGCCGGACACGATCCGCTGGACTCGACATCCCTCCCCGTGCCGCCCCACGACTACACCGCGGACCTGCGCCCGGACCTCCGCGGGGTGCGGATCGGGGTCCCCAAGGAGTACGTCCCGCGGGAGCTGGGGCCAGAGGCACTGGCTCTGGTCGAACGGTGGCGGGAGGTCGCCGAGGAACTGGGGGCGAAGGTGATGGACATCACCCTCCCGACCACGGAGTACGCCCTGCCCACGTACTACCTGATCGCCTCGGCCGAGGCGGCGGCCAACCTCGCCCGGTACGATGGGGTGCGGTACACCCTGCGCGAGGAGGGGGACCGGGTGGGGGCGATGATCGCCCGCACCCGTGCCGTCGGGTTCGGTCCCGAGGTGAAGCGCAGGATCGCCCTGGGCACGTTCGCCCTGTCCGCTGGCTACTACGACCAGTACTACGGCAAGGCCCAGCGGGTGCGGACGCTCATCGCCCGTGACTTTGCGGGCGCGTTCGCTGAGGTGGACTTGATCCTCGGGCCGACCTCACCCACCCCGGCGTTCAGGTTCGGGGAGAAGGAAGATCCGATCGCGATGTACCTCGCGGACGTGTTCACGTTGCCCTCCGCCCTGGCTGGCCTTCCGGCGATCTCGATCCCGGGGGGGACCGTTGGCGGACTTCCGTTCGGGCTCCAGCTCATCGGGCCGAGGCTTTCCGAGGAGCGGGTGCTTTCCGCTGCCCTCGCGTTCGAGGAAGCGCTTAATTAACCCGCAATCCAGGCCAGCACCCCCAGCAAGGCAAACGCTCCAGCCACGATCCACAGGCGGGCCACCACCTTCGGCTCCGGCCACTCCTGCCCGGGGAGGAGGTGGCGCCACGGGACGGAGCCCGCCTCGAGGTGGTGGTGGAGGGGGGACATCTTGAGGAGGCGCGTCCCGGTGAGCTTGTACGAGGCCACCTGAAGGATCACGGACAGCGTCTCCACCACGAACAGGCCGCCGAGGAGGGGGAGGAGGAACACCGCCCCCCCGGCGAAGGACATCCCGAACAGGAACCCACCGAGCCCCATCGACCCCACGTTCCCCAAGAACACGTGGGCCGGGTGGGCGTTGGCCCACAGGAACCCGGCCCCGGCCCCGATCCCGAGGAGGCATAAGCCCACGAGATCGGGCTTCCCCCCCACCATGGGCAGGAGGCCGAGCAGGGCCAGGACCCACGCCCCGGTGGCGAGGCCGTCCAAGCCATCGGTCAGGTTCACCGCGTTCGCGGTGGCCACGAACGCCACGACCATAAGGAGCGAGAGCGCCCACCAGGGGATGGCGGAGAGGGGCACCCGCACCGAGGAAAACGGGACGGCCAATTGGAGGTCGCCGAGGAACGGGACCATCGCGAACAAGGCCCCGCCCAGCGCGGCCTGGATGAGGAGCGTTTGGTGGGGGAAGAACCCGCAGGATGTCCGGCGCCGCTGGGAGCGGAGGTCGTCGAGGAGGCCCACCCCGGCTCCGGCCGCGGTCGCGGCGAGGACGAACCCGGCGGCCCACGTCGGCCCACCGCCCGCACCCCACAGGACACCGGCCCCGACCAGGATCGTCCCCAGCGGGACGATCCCCCCCATGGTCGGGGTGCCCGCCTTCGCGGCATGTTGGACCGGCCCCTCGGGGCGGACGTACTGGCCGGCCCGGCCCCACCGGGCGAACGCGGAGCTCGCCCCCGCCACGGCCGGCACCATGGCGAAGGCCAGGAGGAGGGCCAGGGTCAGCCCTTCCACCGCCACTCCCCTTCCGTGGTGAGCAGTGACCGCCGTACCGCGGCCACCTCCCCGCCGCCGAGCACGTGGGATACCGCCCGGAATAGATCATAGGCAGAAGTCAGGACCAACCGGTGGTCGCGGCAGCCGCGGCGGACGGCGTCCGTCCACTGCGGACCCCGCCGACGCGGGTCCAGACGCGGCTCGGCCAGGGCGAGGAGCATCCCCCGGAGCTCCCGGCCCCCGTCGGCCTGCAGCCGGTCGAGGTCGAGGAGGAGGGCGCGGTGCTCCTCCGGCCCCACCGGGGAAAACAGCCCCAGGGCAACCCGCACCAAGAGATCCCCGTCCGGCGATGTGGCC
>JACIWI010000071.1 GCA_014361055.1 Candidatus Bipolaricaulota bacterium
TCACCGGCCTTTTGCCGGCCGATGAAGTGCGGCGGTTCGTTCTCGCCGCCCCCGAGGAACCGCAGGCCGAGGCCCGCGCGGGCTGACGGGCGGCCGGCGGCTTTTGCCGGAAAGCGCTTTGGGTACGGGCAGAAAGTTTAGTGAACCGAAGCGCGAGGATAAACCTTCGCGTGCATCCGCTTGAGGATGCCCCTCAATTTATTGAGGGGAGGACGTCACCCGTATGGCATCAACTTTCTCTTTGCGAGGATGGTGGAGGCTTTATGCCGGAGGGCGGCAAAATCGGAAAAGTCTTCTTTGTCGGGGTGAGGAACCGTGGAGGTGGGCGTTGGGTTTAGCTGTGCGCTTTCTTCTCGAGAAGCAGGAGCGGGTGCGGCCAGGGAAGCGTGCCGCTGCCTGGAAAAGCCCGTGCTGGTCTTTCTCTTCACGACGGAGGACTACGACCAGGAAGCTGTCTTGGAGGAGGTTCTCTCCCGCACGGGCGCTTCCCGGCTCGTGGGAGCGTGCGGGGCGGGGGTCGTGACCCCCGAGGGGATTTGCCGCCGGGGCATCGCGGTCCTGGCCGTCCGGGCGGAAGGTGTTTCCGCCGCGACTGCCCTGGTTTCTCTGGGCGGCGGTGACGCCGAGGAGGCCGGAAAGCGGCTGGCCGAGAGACTGCTGAGCAAGGTCCCCGCGCGCGAGGGTGCCGTCTTCATCTTCCCCGACGGCTTTGCAGGCGGTATCACTGAAGTGCTTTCCGGTCTTTACGACGTGCTGGGTCCCGAGTTCCGGTACGCCGGCGGGGGCACGGGGGACAACCTGCGCTTTATGAAGACCTACCAGCTGACGGAGGAGGGCGTCGCTAGCTCCTCGGTGGCTGCTGCCCTGGTCGCGGGCTGCTCCTTCGGGGTAGGCGTCGGGCACGGGTGGAGGAGCGCGGGCCCGCCCCTTGTCATCACGAGGGCGCGCGGGCGCGTCGTGTACGAGCTCGACGGGCAGCCGGCGCTGGAGGTTTACCTGCGCCGCCTGGGAGAGGTGACTCCGGAGAACTTCGCCAAGGTGGGCGCCAGGCACCCGCTGGGGGTGGTCGACGTCTCGGGCAGGTACGTCCTCCGCGACCCCCTGAAGGGGCTGCCCGGCGGGGCCGTGGAGTTCGTCACCGAGGTTCCGCCCAGCGCGGTGGCCTACCTGATGACGACGACGAGGGACGAACTCCTTCAGGCCTCGCGCGACACGGTGGCGGCGGCCCTGCGGAGTGTGCGGGTGCCGAGGTTCGCCTTGGTCTTCGACTGCGTTTCTCGCTCTCTCCTCCTCGGGAACGGGGGCGAGGAGGCGGCCGCTTTCCGGGAGGCCTTCGGCTCCCTCCCCTTTGCCGGGTTCCTCACCTTCGGCGAGGCGGCCTGCTACGACGACGCTCCCTTGTTCCACAACAAGACACTGGTGGTAGCCGTGGGGGGTAAGTGAGGGGCTATGGACGCGCAGCTTGCTGAACTCGCGGCACTCTACGAGATCGCGGCTTTCACCTTCAACGGTTCGGAGCGCGACTTCTTCCGCGAGCTCAAGGCCAAGGCGGCCCGCCTCTTCGGGGCCGGCCGGGTCGTCCTGGCGTTTTCCGAGGACTCTGGCCGCGCAGGTGCCTGCTGCGCGTGGGGTTTCCCGGAGCAGGTCCTCGGGGAGCGGGAGAAGTTCTTGGAGTACGTCAGCCGCAGGCGGGACCTGCCCGGGGTGTACTTGCGTGACCTTGGGGAGAAGGGCGTCTCGGGGCTGTTCTTCCTCGAGAGGAAGCGGGAGTTCGCGGACTACGAGCGGCGGCTCCTCGACATCCTGTCGGGCCGCGTGGCCGAGCTGCTCCAGGGCCACCTCCGGGAAAAGAAATTGGTCTACCTCAGCACCCGCGATGCCCTCACGGGGCTCTACAACCGCGCCTTCTTCGAGGAGGAGCTGCGGCGGCTGGAGAGAGGCCGCTCTTTCCCCGTGAGCCTCGTCATGTGCGATCTCGACGGCCTCAAGGTTGTGAACGACACCTTCGGCCACGAGCAGGGCGACGAGCTGCTGCGGCGCGCGGCGGGGGTCCTCGGCGGCTGCGTCCGCGGGTCGGATGTCGTCGCCCGCGTCGGCGGCGACGAGTTCGTCGTCATCCTGCCGCAGACGGACCGGGAAGCTGCGGAGGAGGTGGTCCAGCGCATAATCGAGGCCGCAGAGAGGGACAGCGCCCTGCACCCGGACTTCCCCTTGAGCCTCTCGGTGGGAGCAGCGACCGCCGAGGACGCTTCCCGGTCGCTGCAGGAGGTCTACGCGGAGGCCGACGACGCCATGTACAGGAACAAGCTCGCCAGGGGCACAGGTCATTCCCACCGGGCCGCCGTCCGCGCCTTGAGGGCCGCCCTGGCGGAGAAGGACTTCGCAGCCGAGGGGCACACGGAGCGGGTGAAGAGGCTCGCCTGCATGCTGGGCGAGGCAGTCGGGCTCTCGAGAAGCGACCTCGACACCCTAAGCCTCCTCGCGGAGATGCACGACCTGGGCAAGCTGGCAGTGCCGGAACGCATTCTCTTCAAGCCTTCGAAACTCACCGCGGAGGAGTGGGAGGAGGTGAAGCGCCACCCCGAGGTGGGGTACCGGATTGCCGCCTCCTGTCCCGACTTGGCCCCGGTGGCGGAGCTCATCCGCCAGCACCACGAGCGGTGGGACGGGCAGGGGTACCCCCGGGGGCTGCGCGGTGAGGAGATCCACATCTTAAGCCGCATCCTGGCCATAGCCGACGCCTACGACGCGATGACCTCGGAGCGCCCCCATCATCGTCCTCTGCCGCCTGAAGAGGCCCTGGAAGAGCTGGAGAGGTGTGCGGGGGCGCAGTTCGACCCGCGCCTCGTGGAAGTGTTCGTCGAATTGGAAAGGCGGGGGAGCGCGAGGAGACATTAAATTTCGGCGGCGATCTTGGCCTGGAGGCGTCGGGGATCCCCGCCGAGCTCAAGCCGCTTAGGGTGACGGCTTCCGGAACAGAGGTG
>JACIWI010000072.1 GCA_014361055.1 Candidatus Bipolaricaulota bacterium
AGGGCCTGCCGGGTATTTTTCAGCTCGGGCACAACAGCGGCCAGGGCGGTGCCCCAACTTCCCCACGACCTTCGCCCCGCTCCGAAGGGCCTCTTATCGCCGCCTCCGCAGGCCCGCGCTGCAGCCGGGCCGGAACCGCCTCGGCGCTCAACGCAACGGTCGGCGGCGTTACCGCCGTTCACCGCCCACCTCCCCTTCCTCGGGGCCCGGCGGTGCCACCTCCAACTTTCCGAAAAGGTCAGTTCCCGGACGTTTACCGCAAAGAACCTCTCCCAGCTTAGCCGACGCCGGTTCCAAGACAACGGTTTCTTCTGCAGGCGCACGCCAAGCTTCGCGCCCGGCCCGAGCCTCACCGCCTCCCGGATTTCCCCGAAACCACCACGTGTCCCCTGGTGGAAAGACAGGCGGCGCGGATGACACTACCTCTTGCTTAACTCCATCGCAAGACAGTCTGGCAGCAGGCAAAGACCGGAGGAATGTTTGTTTCCCAGCACGCTTTTCTTCCTCGCCGAGGCCCGACCCCCTTCACAGGGGGTCGGCAGGCCAACACGGCAGCCCCTCCTGCCCTCAGCAACGATACTCAAGCGGGTCGTCCTCTGCCGGATTTACTGGCGCCGCACGTTCCAAGCCGGTTTTCCCCCAGGGCATCTTCCTTCAGTCCCCCGACGTCCCCTGCGCGCACGTGTCCGCCCCCTCTCCCATTTCTTCCGGGCAATAAAGCCGCCACGTGTTCCTCCCGGCTCTTTTGGCCGCGTAGAGCGCCGCGTCGGCCTCGCGAATGAGCCTCTCTTTGTCTCCGGAGAACTCGGCCGCGCCCACGCTCACCGTGACCCTCGCCTTGGTGCCGGTCTCGGGATCGGAAAGCTCGAGCTGCCTGACAACGCGGCAGATTCTTTCCGCCACGGCGCAGGCACCGGCGGCGCCCGTCTCCGGCAGTATCACCGCAATCTCTTCGCCACCGTACCTGGCGAGGAAGTCAGCTCCGCGCACGGCCCCCCGCACGGCCTGCGCCACCTCCTTGAGAGCCAGGTCCCCGAACCAGTGCCCCCAGGCATCGTTGAACCGCTTGAAGCGGTCGATGTCGACGATCAGCAGGCTCAGCGGAGAACCGTACCGGCGCGACCTCTCCGCCTCCCCCGCAAGCCTCTCCTGGAAGCTGCGGTGGTTCGCCAGGCCCGTCAGGGCGTCAGTGTACGCCAGAGCCTTGAGCTCGTCGAGCATCTGCCGGTTCTTCAGCACCAGCCCCATGTG
>JACIWI010000073.1 GCA_014361055.1 Candidatus Bipolaricaulota bacterium
GTGACGCCAGCGGGAGCGCATGGTAATCCTATCATATAAGGAGGTGATTTTACCACCATGGAGGGGTATGCGAAGCTACCCGTCATGCGGGCGGTGCTGGGAGGCCTTGCTGTGGCGATGATGGGGGTCGCCGCACTGGGCTGTCCCGTGGGATGCTGGCAGGAAACTGAATGCTACTGCACGTTCGAGGGGTGTTGGCTGCGGACATGCTATGTATGCTGTCAATGGGAGGGGGCGAACGGAGCCATATGTGTATGTACAAAGTGAGGTTGCTCCGGATGGGAACCGTATGGTGATGTTTGCCCCACCGGTATTCCCATCGTTGCAGACCTCCAGGACTGCAAGGCTTGTGCCTTGTACGCCCCCCTGCTCTCCACCGGCGGAAATGGCGTACCCATCGGGTTTTTCACGGCGGACGTGGCGTTCCCCGTGTAGTAGGGGAGAAATGACAAGGAGGTGAGCTATGCGTGTGTTGTGGGTTGTGCTTGCGGTGTTGGTGAGCTCGGCCGTGGCGTGGGGAGCGCTTCCCGCGGGTGCGGTGGTCCGCCAGGACGTGCCGTTACCGCTTTCGGGAAAGATGGCTCTGTCACCGGATGGTCGCTATGTCGTGGTGACCGCAACGTACACCATCGAGATCTTGGACGCCCAGAGTTTAGAGGTTATTCGCTCCCTCGCCTTGCCCCGTCCCCTCCCTCTGTCCGTGGCCTTCTCTCCGGACGCGCGAACGCTAGCCGCGGGTGGCCCGGACGGTGTGGTCCGCCTGTGGGATGTGGCCATCTGGGATGAGATCGCTTCTTGGAAAGCGCATCGGGGAGGGGTCCGGGCGGTGGTATTCTCCCCCGATGGGCGCTTCCTGGCCTCGGGGTCTGAGGACAGGACGATCCAGTTGCACGATGTGACCACCGGGAGCTCAGTGGGACAGCTAGAGGACGAGTTCAGGATGACCGTGGTGGTCGACCTCGCGTTTTCCCCGGACGGCGCGCTCTTGGCGTCCGCGTCCTGGGACGGATCGGTTCGGGTCTGGGACATGGCGGCCCGGGAGGTTTCGCGGATCCTCACCCCGCCCCCGGGGAGGAGGGCGATCGAAGCCGTGGCGTTCTCCCCCAACGGGCGTCTTGTGGCGTCGGCGGACGAGGCGTACGTGCGCCTGTGGGATGTGGAAACCGGGGATCTGGTTTATGCGCTGACCGGGCACGAGGACTTTGTCTTGTCCCTCGCGTTCTCCCCCGATGGGAGGGTGTTGGCCTCGGGGGGGCGGGACAGGACGATCCGATTTTGGGATACAGCCACGGGAACGCTCTTGCGGACGGTGTCCGCTTTGGCCGCGGATGAACCAGCGTGGACGCCCCGGTGGATCACGGCCCTCGCCTTCTCCCTCGACGGGCGGTTCTTGATATCGGCGGGCAGCGACGGAAGCGTCATCCGCTGGGACGTGTCCGCCTTGCTCGGAGCCGACTGATTCCAGTGGACCTGGATGGGGAGCGCAGCCCCCGGCGAGGAGGCAGGGGATAGGTCTTGAGTTGTGAGGTGAAAGGAGACACCCAAGGATCACGGCCGAAACCGGTCCTCGAGGTGGGAGGGCATCGGAAGGGGGTAG
>JACIWI010000074.1 GCA_014361055.1 Candidatus Bipolaricaulota bacterium
AAGTTCGACCCCAAAGGCATCGTCAGGGGCCCCTGGGACGCCTACCCCATGACGTTCACCGTTGCCCGCCTTCTGTGGCGGCAGCGGGACAACATTGTCAGGCGCCTGCGGGAGACGTTGCTTTTGCCCGGCCGCCCCAGGGGCGGCGGGATCGGGCCGCTTCCCGAGGTGGGCGTTATGGTGAGCGACCCCGGAAGCCGGAAAGGGTGCTGCTGATGCTATCGGCCCACCCGTACCACTGGCATTTGAAGGCCGATTAGCTATTAGCCACTGCGGTCGGCCAGAGAGGGGGCATCCAATTGGCAGGTGAAGTCAGGAAACAAACTTGGGATGACCTAGAGAACACTCAACCGCTTCCTGTAGTGCCGGAATCCTCGCTAGAAGACACCCAGCCGCTTCCCGTGCTAAGGCAGCCATCCCCGAGAAGGAGGCGGCGGCTTAGATGGGTTGGCCTGGCGGTAGCGGCTCTTGTCCTTGGCTTTGTCGCCCGCCTGGCTTGGAGCGATTTCCTTGCTCCGCGTCTGCTTCCGCCGCCTAGAGCAGGTGAGGTCCGGGTCAAGAGTGAGACTGCGGCCGGTGCTACCATTGCTCGGGCCAAGACTACGCAAGAACCGTCCCAGCCCCTCAAAAAGGCCCCAACGATGCCGGTTGCGCGTTCCAATAATCAGGGCGGCCAGAAATATAAGCCCCGTGGCGGCGCAAGCCTTGCCTCCGGCAAGAGCTACGTCAGGGCCAACTGCCTTGGCTGCCACCGGGTTGACGGCGAAGGTTCGGGTATAGACCTGAGCAAAGTAGGCAACAAGTACAGTGTGGCAGCCCTCAAGTACTACCTAAAGTACGAGCACCCAATGCCCTGGAAGGGTAGCGACGCAGAACGAGAGGCCGTGGCCCGGTACCTTGTTAGCCTTCAGTCCGGCAGTCAGGCTGCTTTTGCCAGCCATAACGAAGAGGCAAAAGGGCGGGAAACCGAGGGCAAGGCGGCGAAGAACGGCGGCGAGTTTCGGCAGTTGGCCCAGGACATGCCTGTGCCTGACGCCCCGACGGGGTTAACGGTCACTCCTGCGATTGTTGCTGCGGACAAAGGTTCATTCTGGGCGGGCAGACCTCGATATATGGATATAGAGCTCCGGCTTTCCTGGAACTCAGTAAGCGGCGCCGCTTATTACAAGGCTTACGTGTATGGCTACTCTAACGGCACTTCTTATTACCTTCCAGGGTACGAGTCTGGGTTTCAGATACCAGAGTTCGAAACCGGGGCTGGGATAAATAGAGAGCTTAAAATGGACGCGTCTGGTAGGTGTTTTGCTACCTTAGGTCCTATTACGTTCGTCGGAAAAGATATTCCAAAAGCCCTGATAGTCTGGGTAGTGGGCGTAAACGAAGCGGGTGAGGGGTATCGGAGTAAACCAGCAATAGTTTCTATTCCCAACCCCTGGGAATGAGGTCATAAGTGGGACTCAATAGAGGGCCTGTGGACCCGCCAAACCGGCCGTGCAGGTACAAGACTCGTTGCCCGGCTTTCACGCAGACCAGACAGTTTTTCTCCGGCTCGGGCGGCACGGCCGCGGGGGTCGGCGTCCTGGCGGCACCCCCCCTGCTGCGAGAATTCGCTAGAAGACGGGTTTTCGGCGCAGGCATGGGTTTTATATCTACCCCGCCAGAAAGCCCGTCTCCTAGGGCCAGCATGTGAGAATGGTAAAACATGGAATCCCGGAAGCCTTGTGCCGCAAGGGTTTTAGGATGCCAAAACATGGAAAAACAAACTGGCCGGGCAGGCAGGTGCTGGCCCGGCCTTATTGTGTGAGTTGCCGCAATGGCGCCCGTTTTTATCGCGCCGCACAGGCGACCAGGGGAGTAGTGCAATGATATGATGGCCCTTGCGTCCCCCGATGTTTACGTAGTGGCGGCGCGGCCTGGGGTGCCGACAAGACGTGTTTCTTCTACGCACAAGAGGTTGTCGTATTGTTCTCTGGTCGTCAACGGGGCCGGGAAGACCACCTTCATCAGGATCATCGCCACCCTGCTCCCCCCGACCTCCGGCAAGGCCACGGTGTTCGGCCATGATGTGGTTCACGATAAGATTGCCATCCGCAAGATGCTGGGATACCTCCCCCAGGAGTACGGGGCGTACCCGAAACTCACCGGCCGGGAGTATTTGGAGTACATCGCCATCCTCAAGGGGATCCGCCGACCCAAGAAACAGATAGAGGCGTTGCTCTTGCAGTTTCACCTGACCGAAGTGGCTAAAAGGAGGGTGTCCTCCTACTCCGGGGGGATGCTAAGGAGGCTGGGGATCGCCCAGGCACTCCTTGGCAATCCCAAGGTGCTCCTTGTGGACGAGCCAACAGGCGGCCTTGATCCTGAGGAGCGAGTCCGGTTTCGCGAGTTCCTGATGGGCTTGGGGGGTGAGCGGATCGTGGCCCTCTCCACGCACCTTGTGGAGGACGTGGCCATGGCCTGCGACCAACTGGCGGTGCTCAGGCAAGGGAAGATCGTGTACCAGGGAACAGTGGCCGAGTTGATCAAATGCTATGAGGGCAAGGTATACGAGGTGGAGGTGCCAGAGGACACAGTTAAGGAGAGGCTTGCTGTCTGGGGCAAGCGAGTACTCACCACGAAGAGGGGAGACGGTCGCCGGGCGGTACGAGTCCTGGGGGAGGTAGAAGGGGGTCGGCTGGTCATCCCTTCGCTTGAAGACGCCTACCTTGCCCTCATCCGCTCGTGATCAGGTATTTGTCTTACGAAGTTAGGCTCGCCCTCCATCCGGCGGTATGGCTTCTCCCCAGCCTCTTCGCCATTCTGCGGCTGACCGGGGTGATCCGGCCTGAATCCACAGGCTGGCTCGGGTTCCTGGAGGTTATGTTCCCCTTGCTTTTCCCCTTGCTCTCCTTTTCGCTTCTTGAGCGGGAGAGGAACTGGCGCACCTTGGAGGTATGGGTTGCCACCCCGTGGAGAAAGGCGGCCGCCCTTCTTGTCCGGTATCTGTCGACGCTGCTTCCCTTGTTTTTGACGGTGGTGGCGGCGGTGAGGCCAGAGGATTACCTCCTGATCCTTTCTCCAGGGCTGCTTCTTGGAGGTCTGAGCCTGCTTTTCGGCTTGGCTTTGGGAGAAGAGGTGGGGCTGGGGATAGGGCTTGCCTGGTGGGGCGTTTCCTTCGCACTTGGAGTCACCAGGCCACAAATCCTTGCCCATGAGGTAGCGAGCTGGTTTCTGCTTATGCTTTCCAACGCTCCTCTTTCGCCGCAACAGGTGCTCTCCCGGAAGTGGATGCACCTTGGGATGGGCCTCCTTTTGCTCCTTTTGGCCTCGGCATCGGCGGATCACAAACGTTCCTGGAAACCACGCTGACGGGAGAGTTTTAGTAAGCCAGGCAATTAGAGTAAAGGGGTCTACCATAGGATTTATGGGCCTGACGCTTGGGTTGATCCGTGGTAGCATGGCTGTGTGGCGGGGGTGTGGCTTTCGTGAGGTCAGCGGTCCTTTCGGAAGCTGCTCGACGCTGAAATGCCGCCCTAGAAGAGACCGACCGCCAGAAGCGATCCTGCTGGTGCCGGTCTCCAGGGACAGTGGCCCCGTAAGCGTAGACGAGACGCCCTGGATGAGCACTTTGTCTTCCCCCAACCCAGGAGGCGAACACGATGGACCCCCAGATCCGCGTTGGCGTGGACGTAGGTTGTAAGACCCACCGCGTGGCGATCGCTGACCGCGAGGGCCGTGTCCTTGCGAAGTTCACGATCCCTCACCGCCAGGAAGGGTTCCGGGAGTTCTTCTCCCGGATCGAACAGCAGCGGCGTGCAGGCGACGTTCCGGTAGAGGTGGCGATGGAGGGGTTCAACGGCCATGGCCGACCGCTCGACCGATGGATCCTCGAACACGGCTACACCCTGTACAACGTGAACAACCTGAAGCTCGCCCGGTTCAGGGAGGTCTTCCCGGGGCGGCCAAGACCGATGCGCTGGACGCCCGGAAGATCCTGGAGCTGTTCCAGCTCAAGGACCATCTCCCCTTGGCCAAGGACGTTCTCCAGGAGGCGCCCCAGTTCGCCCAAGGAGGGTGGAAGCTACGGCGGGTACTCACCGACTGGGGGAGCGAGTTCAAAGGGGAGTTCGACCGGGCGTGCCGGGAACTGGGGATCGTGCACACGCGAACGAAGCCTCGCCACGCGTGGACGAACGGGTTCGTGGAGCGGTTGCAGAGAACGATCCTTCACGTGAAACATTGTGGGGTCAGATCTTGCGATCATGCATCCGTAAGTGGTATCGTATGGAAGCTAATGATAGCGGGTGCTTACTTGCAAGACCTGACCCCTTCGCGCAGGTGACGCCCCTCCACCCTTCAAGGAACATCCGCGGCTCCCCGCGGCGATTTGACCCAAGCTAAGCCGGCCGCTATCTTTGGCCCAAGACGGCCCGGTGGGGGTGATGGGTGATGACCGGACCTTCTTCCGATCAGTTGGGGTGCCCAACTTGTCAGACTCCCTCCACCTGTATCCTCTCCCCCGTAAAAGCCGACGCCCTTGAAGGGGTGGTGCACCGGATCCGTTTTGCCCCCAAGGACGTGATCTTCCGCCAGGGCGCTCCCGCCTTGGGGTGGTACGTCCTTTGCCGAGGTCGGGCGAAGCTTGTCATCCTCACCAGCCGGGGGAAGAGGTTCGTCCTCTGGTTCTGTAAGCCAGGCGACGTCCTCAGCCTTGGCCTCAGCGAACTTCATGCCCTCTCCGCGGTCGCCATCGACCATTGTGTGGTAGCTTTTGTCGAGCGGGAGCGAGGCTACTCCCTCCTCCATGAGCACTTGAAGCTTTGGGGTGGGATGTGGCGGCACCTCGCCGAGCGGGAGGAGCGCCTTTCGCGGCGACTTGAGGACTTGGTGGCCTTGGGCGTACGGGAGCGCCTGGTTCGGGTGCTCCTCGCGCTCGGGGAGGAGCATAGCTCTCTGCAGAACGATGGCCTGCGGATTGACCTTTCCCTTTCCCACCAGGACCTGGCGGAGATGGTGGGTGCGAGCCGGGAAAAGGTGAACCAGAACCTGCGACGACTGGCGGAGAACGGGCTGATCCGTGTTGAGCGCAAGCAGATCACAATCCTCGATGCGGACGGCCTACGTCGGTTTGGGTGACCAATGTTCTCCACCCACCAGTTCCCTTTCCATCGTGTTCACTGCCCCTGTGTAATCTAGGTAACACTTTTTCTATGATCTAGGTCATAGACGCCGGGGTTGAGGCGTTCTATGTTATCACCACACCGCTTGCGTTCCTGATGCTGGTAGAGTTCGAGGACGTCCGGCGGGAGTCGCAGCGGGAGGTTGTAACTTCCCTAGCCAGAGGAGGTGATCAGGATGCGAGTGCTGCGGGGAAAGCTGGATGTGATTATTATGGGATGTTGTAGGAGTCATAGTGCCCCGAAGAAAGGATTTGAGGCGTAGCGAGCATGAGGATAGTTTGAGTGTGTCTCCGGCTGCAAGTTGTTTTGTTGGCTCTCGCCAAGATGGTAAACTTGGCTGTGTAGTTCTGTAGCGCGTGTTAATTAAAAGGAGGCCCTGTGGCAACATTTCTAACTCGCCAGGGGTGGAAGCTGTCACGCTATCTGCTGACGGCAGAACTTCCAACTGGTGATCTCCGAGTATTTAGCACTCTGTGGAAATCAGTAGTGGACCTTGATCATCGCCATCAAAACCTCCTCTTTGGTGAGACTTCATCTGCCACTCCGGAGGAATTGGAGAATCTGCGTGCTCTCAAGGACCTTGGAATCATCGTTGACGCCGACGTTGATGAAGGAGAGCTCGCGGTCGAAAGAATAAACTGTTGGACACAACCAGATCAGTTATCCATTATCTATTGCTTAACCCTCGCGTGTAATTTCGCCTGCGTCTATTGCGTTCAGAAAGGAACGTCCCCCGAGCCAACGCACTCAGCGGAGATGACCGCGGGCGTGCGGAAGCAAGCAGTCGATTTCACGTTTAGAATGCTTGATCAGCTGTCGCTGTCTAAACTTGACGTCACCTTCTTTGGCGGTGAGCCCCTTCTGAATTACGATGGTGTCCTGGATATCCTGGCCCAGATAGAGCTGTTGAAACGGAAGCGCGCGCTAACTCATATCTGTTGCGGAATAGTCAGTAATGGTTCGCTTTTGGACATTGGCCGACTTAGACTCCTTAAGTCGATGGGGGTCACTGACTTGCAACTGACCGTGGATGGTCTGCCTGAGACCCATAACCTACGTAGGAAATCAGCGCATGGATCCTGGGGAAAGATATGGGAGACCATCATCTTTGCAACCGACCTAGGAATGCATGTTGTGATCAATGTAGTCGTCGATGTTGAAAACATGGACGAAGTTCTGCAGTTTATTGATATAGTCGACAGAATTGCCGCAGGGAATCCACAAGTAAAGGCGAAAAGCTCGTTCGTGTTCGGGTTGCTCATACCAACCCTGGCTACCTACGGTCGCTGCCAACAGGTGTTGTTCGGGCAAGAAGCCCGCATCTTTGACAAGATCATCGATTGTTACATCTACGCACAAAAGCACGGCTGGGAGGTCTTTCATATGCTGCTCCAGGTGATCTCCTCGCACGAATCCCCTTATTCTTTTATCATCGGCCCAGCCGGCGATCTGTACAAATGTTTTTCAACTATTGGCAATCCAAAATACTCAATAGGTTCAATATGGGATCAGCCTGATGATATCATAAAACGAAGCCGCCAATTCACTGATCGCCATGCCTGGGACGCGGAGTGCCTAGCGTGTCCAATCTTTCCCCTTTGCAGAGGCGGCTGCCAGGCAATCGCCTCTCTCAGTCATAATGGTGAGTTCGGTCACAAATTGTGTGAGCGAACTTTTCGCATTTTCGGGCTAAAAAGAGCTCTGGCTGAAGGAGTGTTTTAGGAAACCGCATGCGCGCAGGAATTGAAGTGCGTGACCTGACACGCGTTTTCTATACTTTTGACAGGCGAGAGGGACTAAGAGGAGCGGCCATAGACCTGATCTTTCCTCGAAAGGCTCACCCTGTCTTTGCCCTGAGGGGGGTCAACCTCACCGTGCCCTTCGGTCAATGTGTGGGGCTCCTCGGTCCGAATGGAGCCGGGAAGTCCACCCTCATCAAGATCCTGGCAGGCGTCCTCCACCCCACGCATGGGGAAGTCCGCGTGAATGGCCTAGATCCGTGGAAGGGCAGGTACCGCCACCGCCGCTCCATCGGCGTTCTCTTTGGACATCGGTCGCAGCTTTGGTGGAACATCCCCGTGTCCGAATCCCTCCGGTTTTTGGCGGAGATCTACGGGGTGGAGCGCGGGGAGTTTAGACATACCCTCACGCGCCTACGGGAACTGTTGGACCTCGACCCCCTCTTACCTCTTCCGCCTCGGGAACTATCGCTTGGGCAGCGCATGCGGTGTGAGCTTGCGGCGAGCTTCATCCATAGCCCTGCGGTGCTCCTTCTTGATGAGCCGACCATTGGGCTCGATCTCCTCGCCAGGATCCGCCTACGCTCCTTTCTCCGGGACCTTGCGGCCACAGGGGATACCACGATCCTTTTCTCCAGCCACGACCTTCTCGACGTGGAAGGCGTTGCCTCCCGCATAGTGGTGATTGACAAGGGGCACGTGCTCTTCGACGGGACATTGGATGAGCTTCGGGCGCGGTACACGGACTTCACAGCACGAGTTACGGTCTATCTGGATGAGCCCGCTTCCTGGTCACTAAGGGACAAGCTTTCGCAGCATGGGGAATTGGACTGGGATCCCAACGAGCCCTGGGTCCTCAAAGCCAAGGTGAAGCACGTCCTTCAGTTTGTGCAAGAGCTTACGGAAAGCTCCACTCCCCGCGACGTCCGAATTGAGCAACCATCGATCGAGGAGGTCGTCCTCGCCCTCTATGGGAACAAGGTACCCCATGATCGCGCTTAGGCAGTGTCGGGCCATCTTGGCCATTCAGTTGCGGGTGGCACTGAGCTTTCGGACGGACCTCGTCCTTCAACTTATCAGATCGCTCCTGTCGATCGTCGTCTATTACTGCCTTTGGCGGGCGGTGTTTGCGGCTCATCCGCAGGCAGGTGGGTTAGATTTCACCTTCATGGTGGCTTACATCGTGTTGGTCCAAGTCGTACACAATCTCACGCGTCCGCCAGATCTCGCTCGAGAGCTGGCCCAGGGGATACAAGAGGGAGGGATCGTGGTCCATCTCGTGCGCCCATACGCTCTTCACCTTTACTTCCTGGCGGAGACTCTTGGCGCGGTGGCGTGGCGGGTGGTGTGGGTTGCCCTCCCCCTCTTCCTCGTGGCTCTCGCGCTCGGGTTCCCGCTTGCCAGTGCCGCCCAGGTTGGCTTGTTTCTCGCGAGCCTCCCGTTTGCATTGGTCACGAACCTGAGCATCGAGATGACGTTGGGGCTTGCCGTCGCGTGGCTCAGACAAAACGAGGGCCTCATTCAGTTTCGGAATTTCCTGCAAAGCTTCTTCTCCGGGGCATTGGTGCCCCTTGCCCTGTTTCCGCCACCCTTGAGCGCCCTCGCTCGCTGGCTTCCGTTTAGATCCACAGTGGATGTGCCGCTTGGGCTTTATTTGGGCTATCTTGGGCCAGAGTCCCTCATGATCCAGGCATCCTGGGCTCTTGGGCTTTGGCTCTTTTCGCTCTATCTCCTCGTCCGGGCCCGAAAACAGCTCACCATCTTGGGAGGATAAGGATGTCCATCCGGCGATATCCGGCCTTTTACTTCGCCTTCCTCGGCAAGACCCTCAAGTCGAGAGCCGCCGATCCCGGCGACTTCTGGGTCGAGGTCCTGAGCGTCGCCCTCTACCAAGGCCTAGGCATCGCTTTCCTCTCCGTGGTCTTCGGTCACGTGACTGAGCTTGCTGGCTGGAGCTTTGGCGAAGTGCTCTTTATTTTCGGGGCCTTTCAGGTAGTGACCTCCCTTTTTTACCTCTTCTTTCCCTGGACGCTTTGGTTTTCCGATCATTACCTGGTCCGGCGAGCTCTGGATGTGATCCTCGTCCGGCCGATGCCCCCTTTCCTGCAGGTGATGGCGGAGGGCACAGGGGCCGGATTGTCGGAGCTCACAGGAGTGGTGCTTGGGGCAGGGATCATTGCCTTTGCCTCCCAAACTATTGCGTGGCGACCTACCGCCACTGATTTGGCTCTCTTCATCGTCGCGCTTTTTTGTGGGGTATTGATCCTAGGAGGAATGTTCACCTCGCTGGCAATGCTCGGGTTCTGGGCCAAGGCCACGAGTTCTGCGGCTACTCCGTTGATGGAGATCCTCGAGTTCGCCCAGTATCCGCTCACGGTTTATCCATCTTGGCTCAGGTGGGCCTTCACCTTCTTTTTACCCCTCGGATTTGTCGCGTTCGTGCCGAGCGCTATGGTGCTAGGGAGAGGGGCGAGGGCATGGGTTGGGTTTGGGTGGCTATGGGCGGTGGGGATTTGGGCGTTTGCGGTTCTACTTTGGCGGCGCGGACTCCGCCGCTACGAAAGCGCAGGGAGCTAGCGGCTGTTACCGTTCATGAAACGTGACCCCTCTGGGGGAGGGGATCTTGGTTCGACCTGCGCTCCTCGTTGCTGGGAAAGAGAAGGTCGGCAGTAACCCCGATCTTCTACAGTTGTTTCCGAAGAGTTAGCTTCTGTAGGGGACTTCACGAGGCAGACTCAGGGCTTGGCACCAGGGAGAGCGGCCTCTCGCACCGGTGGGTGGATGGCCACCCCTGCCGCTTGGAACACCCTTCCACTCACCCCCTGGAGCAGTGGCCTGAGCACACTTGCGTGAAGCATGGGGTCTATCGTTGGATTTGTGGCCGAGGTAGTACTTGGTAGGATGAAGGTGTGGCGGGGGTGTGACTCTTGGGGTCGGTGGCCCCGGTGGGAACTGCTCGACGCTGAAATGCCGCCCCAGAAGAGACCGACCGCCAGAAGCGATCGGCATCTCTCTCCGCCTCTCTTTTCATCCAGGGGAGTCCACCGGCAGGAGGACCCGAAGGGTGGACCGCCAGGAGCGATCCTGCAGGAGGGTCGTGGGGGCGCGTCTCGCATTACGACACCTGGAACCACCCCTCGGTCCATAGATGCTGGGGCTTCCAGGCGCTTGCCGGGACAGGGGCGTACGCTAACAAGCAGGCGATTGCGTCGGGGGACGTCGGGGGAAATGAGGTTGGGGCCGGTGTCCGGTAGAGTCCCGGCACGAAATGGGACCGCCCCTGTCAGGGGGCGTGTTCGCAACCGCCGTGCCAAGAGGGGACAGCCGAGTGCCTGGCGACAGGGGGGATTCAACGTCGCCCATAAAGGGCGACAACAACGTCGGCCATAAAGGCCGACGCTACGCCCTGGATTGTAGCGTCGGGGTTTATCCCCGACGTTGAGGTCGGGGTTTATCCCTGACGTTGAGGTTGGGCTTTATGCCCGACGTGGGGTTTTCCAATGTGCGTCAGGTTCCGCGCCCAGGGCGAAGGACCTGTCGTTGGATGTGTGAAGGCAGCGGGCAAAGCTTGCGCGAAGAACCGCGAAGAACATGGAGACGTGGCAGGGAGTGGCCTTTGGAGTCGGCAGGCAAGAGGCTTGCTCGACTGTGAAGTGCCGGCACCGCCTTATCCTAGCGGCGCCGCCGGGCACCCAAGACCAAAGCCCAACGGGACTGGGGGAGGACAATCGCCCCGAACCGGCACGCCTCGTGGCAGCACATGCACTGGATGCATCGCCTGCGGTCGATCCTGGCCTTTCCCGCCCGGAGTTGAGCGGCCCCGGTGGGGCAGGCTGCGGCGCACGCCCCGCACCCCACGCACCGCTTGGTTGCCACCTTGGGCTGGGGCCGGAGCCGGCGGGTTACGAATCCGGTGAGCGCCTGGGGGAACCAGCCTACGATCTCCCCGGCCGGGATCGGGGGGAGGCGGAAATCGCGCCCGGCCACGGCGAAGGTGGGCTCGCCCAGGACCTCGATTTCCTGGAGGTCGCCCACCCCAAGACCTCGCTCGTGGGCTGCCTTAGTGGTGCCCACCCTGAACGGGTCGATCCCGATGATCCGGGAAGCCACGGCGTCCACGGCCACCGCGTCCCGACCGGCGAGGACGAGACCAAGGGGGCGGAGGGTCCCGTTGGCCGGGCCCGCGCCCTCCATGGCCATGATCCCATCCATCACGGTGAGGTGGGGCTTGGCCACGGAGAAGATGTCCACAAGAAGCTGGCCGAACTCCGCGGGCTTTGGGTATTCCCCGTGGTAGCGGGTCCGTAGCCCAGCGGGGATGGCCCCGTACATGTTCTTCACCGCCCCGGTGAACAGGGTCAGGGAGTGGGTCTTGAGCTTGGGAAGGTCGACGAGAACCTCAGCCTCGGCCACCGCCCGGGCCAAGAACACCTCGCGGAGGACGACCCCTGCGCAGGGAACCCGCACGAACCCTCGCTCCCGCAGGTTCACGAGCTCCACCCCAAGCCGTCGGCAGAGCTCCCGATAGCCTGAAACCGTAAACCCATCGGGGTTGGCGGGGTGGATATCGTCACCGAGGGCGATATGGGGAGTGAGGTCGCGGAGGAGGGTGAGCACGGCCTCGGCGAGTTTAGGGTGAGTGATGATCCCCCGTTCGGGCGGAGAGGGTGGGGGGAGATGGTTGATCTTCACGAACACCCGGGCCCCTGGCCGGACCACGGACTCCAGCCCGCCGATCAGGTCCAAGGCCCGCTCCACCGCCGGTCGAACCGAGCCCAGCTCGTAGCCGGAAGCGCGGACCACGGCCACCTGTGCCTTCCGCATGGCCACCCAAGTATCCCAGGCGAAAGCGGGCAGGCAACGCTCCCTGACCGAGGACATGTCAGCAGGGTCAGATGCTGTATCGCATGTCACCCCCTCAGGGCTGGGGACCCGGTATGGTGCCGGTCCACAGGGACAAGGGAGGCATCATGGCCAACTTGAAAATCCGCGCGGGATGTTCAGGTCTTGCCATCCAACACGAGAAGCTCCACGAGGCTTTTTGTTCATTCTGTCGCCACTGGGGCTTAACCTGTCCCTCAGCCCAGGCTACAGGCAAAGGGCCGTTACCCGGCTAATCCCAGGTACTCCCTTACCCGCTCCACTTCCACCTGCCAGAGGGTCCAGTCCTTGTACGGGCGAAAGCCCATCTCGTAGTTGATCTTGAGCATGGCGGCGTTGGAGTTGGCGTTCCCTGTGCGGATCCGCTTCACCTGAGGGCGATCCTTAACCACCTTCTCTGCCATCGCCGCCTTCAGCCATCGCCCCAGGCCATGGCCCCGGTACTTGGGGCGGACCCCCGTATCTCCTTGCCACAACACATCCGGTTGGCTGGGATCCCAGAACACCTCGGTATACCCGGCCAACTCCCCGGAGGCCCGGTGCCGGGCGCAAAGCGTCCACCGCTCCACCTTGCGCACGGCCAGCGCCGCCTCTTGCTCGCGCACCATCTCCGGGGTCAAGTGCCAGTCCTCCACCTCGAGGCTGTCCCGGGGAGCGGTGTTCATGACCTCCTTCAGGGCGCACACCGCGGCCAGGTCCTCCTCCGGATACGGCCCTATCCACCACCCGAGCTCGAACTCATCGCGGGGTGCCCGGTCCTGCCAGGCGCGCAGGAGGCCCCGGTCCAGCCCTGCCAGGTCGAGTTGGTTGGTACGGGAGACAAGGCCGACGCGGGCCCCCAGCCGCTCCATGAACGCCGCCCCGGCCGGGACCGCCGAATCGGTGGAGGCAAGGAGGAGCGTTCGACCCTGGGCCTTGGCCTCAGCCACGATATGGGCCAGAAGCCGCTTGGCAATCCCCCGTCTGCGCCAAGGCGGGGCGACCCCGATGTCGGCATCTGCCGCATGGCGGTTGTCCGGGGTGTCGTAGGTGGTCAGGGTGGCCACGCCCACCGCTTCGCCCCCATGCCAGGCCACCCACATCCGCCGGACCACGAACGAGGGCACCGCGCGTAGCTCCCGTACGAAATCGTCCCGGCTCCGGGGAGGATCCTCGGGCCAGTGCTCCGTCCGCAGACAGCTGGACAAGGCATGAACCGCGGCCAGCTCCGCCACCGGAGCCGCGCTGGGGTCAAACGGCCTGATCTCCGCCGAACGACGTGTCATCGCGCACCTCGTGCCCGTAGGCGGGTATCGTAGCGTTCCAGTTCAGGCCATGCAAGGAGCTGCCCGAAGCAATTGGCCAGGGATCTAGAAATAAACCTGTTTCTCGCAAAGACCTCGTCTGAAATGCTCTTGGGTTCATGGCTTCTTCCCAGAGCCTTACGCCGCGGGTTTGCCGCTAATCCCCATCCACATCCACGGTGACGAGGTCGCGGAACCCCGCCAGCGTCTTGGGGCCGATCCCGGGCACGGCGAGGAGGTCGTCCACCGTGCGGAACGGACCGTGGGCCTCCCGGAAGGCGACGATGCGCGCGGCCAGGGCCGGCCCGATCCCGGGGAGCTTCTCCAGCTCCTCGGCCGAGGCCCGGTTCACGTTGAGCGGGCCGGACTCCTCGAACACGATCGGGACAACCATGGCCGGCACATCCACCGGCCCCATGTCCACAGGGTGGGGGGACGGCCAGGGGATCCACCGTATCCCCGCATAGACGATCACCGCAAATACGAGGACCGCCGCGACCCAGAAACGCGGCTCGGCGCTACGGGAAGAGCTCCTTGATCCGCTGAACACCCCACCGCTCCTGCTGAGTACGCGCGAGCTCCGGCTGGCGCTCGTACCGGTCTTTGGCGAACTTCGCCTTCCACCGGTACAGGAACACCTCCCCCAGGCGGGAGCGAAGGGCCGGGTTCGCCTGGAGGAGCGCGGCCTGTTCCGCGGCCAGGCGTTCGAGCTCAGGGAGGTATACGTCCACCGCCCCCGCCTGGTCGAACAGGTCTGCCGCCCGTTCGCCGTCCTGAGGCAAAAGAAGGATCGCTTCCTGGAACAGCTTGCGCCGGGTCAGCTCCGCCTCAGCTCGCTCCGCCATCCGCCGCCCCTTTTCCCGGAACGCCGCAAGCTTCCACACCGGGAACTGAAGCAGCTTGTGTTCGCAGCCGTCGTGATCGGGGAAGGCGCTGGGATCGGCGACGATGCGGCCGTGCCAGCGCAGGCACGCCGCGCATGTGCGCCAGGTCACGTTGGTGTAGCACTGCCACAGGCGAACCCGGCCACGAAGGAGGTACGTGATCACCCGCAAGGCGTTGAGCATCGTATGTTCACCTTCCTGGTGCCGAGGGTGGGAATCGAACCCACACGCCCTCGAGGGGCACGGGATTTTGAGTCCCGCGCGTCTGCCAGTTCCGCCACCCCGGCGCGGACCTGATTATAGCTTCTGAGGAGCGTGGCGGGGTTCACGGCCCGCGCCCTTCCGGCACGCCGAGCATAATCCGTGGCCCTGCACCACCACCTCCGCGAGGTCGAATCCATGTCGGTCGGCCACCTCGCTCACGAGGCCCTGGAGGCGGAGGTCGGCGAACTCGATCACCCGTCCGCAGGCTCGGCACACGAGGTGCCCGTGGTCCTCGCGGCCCAGCACGTGTTCGTAGCGCGTCTG
This sequence comes from Candidatus Bipolaricaulota bacterium, assembly GCA_014361055.1. Taxonomy (GTDB): domain Bacteria; phylum Bipolaricaulota; class Bipolaricaulia; order Bipolaricaulales; family Bipolaricaulaceae; genus JACIWI01. The sequence goes on from JACIWI010000074.1 coordinate 14,475, forward strand.
GGCCTCGCCGAACGAAACGCGGCGCACCAGGCCCGCCCTTTCCAGGAGGTCCAGGGTGCGGTACACGGTGGCCGTGGACACCCGTTGGTCGCGCAGGGCGGTCCACAGGTCCACGGCGTCGAAGTGGCTGGGCAGCGAGAACACCGCCTCCACCACGGCGCGACGGGTTTGGGTGACGTTCAGCCCTTGGCGTCGAAGAAACCCCTCGAAGAGCTCCCCCGGCTTCTTGACCATCCCTCGAGCCCCCCTTGACAAGGACTTTGCCCGGTGGAGCTTGATCGGTCAACCCTGGCCGGCATGCCCTCCGACGAAGTCCCACACCCGTTGGGCGAGGACAAGGAACGCCTCGCGTACTTCGCGGGCCTCGCCGGCGATCGCCGGGCAACCCCTGTCCCCACCCTGGACGACCTCCGGGAGGAGGGGCAACCGCCCGAGGAACGGCACCCCGATCTCCTCGGCCATGCGTTCAGCGCCGCCTTGGCCGAATAGGTCGATCTCGGCCCCGCAGTGCGGACAACGGAGGCTCGCCATGTTCTCCACCACCCCGATGCGCTTCACCCCTACCTTGCGCGCGAAGTTCACCGCCTTCCGGGCATCGAGCAGGGCTACCGCCTGAGGCGTCGTGACCACCAGGGCCGCGTCCACCTGCCCCACGACCTGGGCCACCGACAGGGGTTCGTCCCCCGTCCCCGGAGGGAGGTCGACCACGAGGAGGTCGAGCTGGCCCCACGCCACGTCCTCCAGGAACTCGCGGATCGCCTTCATCTTGAGGGGGCCCCGCCAGATGAGCGGCGTATCGGCGGTGGACAGGCCGAACGCGATGGAGACCACGGCCACATCGTACGGCGTGGGCACGGGGAGGAGCTTTCCATCATGGACGCGCATCGTCGCCCCCTCGATCCCCAGCATCTTGGGGACGTTGGGGCCGTGGAGGTCGGCATCGAGGAGGCCCACCCGAAGCCTCCGCCCCAGGGCGGCCGCCACGTTCACCGCGACCGTGGTCTTGCCCACGCCCCCTTTCCCCGACAGCACCATCAGCACATGGTCTGCGGTCTTCACAGCATCCCCTCCATCGCCGGTCGTTTCCCGGGCCCGGTACCTGGTCCCGCCTGCGCCCTCAGGCGCGAAGGTCGAGTTCCTGAGAAAGCCGATCCCATATCGACCGGAGGACCTGGGCCACTGCGGTCGACCGGTCCACCACTGGCTGGCCCGCCACCTGGGCCTCGATGACCCCCTCATCGTACGGGATGCGGCCCAGCACCGAAAGGCCCTGCCCACGCGCGAAGCCTTCGATCCGCTCCGCCACGTCCGCAGCGAGATCGGCCTTATTGATCACCACGTACGTGCGGACCCGGAAGTGGCGGGCCACCCCGATCACCCGCGCCAGGTCGTGCAGGGCGGCGAGGCTGGGCTCGGTCACCACCACGGCAGCATGCGCCCCGGACAGGGAGGCGATCACCGGACAGCCGATCCCGGGAGCCCCGTCCACGAGAAGGAGCTTTGCCCCCTCCAGGCGGCCGAGCTCCCGTGCCCGCATTTTCACTTGGGTCACGAGTTTTCCTGACGCCCCCTCCCCGGGGAGAAGCTCCCCATGGACAAGGGTCCCATAGGGCGTCCGGGACACGTGGATCCAGCCGGAGAGGCGTGGCCGGAGCTCGATCGCCCCCACCGGGCAGGCGTGGGCACACGCCCCGCAGCCCTCACAGGACAGAGGATCGATGCGGAACTTGTTTCCCACGGGAAGGACGGCGTCGAACCGGCAGGCCTCCAGACACGTTCCGCAGCCGATGCAGAAGCCCACGTCGATCTCGGCCAGCTTCGATCCCTCATAGCTGACGGTCTTCTCCGCCTTCGGGCGGAGGAGGAGGTGCAGGTCGGGAGCGTCCACGTCGCAGTCAGCGATCACCTTGTCGCGTGCCAGGGCGGCCAGCGCCCCGACGACGGTGGTCTTCCCGGTCCCGCCCTTGCCGGAGATCACGACGAGCTCAATCATCCCACCCTCGCGGCCCCGGCCAGGATGGCCTGATAAAGCTCGAGGAACCGCCCGTTCCACTTCGGGAATGCCTCCACCAAGGGGACGCCGCGCGCGTAGCTCTCGGCGATCCGGCGGTCCATGGGGATGCGGAGGAGCACCGGAAGGCCCTCCTTCTGGCAATAGCGGTCCACGGCGTCCGTGCCGATCCCGTCCTTGTTGATCACCACCCCGGCTGGGATGCCGAGCTCCCGCACTACCCCCACGGCGAGCTTGAGGTCGTGGAGGCCAAACGGGGTCGGCTCTGTCACGAGGAGGACGAAGTCCGCGCCCTTGAGGGTCTCGATCACCGGGCAGGCGGTCCCGGGCGGGGCGTCGAGCACCGCGGGGACTCCACGGTCGATCCACGCCTTCAGCCGGCGGATGACCGGGGTGGCCATCGGCTCCCCCACGTCCAGCACCCCTTGGAGAAAGGAGACGCCCTTCCCCTTCCCCCGCTCGACCCAGCCGATCGCCCGTGGGACCTCGGCGATGGCCCGGGCCGGGCAAACACGGGCGCACAGGCCACAGCCGTGACATAGCTCGGGGTGCACGAGGACCTTCTTCCCGATCACAGCCAGCGCCCCGTAGCGGCAGGCCCGGCCGCAAGCCCCGCAGCCGGTGCACCGCTCCGCGTCCACCGCGGGGACGGGGAGCTCCACCGGTTCCCGCTCGCCGATCCGGGGGGAGAGGAAGAGATGCGCGTTCGGCTCCTCCACGTCACAGTCCACCAGCTGCACTGGCCCACGGTCGGCGAGGGCCATCGCTAGAGACACGGCGACCGTGGTCTTGCCGGTGCCCCCCTTCCCCGAGGCCACCGCGATGCGGAGGGGAGGGGCTTCAGCCCCGGCCGTCATGGAACATGTGGCGGGTGCAGGCTGCGGCCCCGGAGAGGCGCCCCCCCTGCCAGGCCTCGATCGCCTCCTGTACCGTGCCCGTGGCCCCGGAAAAGACCTCGATCCCGTATTGGGAGAGGAGATCCAGGGCCCGGCGGCCAAGCCCGGAGCAGATCACCACCTCCACGCCGGCCTGGGCGAGGTGCTCGGCCGGGAGGCCCGTTCCACCCATGTGCTCAGACGCATTGGGGAGGATTTCCACCTCACCCGTCTCGGTGTCGTAGACCGTGTAGGTGGGAACCCGGCCGAAGTGCTCTCCTACCCGATCGTCGAGGCCCCCTTGCCCTGCGGTGGGAACGCAGATCCTCATCTGCTCCTCCCTCACCACGTGGGCGGATAAGGGTACGTCGGCGGCTGGGGGTACGGTGTGTATGGGTAACCCCAGAGATAGGGCGACGCTCCATAACCCCAAGCTTGGGGCGTGTACCCGAACCGCCACCAGCCGCGGGGGAGCCAGGGGAAACGGCGGCAGAAGGGATAGGGGTTTCCAAAGCCGCGACCCCAGCCCCAAAAGCCACGTCCATAGAATCCCCAAGGCATACTACCCACCTCCTTTCAACTCACAGAGCTTGCGCTTGATCTCGGCCAACTCGGACTCGAGCCTGTCGACCTTCTCCACGAGCGACCGGGGGTCTTCAGGTTGAGCCGGTCCAGGCCGGGCTTGAGGGGGCCAGCCCATCGGGGCGGGGACCCTCATGCCGCGTCCCATGCGTTGACCCATGCCCCGGCCCATGCCAGGTCCCATCCCTGGGCCGAACCCGGAGCGGGAGGCCAGGCCAGCGGCCGGGGAGAGCCGCCCGGCGAGGTATGCCTCCACCGCCTCCCGGACCGGCATCCCAGACACGGGGACCACGGCGATCCCGGCCTGGGACAGGACCCCGGTGGCGTTGGGGCCGAACGAACCGGCGAAGGCGGCTCGGGGGGAGCGCTCGGCCACGAGCTGGGCGGCCTGGATCCCCGCCCCGGTGGGGGCGTCCACGTACGGGTTGGGCAGCACCACGGCATCGC
>JACIWI010000075.1 GCA_014361055.1 Candidatus Bipolaricaulota bacterium
GAGGCGTTCGTAGCCCACGAACTTGGTGGTCCGCATGACCACGGCCTCCTCAGCCGCCATGCCCCCATCGTAGGCGAGGACCTTGCGGGAACGGGACCGTTGGGCCTCGAGGGCCTGCTCGAACCCTGCCCAGTCCACAGCGAGTCCCCACTCCGCGGCAAAAGCGGTGATGAAGTCTTTGGGGATCCCGTAAGTGTCGTACCATTTGAAGATAATGTCGCCGGAGAGTTTGTCCAAGTCTGAGGGGAGCTCGGCAGCAACCCGCCGCAATGTGTCCCAGCGCCGCTGGTATGTGTCAGCTTCTGCCAAGACTACCCGCGTTATCAGCTCTCTGCGCTCACGGATTTCGGGATACACGTCCCCCAGCGTTTCAATAACCGGATCCACAAGGCGGACCACCTTGTCCGAGGGGATCCGAAGCGCATCGGCACAGGTAAAGAGGCGGATAAAGACCTTCCGCAACACCGAACCACGGCTATCTTCGCTGTCTGGCAGCACACCGTCGGCAATGAGGAAGGTAGCAGCGCGAATATGGTCAGCCACAGCGTTCCGGTGGAACGGAAGCTGGTCCGGATGGTATCTTATCGGTGACATATCCTGGATGGTCTCGACGATTGGCATGAAGAGATCGGTCTCGAAGTTGGAGCGCACCCCCTGGAGGACAGCAGCCATCCGCTCCAGGCCCATCCCGGTGTCGATGTTCTTCCGCGCAAGCTCCCGGAGCGCTCCGTCGGCTCCGGCGTCGTACTGCATGAACACGAGGTTCCAGATCTCCGAGAACCGACCACAGTCGCAGGAGGGTTTGCAATCCGGACCACAGGGGGGAAGGCCCCAGTCCCAGTGAACTTCCGTGTCCGGGCCGCACGGGCCGCGGTCCCCCACCGGTCCCCACCAGTTGTGGTCCTTCCCGAGAGCCACGAGCCGCTCCCGAGGGATGCCGATCACGTCGTGCCAGATGGCGAACGCCTCTTCGTCCTCCTCGTACACAGAGGCCCACAGCCGTTCCGCCGGAAGGCCGAGCTCCTGGGTGAGAAACCGCCAGGCGAGCTCGATCGCTCCCTCCTTGAAGTAGTCCCCGAAGCTGAAGTTCCCGAGCATCTCGAAGAACGTGTGGTGGTAGGCGGTGGTGCCCACCCGCTCGATGTCCGTGGTCCGGAAGCACTTCTGGCACGTGGCGACGCGCGGATACCGCGGGGGGACCTTGCCCCAGAAGATGTCCTTGAACTGGACCATCCCCGCCGAGGTGAAGAGGAGGGTGGGGTCGTCGGGGACGAGGCCCGCCGACGGCAGCACCACGTGGCCCTGCCCCTGGAAGTACTCAAGGTAGGCTCTGCGCAGGTCCCGGCTATTCATGCTCGGATTGTACCTGGTCCCGGCCTGTCCGGAGCCCGGGGCAAAGAGAAGCCGCTCTCCGAGAGAGCGGTCTCTTCTGCGGTCACCGGACCGGGCGCCACAGCTTGCGGGCGAGGAGCCAGCTGGCGAAGCCGATGACGAGCAGCACGCTCGCCACCTGGGCCGCCCGCCATGGCCCGAGCATCAGGGCATCCCCGCGGAAGTACTCGCACACGAACCGCAACGCCCCGTAGGCGAGGAAGTAGACCGCGGCCAGGAACCCTGGCTGGGCCGGCCGTCGCCGCAGCCGCCACAGGAGGACGAAGATCAGGAGCACCCCTACCGCCTCGTACAGCATCGCTGGGTGCAACGGCTGGCCGGGATAGGCCTGGCCAGCCATGGACGTGGGGGGGAACACCACCCCCCACGGGAGATCCGTGGGGGTGCCGAAGGCATCGCCGTTCAGGAAGTTGCCGATTCGGCCCAGCACCTGGCCCAGGGCCAGTGCGGGGACCGATGAGTCGGCGAGCCGCCAGAACGCGACCCGCTTCCATCGGGAGAAGATCAGGAGGCCGAGCACCCCGCCGAGGAGCCCCCCGTGGATGGCCAGCCCCCCGTGCCACACCTGGGGGATCTCCCACAGGGCGTACCGGTACCACTCCCACTGGAAGGCCACGTAGTAGGCCCTCGCGAACAGGATCCCGAGGGGGATGGTGATGAGGAAGAGGTCCAGGACGTCCTCGGAAGATGTGACCAGCCCTTTCCGCCGGGCCTCGGCACGGATGATGAAGTAGCCGAGGACGAAGGCGATCACGTACATCAGCCCGTAGTAGCGGATCTCGATCGGGCCCAACCGCACGAGGATCGGATGCATCGGTCCCCCTTGGCCCGGATTATACCAGATCTGAACGGGAGGAACGCCTCGAGTGCTCCCGTTCGGCCTGGGATCCGTGCAGCGTCAGACCTGTTCACCGCTGAGCACGCCGAGAGCGCCGCGATCTGATGTGCAAAGTCTGGGTTCATATAATGCGGTGTGCACCTGTGGGTTCGTGTACTGGCCGGAGCGGCCGCGGCTGGTCTCCTGTGGGGCGCGTTCTTCCCCGGGATGAGCTGGCTCGGTTGGCTCGCCCTGGTGCCTTTCCTTTGGGCCTTGGACGGCGCCGGCATGCGGCGGGGGGCCGCGGTGGGGGCGACTTTTGGGGTCCTGTTCTTCGCCCTGGAGTTCTCCTCGCTCCTCTCCTTGCGGCCGTTCGTGGGCGGGGTGGCGTTCCTCGTGTGTGGGGCGCTCGCCGTCTACGGGGCGCTGTTCGCCGTCGTGTTCGCCGGTGTGGGGGGGATCCGGGCCTCGCCCCTCCTGTGGGCCGGGGCGTGGACGCTCCTCGAGGTGGCCCGAGCTGCCGGACCGCTGGGGTTCACGTTTGGCTCGCTTGCGGCAGCGGTGTCCGGAACCCCGTTCCTCTCAGCTTCCGCCCTCGGCGGCCCGTGGCTCCTGTCCCTCGGGGTGGCGTGGACGGCCGGGTGTCTCGCCCGGGGCCTGCGCCGGCGGCGCTGGCTTTCGGGTGCGGCCCTCGGCCCGCTCCTCCTCCTCGCCCTGGCCTGGGCCAGCCCGGCCCTGCCGCCCCAGGGGGCGCTCACCGTGGCCTTGGTCCAGCCGAACATCCCCCAGGCGGACCGGCTGGATCCGGAACGCCTGCCCGACCTCGTGGCCCGGTACCAAGAGCTCCTCGCTGGGATCGCCCCCCCGCTGGACCTGGTGGTGGTCCCGGAGAACGCGCTCCCTGCGTTCCTGCGTCAGGAGCCGGAGCACCTTGCCCTCTTCCAAGACGCGGCACGGCGCCTGAACGCCACACTCATGGTCGGGACCGGCGATTTCCGGTCCGGCCGCGTGTACAACACGATGTTGGTCCTCTCCCCGGCTGGGGAGGTGGTGGGCACCTACGCGAAGACGCACCTGGTCCCGTTCGGCGAGTACGTGCCCGGGCGGGAGATCTGGCGCCGGCTGGGATTGGGCCGGGTGATCGATCCCCTCCTCCCGTTCGATCAGAGCCCGGGGGAGGAGGTGAGGCCGGTAGCGAACCTTGGGATCATGATCTGCTTTGAGTCCACGTTCCCGGGGATCAGCCGGGAGCTTGTGCAGAAAGGGGCGGAAGTGCTCATCACCCCTACCAACGATGCCTGGTTCGGCCGGACCCGGATCCTGTGGGAACACTACGCGCTGGGGGCGCTCAGGGCGGCGGAGACCGGACGGGCATTCCTTCAAGCGGGCCAGACCGGGTTCACCGGGGGGTGGGGACCACGAGGGGAGGACCTCGGACAGTTCCCCCCCTGGACGAAGGGGACCCTCACGCTTCGGATACCCCTGCACACGGGCCTTACCCCCTACGCCCGGCTTGGGGACGGCCCGGCGCTCGCCGTGGCCGGAGGGCTCGCGGCGCTAGGTTTAGCCCTCAAGAAAAGGCCCCGCCCACGGTAGGGCGGGGCCTTGGAGGTCGGAAGCGCCATGAGGCCGGGTTATGGCAGGTTCACCGCTTCCGTGTCTTCGGTCATCTGGTTGAGGTCGTCCCACACCTTCAGGGTGGCGGTGTATGAGCCGGTCTGGACGTAGTCGTGGGAGATCGTCCGGCTGAGCGTGGCCGGATGGACGATGTTGAGGCCATCTTCGGTGAGCGAGGTCGTGTCGCCGAAGGAGAGCGTGTATTTCACGATCTTTCGTCCCGTGCCGCCGGCTTGGGCCTCGAAGTGGAAGTCCACAGCCAGCACGCCGGTTGGGGTCGCGGTGAACGCGGTGATCACGGGGGGTGGGCTGGTGACGGTGATCGTCACCGAGGCTGTAAAGGTCTGGGCAGGAGAGGCATCGTCGGTTACGGTCAGGGTGGCGGTGTAGGTGCCCGGGTCAGCGTACGCATTGCTCGCGATCGGCCCGCTGTAGTTCTCGAAGTCCACAGCGGCTTCGAAGTCCGGGGTTCCATCGGTCTCGTAGTCCAACGCGAGGTGCTTGATCCTCCTGCCCGGGGCGGCGGTGATGGTGGCCGAGAAGTTCACGGTGAGGGGAGCCGGGCCGGATGCAGGGATTGCCCCCAAGCTCACGCTGGTCGTCGGTGGCGCGGCCACGGTGATGACGACAGTGGCAGAGCTTGTCCTGCCCCGGGCGTCCTGCACGGTGAGGGTGGCGGTGTACGTCCCGGGCGAGGTGTAGGTATGGACCACGGCCACGGTGATGTCTGAACCCACCAGGTCGGGCGAGCCATCGCCGAACCGCAGGGTAAAGCTGGTGATGGACCCGGTGGAGCCGGAAAGGTCGAACTGCACGGTGAGCGGAGCGACCCCCGAAGTGGGATCGGCCGAGAGCACCGCCTGGAGAGGCGTGAACAGCCACATACATCCGGGAAGGCCCAGCCCGAGCAGGGCCAGGATCGCCACCCTGGCAAGAATCCTTTGTCCTGTGGATCGCATACCGACCTCCTTTGTGTCTTGGTTACTGGGCCAGCTTAGCGGACGGGAGCGGCCTACCCCAGGACCCCCGCGAACCCGGGCCGGGGGGTCCGTCCGCAGGGTGTGGGACAGATGTCCCGGCGAAACCGTCCTTCCCCGGCGGGTGTATATTGACGCGGAAGGAGGCCAGGTGTCCGAAGGAGAGCTGGTGCTCATCCAACGTAGCCTGAACGGGGACTTGGAGGCATGGGGGGAGATCGTGAGCCGGTACAAGAACGCGGCATTCGGGGTGGCCATGGCCATCCTCCGCAACCGGGCTGACGCCGAGGACGTGGTTCAGGACGCGTTCATCCGCGCCTACGAGCGTCTGGATCGGTACGATCTTTCGCGCAAGTTCTCCACCTGGCTGTTTGCCGTCACCGCCAACGTCGCCAAGAACGCGCTCCGGCGGCGCCGGCGTGATCCCATGCCCAAGGCCATTTGGGCCGAGGACCCAGCGCACACGGTGTGGCGGGAAGACGTGGAGGCCGCGGTGCGGGAGGCGGTGTGGGGGCTCCCGGAGGCGTACCGAGCCCCGCTCGTGCTGCGGTACTGGCACGAGCTTCCTCTGGAGGAGATCGCCGAGACCCTTGGCCTCCGGCTGGGGACGGTGAAGACGCGCCTGCACCGGGCGCGGGCCCTGGTGCGGGCCGAGCTCGCGGAACGGGGGGTGATCCATGATGCCGTTTGACGAACTGGACGAGCGCATTCGGAATGCCATCGCCCAAGAAGTGGAAGCGGGGCTGCCCTGCCTGGCGGGGATGGAGGCCCGGGTGATGGCCGAACTCGCTGCCCGCCCGGATCGGCGCCCGTTTTGGGCCCGGCTCGCCCGGGCGCGGTGGCGGTGGGCCCTCGCCGGGTGCGGGGTGGCCGTGTTGGCGATCGGGTTCGCCATCGGGCGCCTGTCGGCGCCGGGTCCGTCCCCCCTTCTTGCCCATGGGGGCAGCCTGTTCGCGGTGGCCGTCCCCGGCGCCCGCGCGGTGGCCGTGGTCGGGGACTTCTCCGCCTGGCAGCCAGTGCCCCTGGCCGATCCGGATGGCGACGGTATCTGGACCGCGACCATCGCCCTTCCTCCCGGGCGGTACGAGTACGCGTTCGTCGTGGACGGGCGGTGGATCGGCCAGGACCCCTTGGCCGACGAGTACGTCCGCAGCTTCGGCGAGTACGCCTCGGTGCGGTACATCGGGGGGGGCTCGTGATCCGTCGCGTGGTGGCGGTCCTCGTGGTAGGGGCCTGGGCGGTCGCCCAGGCCCAGGTCCCACTCATCGTGGAACAGGTTTCCCCGGCCCAGGTGCTGGACTGGCTCGAGCGGTCGAGCCTGCCGCCCGAGGTGAAGGCATCGTGGCTCGGCATCCTGCCGGGCGCGTTTGCTCAGGGCACGGTTGATCCCCGCGTGGCCAAGCCGTTCTTCGAAGCGCTGGCCACGGTGCCTGTAGAGGTCGCCATCCAGCTCACCCAGATCCTCATCCCGGTCCTGGAGCAAGGTGTGGTCATGGATCACCTGTTGATCACCGCATCCAAAGCGATCGCAAAGGGGATGCAGACACAGCGGTGGGACTACGTCGCCTCCGAGCTTCGGTTGCGGGCCCGGCTAGGCGCGGCCACCTTCATCGTCCTCGGTGCGTACAGCCCCGCGCTCAGGATGGAGGTGGCCCGCATCCTCGGGGACTTCATCACCGGGGTGTCGGGGAGTTTTACGGATTACGACGGGATGCTTTTGTTTGTCCAAAGCGAGCTCGGAAAGCTCGCCCGGACGGGTACGCCGTTGGCCCCGGAAATCGACGCTCTTTTGGCGGCGGTTAGGGCGCCAGTGTTGGCGCAGATCATGGAGCGCGTGTTGCAACCGGAAAGGAGGTAGTGCATGAAGAAGATGGCATGGATTGTGGCATTGGTGCTGGCCCTGGCCGCCACTGGCTTGGGCCAGGTGGAGCCGCAGGGGATCATCATCGAGCCCCCGACGCCGGAAGGGCTTACGGTACGGATTTGGGTGGACAAGCCGGCGTATGCGATCGGCGAGTACGTTCAGGTCAACTTCGAGGTGAACAGGGCCGCGTACATCTACATCTGGGACATCCTGCCCGACGGCCGGGTGCAGCAGATCTTCCCCAACCAGTATGACCAGCAGAACTACTTCCCGGCCGGGCGGCACACGTTGCCCCGGCCGGGCACGTTCCGATGGAGGGTGGATCCGCCCACAGGCACGGAGTGGCTGCAGATCATGGCTGTAACCCAGCCCATCCCGGGGATCTTCGGCGGGTTCTCGGTGGAGATCCCGTTTCCGATCCTGAGCCCAGACCCGCTCCAGTTCCAGGTGCAGATCCAGGGGCTGGTGCCGGAGCCGGCGGAGCGAGCGTTTGACTTCACGAGCTTTGAGATCGTGTCGGGGGCGGCCCCCGGCTATGGGACGCTTGTGGTGAACACCACGCCTTCCCTGGCCCGTCTGTATGTGGATGGGGTGTTCCGGGGGTGGACACCGCGGACCCTCAACCTCACCGCCGGATTCCACGATGTCCTCATCCGCAAGAGCGGCTACCAGGACTATTCGACGCGGGTGTTCATCATCGCCGGGCGGACCCGCACCCTCGATGTGGCCCTGACTCCCCTCGCGGTAAACCAGCCGCCGGTGGCCCAGTTCACCTATAGCCCGACCGCGCCCCGACCCGGGGACTGGGTGCAGTTCAACGGCGCGGGCTCGTACGATCCGGACGGCACGATCACGAGCTACCAGTGGGACTTCCAGAACGACGGCGTGTTCGACGCCACCGGCCAGGTGGTGTACTACCAGTTCCTCGCTCCCGGCACGTACACGGTGCGCCTCGTGGTCACCGACAACCAGGGGGCCACCGGCCAGATCACCCAGCCCCTGGCGGTGACGGCGCTCAACCAGCCGCCGGTGGCCCAGTTCACGTACACGCCTCCGACCCCGCTTCCGGGGACATCGGTGACGTTCAACGGCACCGGGTCCTATGACCCTGACGGGTCCATCATCGCCTACCAGTGGGACCTGAACGGGGACGGGGTGGTGGACCGGACGGGGGCGATCGTGACGTGGACCTACACCCTGCCCGGCACCTACAACGTGACCCTGTACGTGATGGACAACATGGGCGCCACCGGGCAGACCACGCGGCCGGTGACGGTGGGGTGGACCGGGATCCCCGGGATGCCCCCCATGTTCGGGATCCCCGGGATCTACGTGTGGGGCACCGACACCTGGCGGATCACCGTGAACGGGGCGTCCACTTGGACCACCCCGCACGCTTACCGGATCGAGCTCCGCACCGACGGCCAGTTCGTGGGGGTGTCCACCGAGGCCGGTCCATCCCCGCTTGGGCTGATCCCTGAGCCCACCACCGAGGGGTGGCGGCTGGTGTTCGAGGGCTCGGTGGTGTCGAACCGGGTGACGTACGCGTTCCAGGTCACTGGGGCCACGTCCATCTATCTGGACCTGCGCCTGGACATGGACGGGGATGGCAACCTCGACCGCTCGTCGGGATTCGTGCGGCTGCGGCAACTCATGGTCAGCCCGCCCACGAACCCGCTCGTGGTGGGGGTGCCGGAGGGGTACACCGGCGCGCTGGTGCCCAGCCTGAACTTCCGGATCGGGATGCCGATCTCCTATACGGACGTGGTCAGGATCGTGTGGTGGCAGACCACGATCGGGGCCCTGGAGGGCATCTAACCCCAAGGGCTTTCGGTTGGCGGGCGGGGCCCGGCCCATTTGGGCCGGGCTTTTTTTCGGTCCAGGTCCACTGCGGATCGAAAGCTGCAGCGTGCCAGGGTGGCCGGAGCCAGGAACGTCCCGCAAGCGGCGCGTGTGGGTTTGGCCCGCGAGGCGTTGTGACCACGCGGCGAACTTCGGTTTACCGCGGAGGGGGCGGGGTTCACAGAGCCCCGCGTTCGTGAGGCGGGGTCAAATCGAGGCTAGGGGTTCAGATCTGGCCTTGGCCATCCCTCTGCGTAACCTCGGAGGTTGGGCGTTCTCGGCGGTGAGCCATCGCGTGAGAATGAAGACGATGAGGAAGCCCCGGGGCGGAGGTTCCCGGTTTCCCACATAGGCTGTAAGCAGAGCTCTTCACTCCCCGCCGGGAACTACTATAATGCCCCTAGCGTTGACTCCGGCCCCGCGCTGGGCCATGTTCCCGGAGCGCAAGGGGGGTGGGATGGGAGGCACCTGGCGACCTCCATTCGGATGAGGTGTTTCAAACGGGTGTTTGAGGGTTAAGGAGGTGTTCGACGATGCACAAGATTGGTGTGGTGTTTCTGTTGGTCGTTCTGGTGGGTGTCGTGGTATGGGGTGGACCAGACCAGAACAACATCGTCATTGGGGCAACTCAGGAACCGGACCAGCTGAACCCGTGGGAAGGTGCAGCCGACACGAAAGAGAACGTGATGGCCCTGTTCTTCATCGGCCTCACCTATTTCGACACCGAAGGGAACCTTCTGCCTGGGCTGGCCACGGAGATCCCCAGCGCGGCCAACGGCCGTCTTCGGATCGTCCGCGATGCGGCTGGCAACTTCGTGCGCCAGGAGGTGGACTGGACGATCCGCGATGACGCCTTCTGGTCGGACGGGGTCCCCATTACCACCGCCGATGTCCTGTTCACCCTTGAGGTCCAGAACCACCCGTTGATCCCGGTGACGTTCCGAACGTTCTCGGCGATCATCGAGGAGATCAAGGTTCGGGACGACAAGAACTTCACCATCGTCTACAAGGAGCCCAACCTGTTCTATGCCAGCCCGACCGGACGCATTGGCCTAGCCCGGTTCTACGACATCGCCCCCAAGCACATCTGGGAGCCGATCTTCCGCGAGGCGATCGCCGAGGCGGAGGCGAACCCGGCGAAGGCGGCGGAGATCATCATGGCCAAGTTCCTGGGCGCGGACCCGGCCAGCGGGCGAGATCCGACCAAGGTTGTGGGGAGTGGCCCGTTCAAGTTCGCCGAGTGGCAGAGGAACCAGTTCATCCGCGGGGTTCGCAGGACGGATTTCTTCCTGTTCGACCCCAAGGTGTATGGTCCGGCGGAGAACTACGTGAAGGAGGTCATCGTCCGGTTCATCGTCCATGAGCCGACGCTGCTTGCGGCGCTGTTCGCCGGTGAGCTTGACGCCAGCGACGACATCGGCCTTGCCGGCCAGGATCCCGAGGTCCTGCGCTCCCGGGGCCAGGGGGTGTTCACGGTCGAGGTCTCCCCATCCGGGTTCATCGAGCAGCTCAACTTCAACAACTTCGGTCACCCTCGTTACGGTGATGAAGGCTGTCAGATCGCTCGGGATCTCCTGCTCCATGATCCGCGCACCCGCCAGGCCATCATCCAGGCCATCGACCGAGAACCCTTGGCCAAGGCGGTGTTCCCGGGTGCGATCGTCTCCAACTCGTTCGTGGTGCGCGGCGACTTCGGGTTCAACCCGGACCTCAACCCTTGGCCGTACGACCCCGAGGCCTCCCGCAAGCTCTTGGCCGAGCTTGGCTGGAAGGACACCGACGGAAACGGGGTTCTGGATCGGGTCACTCCGGACGGCCGCAAGGTCGAGTTCCGACTACCTCACGCGACCACCCCAGCGTCGTTCCGGGTGCGGACCCAGGAACTGCTCCAGGAGTACCTGTCCGACGTTGGCATCAAGCTTGAGCCCGTGAACTACCCGGCTTCGGTTCTGTTTAGCACCGAGTTCGTCAACGGCGGCTCTGCTTGCACCTGGCCGGGGATCATCGAGTTCGCCTCGGCCGGAGGGTTGGGCGAAGTCCCGGCAGATGAGCTCTCGGGCGAGCTGTGGGGCGATGACCCGCGCACCCCGGAGCTATGGGACAACGTGCCGCGCCGGGCGAACGCGTTCGCCGGCAGCAACGTCACCGGTTGGATCAACGACGAGTATGACCGCCTGCACTTCGCGGCCTTGAGCGAGTTCGACCTCGACCAGCGCGCCCACATCATCCGAGAGATGCAGGTTATCTTCAACGAGGAGCTCCCGTTCGTCCCGCTTTATGAGCGGGTGGAGATCCTCACCGTCAAGGTCGGACTTGTGAACTACGTCAAGGGCACGGCCGTCACCCGCACCCCGTTCTGGAACGCGTGGGAGTGGGGCTGGAAGCAGCACGGTGCGGTGCAGCTTCGCTCGGCCGGGTAAAAAGACAATGGGGGTGGGGGCCAGCCCCCACCCCTTCTTCCTCCTGAGGTGAGGATGCGGTGACGGCCTATATCGTTCGGCGGGTCCTGCAGATCATCCCAACCCTGTTCATGATCTCGCTCATCGTCTACGGCCTTCTCGCTCTCAAGCCCGGCGACCCGATCGACGAGCTCCGCTTCGGCAACCCGGGTTTCACCCAAGCCGACTACGAGCGGCTGATCAAGCTCTATGGCCTGGACAAGCCCTGGTATGTTCGCTACTGGTACTGGCTGGGCCGTGCCGTGCAGGGGGACTTCGGTCCGTCCCGCCGATACGGGATGCCTGCTGCGGAGTACATCTTTCGCTATCGGTTGCCGAACACCCTTATTCTTTCAGGTCTGTCGCTCCTCGTCGCGTTTATGGTTGCGGTACCTGCTGGGGTTTTTTCCGCACTGCGCCAACACAGCGTGCTCGACTACGCGATCACGTTTGTCAACTTCATCGGGGTCTCGGTTCCGATTTTCTGGCTGGGGATCATGCTGATCTACCTGTTCGCCGTCTGGTTACGCGTTCTGCCGGCCGGGAGCGTTCAAACCCCGGGGATCGTCGGCGGGTGGGCCCAGTTCGTGGACCGGGTTCGGCACGTGATCCTTCCGGTGACTGCGCTCTCCGCGCTTCAGATGGCGTCTTGGACCCGGTTCATGCGCAGCTCAATGCTCGAGGTGCTAAACCTGGACTACGTGCGCACCGCGCGGGCCAAGGGTTTGGCGGAACGGACCATCACCTACCGGCATGCGTTGCGAAACGCGATCCTTCCGATCATCACTCTGATTGGTCTCGCCATCCCGACCGTGTTCTCCGGGGCCGTGCTCACCGAGACCGTGTTCAACTGGCCGGGCATGGGCAGGGCCATCTTCGACTCGATCATCGCCAACGACTTCAACGTGGCCATGGTTGCCCTGATGTTCATCTCGCTCCTTATCCTCGCGTTCAACCTGCTGGCCGACCTCGCCTATGCATTGGCCGACCCGCGGATCCGCTATGACTGAGGTAATGAAGAAGCGTCGGCGCGCAGGCCAGCGGATCGCGCACGGGGAAAGCGCCTGGCACCTAACCTGGCGCCGGTTCCGTAACCACCGCCTGGCCCTGCTCGGCGGAACCGTCATCCTGGTCCTCGTCCTGGGGGCAGTCCTTGCCCCGTGGATCTCCCCGTACGAGTACTCGCGGACCAACCTGCGACGTCAGTTCAACGCCCCCACCTTCACCGTCCCCACTGACGCCCGGCTGTTGGGCCATTGCACGCGCCCCGCCGTCCTCTTTTGGAAGTGCGGCATGCATCCGTTCGGCACCGATGACCTCGGGCGGGACATTCTGACCCGGGTCCTGTACGGGGGGCGGGTATCGCTCCTGGTGGGATTCGCCGCGGGGCTGGCGTCCACCCTCCTTGGCGGCCTGCTTGGGGCTACGGTGGCGTTCGCCGCAGGCAAGCTCGACGCGGTGTTCAGCCGGTTTGTGGACACGATGCTGTCCATTCCCCAGTTCCCGTTGCTCCTCATCCTGACCGGCCTCTTGGCGAGTCGAGAGGTCTCATTCGCCGTCCGATTGAGCGAGATCCTCGGCGGGGCAAAGAGCATCGTGGTGATCATTGTGGTGATCACCGCCCTTTCCTGGATGGGGGCATTCCGCCTCGTGCGGGGAGAGGTGTTAAGCCTTCGCGAGCGTGCGTTCGTCGAGGCAGCGCGGGCGATCGGGGCCTCCCGCCGGCGGATCATCTTCCGATATCTCCTTCCCAATACCGCCCATGTGATGATCGTTCAGGCAACGCTCATGGTGGGGGAGGCCATCCTCATCGAGTCTGGGCTTTCCTTCCTCGGGCTGGGCATTCAACCCCCCGCGGTGTCGTGGGGCAACATGCTCTCTCGGGCCCAGGAGTTCTTGTACTACCCAAACGGTATCTATGTTGCGCTCTTCCCGGGCGTGTTCATCTTCCTTACCGTGTTATGCTTCAACTTCGTCGGGGACGGGTTGCGGGACGCGCTTGATCCCCGGTTCGGGCATCGCGTGTAGTCGCGGAGACTGCTCCCTCGGACACCCTTCCTTGGCCTTTTCCCCGCGCTCTCGGTACACTCCTGGCGAGGTGACCCGATGAACGGTTTTCAACTGAACACCATCGAGGACGTCTGGGCCCGGGAGATCCTGGACTCTCGCGGCAACCCCACGGTGGAGGTGGAGATCACCCTCGCCGATGGCACCGAGGCCCGGGCGGCCGTGCCCTCCGGGGCGTCCACCGGGACCCACGAGGCCCTCGAGCTCCGGGACGGAGATGACCGGTACCTCGGCAAGGGCGTGCAGCAGGCGGTGCGCAATGTGAACGAGGTCATCGCCCCGGAGATCGTAGGGATGGACCCGCTGTGGCAGGAGGAGATCGACGCCCTTTTGATCGAGCTCGATGGCACCCCCAACAAGTCCAAGCTCGGGGCCAACGCGATCCTCGGGGTGTCGCTCGCCTGCGCCAAGGCAGCGGCGGAGTCGCTGGGCCTCCCCCTGTTCCGGTACATCGCCGGGGCGAGGAACGGCCTGATGCCGATCCCTCACATGAACGTGCTCAACGGGGGGGGGCACGCCGACAACGGCCTCGCCATCCAGGAGTTCATGATTGTGCCGGTGGGGGCGCCCTGCTTCGCCGATGCGCTGCGGTACGGGGCCGAGGTGTTCCACACCCTGCGCCGTCTCCTCAAGGCCGCCGGCCACGCCGTGGCGGTGGGCGATGAAGGCGGGTTCGCCCCCCGCCTCCCCTCGGACGAGGAGGCCATTCGGTTCCTGGTGCGGGCGATCGAGGAGGCCGGCTACGAGCCGGGCAAGGACGTGGCCCTGGCCCTGGATTGCGCCGCCACCTCCTTCTTCGACCCCACGCGGGGGATCTACCGGCTGGGCGGAGAACACCCGGCGGCCGGGCTGGTGGACCTGTACGAAGAATGGGTCAAGCGCTACCCGATCCTGTCCATCGAGGACGGTCTTGCCGAAGAGGACTGGGAGGGATGGGCCCTCCTCACCCGCCGCCTCGGCGACAAGATCCAGCTCGTGGGGGACGACATCTTCGTCACCAACCCTGAGCGCCTGGAACAGGGCATCCGCCAGGAGGTGGCCAACGCCATCCTCATCAAGCTCAACCAGATCGGCACGGTGACCGAAACCCTGGACACGATGAACATGGCCCACGGGGCGGGCTACGCCCAGGTGGTGTCCCACCGGTCCGGGGAGACGGAGGACGTGTCCATCGCCCACCTCGCCGTGGGCACCGGGTGCGGCCAGATCAAGACGGGGTCGCTATCCCGCTCGGAGCGGGTGGCCAAGTATAACGAGCTTCTCAGGATCGAGGAGGCGTATGAACCGCCGATGGCGTCTTGGCCGCGGTACGAGGCGTAATTGGCTCCTGCCGGCAGTGGGGGCGCTGGTCCTCATCGGCGGGCTGGGCTGGGTGTTCGGAAGCCGATGGGTGGCCATCCAGCGGACGGGAGGGGAGCTCCAGGCGCTGCGGGCAGATGTGGAGCGGCTGAGCCAGCAGATCGCCCGGTTGCAACAAGAGCTGGCGGTGGCCACACGGCCCGAGGTGGTGGAGCGGGAGGCGCGAGAGCAGCTTCAGTGGGGGTTCCCCAACGAAGAGCGGGTGGTCGTCCTCCGGAGGTAGCATGGCCTTCGTGCACCTGCACGTGCACTCGGAGTACTCCCTGCTCGACGCCACGTGCCGGGTGCGGGAGCTGGTGGCCCAGGCCAAATGGCTGGGGATGCCCGCTCTTGCCCTCACCGACCACGGGGTGCTCTCGGGGGCGATCAAGTTCTACCGGGCCTGCCTAGACGCCGGGATCAAACCGCTCCTTGGCTGCGAGCTCTACGTGGCCCCGGATTCGCGCCACTCGCGGGAAACCGCGCTCGGCCGCTCCCCGTACCACCTCGTGGCCCTGGCCATGGACGCCACCGGATGGCAGAACTTGGTTGTGCTGGTGAACCGCGCCCACACCGAGGGGTTCTACTACAAGCCGCGGGTGGACCTCCCGCTCCTGGCGGAGCACGCGGATGGGCTGGTCGTCCTGTCCGCCTGCGAGTCGGGCGAGGTGCAAAAGCTCCTCCTCCAGGGCCGTGTGGACGAGGCGGCCCACGCCGCCGGGCGGTTGAGCGAGATCTTCCCCGGCCGGTTCTACCTGGAGCTTCAGGACCATGGCCTTGACCGCAGCCGGACGCTCATCGCCCAGGAGCTCGCCCTGGCCCGCCGGCTTGGCCTGCCGGTGGTGGCCACGGCCGACGTCCACTACCTGTCCCCGGACGATCGCGAGCCTCACCAGGTGCTGATCAACATCCAGGGGGGCAAGCGCCTGGGGACCCCGGACGCCCGCAGCTTCGACGGCGACGGTTACCACTTCCTCACCGAGGAGGAGGTGCGGACCCGGTTCCGCGAGGTCCCCCAGGCGGTGGACGCGACCCTGGCCATCGCCGAGGCGTGTGAGCTTAAGTTGCAGTTCGGTCGACACTTACTCCCCAGGTTTCCGGACGCCGCGGGTTCTCCGCAGGCCGAGCTGGAGAGCCGTGCCTGGGCCGGGGCCGTGGCCCGGTTCGGAGATCCCCTTCCCGACAAGGTCCGTGAGCGCCTGGAGTATGAGCTCTCCGTCATCGGAAGGATGGACCTCGCCCCGTACTTCCTCATCGTGGCCGACTTCGTGGGTTACGCGCGGCGGCGAAAGATCCCGGTGGGGCCGGGGCGGGGATCGGCGGCGGGGTCGCTGGTTGCCTATGTCCTCGGCATCACCGACGTCGATCCCCTCCGGTTTGGCCTCCTGTTCGAGCGGTTCCTGAATCCGGACCGGATCAGCCTCCCCGACATCGACATCGACTTCTGCGTGCGGGGACGGGACGAGGTGATCCGCTACGCCGCCGACCGCTACGGTCGGGATCACCTGGCCCAGATCGCCACCTTCGACCGGATGGCGTCCCGGTCGGTGGTGCGGGACGTGGCGAGGGTGCTCGGGCTCCCCTACGAGAAGGCGGATCGGATCGCGAAGCTCGTCCCATTCGGGATGCCCCTCCCCCAGGCCCTGGAGCAGATCTCGGCCCTGCGGGCGATGATCGAGAATGACGAGGAGGTGGGGAAGCTGTTTGCCATCGCCCAGCGGCTGGAGGGGCTCCTGCGCAACGCGTCCACCCACGCCGCGGGGGTGGTGATCGCCCCCGAGCCGTTGGAGCGGTATGTGCCCTTGCTGCGTCTCACCGACGGCCAGTTCGTGACCCAGTTCGACATGCACGACCTGGAGGCGCTCGGGCTCCTCAAGATGGACTTCCTCGGCCTCAGGAACCTTACCCTGCTTGACGATGTGGGCCGCTTGGTGTGGGAGCGCGTGGGGGTGGAGGTGGACCTCTCGCGGATCCCGCTCGATGATCCGGCCACGTATGAGCTCATCCGCTCCGGCCACACCACTGGGGTGTTTCAACTGGAATCGGCGGGGATGCGGGCCCTGATCCGGAGGCTTGCCCCATCGGAGTTCCGGGACCTCATCGCCATCCTGGCGTTGTACCGTCCCGGCCCCTTGGAGTCGGGGATGGTGGACGACTACATCGAGCGCAAGCACGGGCGGCAATCGGTGACCTACCCCCACGACGCAGTGCGGGAGATCCTCGAGGAGACGTACGGCCTTCCCATCTACCAAGACCAGGTCATGCTCATGGCCCAGAAGCTCGCCGGGTTCACCCTCGCCGAGGCCGACCTCCTGCGCAAGGCGATGGGCAAGAAGAAGCCCGAAGTGATGGCGGAGATGGAGGCCCGCTTCGTGGCCGGATGCGTCAAAAGCGGCCTTTCCGAAGACGAGGCGCGGGCGATCTTCGCCGACATCGAGAAGTTCGCGCGCTACGGGTTCGCCAAGGCTCACGCCGCGGCGTACGCGTTCATCACTTATTGGACCGCCTATTTCAAGGCCCATTACCCCACGGACTTCATGGCCGCCCTGTTGAGCTCGGTGCAGGAGAACACGGACAAGATCGCGGCCTACATCGAGGAGTGCCGGGGGATGGGAATCGAGGTCCTGCCGCCGGATGTGAACGAGTCGGCGGTGGGGTTCACCCCAGTCGGGGAGGGCAAGATCCGGTTCGGGTTGGGGGCGATCAAGCACGTCGGGGAAGGGGCGGTGGAGTCGATCCTCGCCGTGCGTGGCTCGGGGTTCAAGGGCTTCTTCGATTTCTGCCAACGGATCGACCCGGAGCGGGTGAACCGGGAGACGGTGGAGTGCCTGATCAAGGCCGGGGCGATGGACCGGTTTGGCCTGCCCCGCAAGGCCCTGATGGCCCTGGTGGACGAGGGGCTGCGGTTGAGCCAACTCTCCCGCCGCGAGCGGGTCACTGGCCAGCAGTCGTTCTTCGACACCGAGGAGCTCGTCCCCAAGCTTCCGGTGGACACATCGGAGTTCCCGCGGGAGACCCTGCTCCAGTTCGAGAAGGAGCTCCTCGGGCTTTATCTCTCCGGGCATCCCCTGGACGAGCACGCGGAGCGGCTCGCCGCGCGGGGGGCGGTGCCCATGGCCGAGGCCCCGGCCCACACCGCCACGTTCACCGTGGCCGGGCGGGTCAAGGCGATCAAGGCCGTGGGGACCCAAGAAGGGCGGATGGCGTTTCTAGCCCTCGAGGACAAGACCGGCGAGGTGGAGGTGGTGATCCGCCCCAAGCTGTACGAGGCGGCGGCGGAGTGGCTCAAGGCGGACGCCCTGGCCCTCCTGCGGGTGCGGTGGTCGGAGCGTAACGGGGCGCGGCGGCTTCTCGCCCTGGAGATCGAGCCCCTGGCCGGATCGGAGAAGAATGGGCCTGCCCAGTGCCTGATCCGGCTCCCGGTGGATCTGGCGACTCCATCCGCGGTATCCAGGTTGGCGGCGGTGCTTTCCGACCACCCCGGTCCGGTGCCGACCTGGGTTGAGCTCCAGGACGGGGATCAGAGCCTGACCGTGATCGCCGGCCGGCGGTACGCGGTACAACCGTGTCCGGAGCTCGTGCGGGACCTGATCAAGCTCGGCCCGGGCGTTCGCGTGGAGTGGTCGTGAAGGTCCCGTCGTTTTTGAAGCTGTTCCTCCCCGGGATGGGGGTCAAGCGTTGGTTTTTTTTGGCTTTGGGGTCGATCGCCCTCGTCGCGTTCGGCGCCCTATGCCTGGTTGGCGAAGAAGGGATGCGCGGCCTCTACACTGCGCTCCTGCGGCACTTCCCGTTTTTGTGGCGGCCGGTGTTCGGGGCGGCGGTGGTCGCCCTCGGGCTGGCCGGAGCGGTGCTGGGGACGGCGTTGGCCGTACGGGCAATCCTGCATGCCGTTTCCCCACATCGCGGGGGATCGTTGGCCGAGGCCCTCTACCAGGGCCGGATCCTCCGCGCCGCCCCGCACGTGGTGGCGGTGGGCGGGGGGACCGGGCTGTCGACCCTGCTCCGCGGCGTCAAGGCGTACACCGCCAACCTCACCGCGGTGGTCACGATGATGGACACCGGCGGCAGCTCCGGCCGCCTCCGGATGGAGCTCGATGTCCTCCCCCCTGGGGACGTGCGCAACTGCCTCCTCGCCCTGGCCGAGGACGAAGAAAGGATGGCCAAGTTCATGCAGTACCGGTTCCAATCCGGCGAAGGGTTGGCCGGGCACTCGCTGGGGAACATCCTCCTCGCTGGGATGGAGCAGGCGGTGGGCGGGTTCGACCGGGCGGTGGAGGAGGCGAGCCGTTTCCTGTCCGTGCGCGGGCAAGTGGTCCCGTCCACCCTGGACCGGACGGACCTCGTGGCCGAGCTCGCCGACGGCCGGGAGGTGGCCGGGGAGGCGGAGATCGTCGCCGACCCCGCAGCCATCCGTCGGGTGTGGCTGTCCCACCCGGCCAAAGCGTACGAGCGGGCCCTGTCCGCGATCGCCGACGCCGACCTGATCCTGCTCGGGCCGGGAAGCCTCCATACGAGCATCATCCCCAACCTTCTCGTGGACGGGATCGCCGACGCCATCATCCGGGCCCGGGCGGAGAAGATGATCATCATGAACCTGATGACCGAGCCCGGGGAGACGGACGGGTACACGGCAAGCGATCACCTGAAGGCCCTGGCCGAGTACGTGGACCTGCGTCGGTTCCACGCGGTGGTGGTGAACAGCGCACCCCCGCCTCCGGAGATCTTGGCCCGGTACAGAGCGGAAGGGAGCGAGCCGGTGCGGGACGACCTCAAAGGGGCGAAGACGTTTGGCCTTCGGGTGATCCGGGCCCCGCTCCTCCAGGTGGTGGAGCTGGAGGGCAAGGCCACGGTGAAGCATGATCCCCACAAGCTCGCGAGGCTTCTCGCCCGGGAGAGCCGGGCCCTCAGGCACTCCTGGACCCGTTGGTTCAGCCCCTAGGCCGGGGAGGTTAAGATCGTGATCTAGCCCAAACTTTTTGGGCCGGCTTGCCCCGATGGGGAAGGCGGCAGGCCGGATCCCCAGCCGGGCGAGGCATGCTAGGCCAAGCGGCCACCCAGCCTCAGCGGGTGGCC
>JACIWI010000076.1 GCA_014361055.1 Candidatus Bipolaricaulota bacterium
CCTGGCCTGGGCCGTGGGCGTCACGGCCTATCACCTCATCGCCAGCCGTCTCCCCTGGCTGGGGGCCTCGGTCCCGTCCTTCCTGCTGGCGCTGCTCGTCTACTGGGCCCTCGGCCGTCTGGCAAAATAGGACGCGGATGAACGCGGACAAGCGCAGATTTCCCTTAGTCAAGTGAAAAACCGAACACTCTGCGCCCTCTGCGCTCTCTGCGGTGAATCTCACGAACCACGGAGGTCACGATGCTCAGCGAACGGATCGCCGAACTGCGGGAGCGGGTACGCCAGCAGCGCCCGCTCATCCACCACATCACCAACTTCGTCGTGATGAACGACACGGCCAACGTCACGCTCCACATCGGCGGGCTGCCGGTGATGGCCCACGCGCGGGAGGAGGTGGCGGAGATGGTCGCTGCCGCCGGCGCGCTGGTCCTCAACCCCGGCACCCTCACCCCCGACTGGGTGGAGTCCATGCTCATCGCCGGGAAGCGGGCCAACGAACTGGGGATCCCCGTCGTCCTGGACCCCGTCGGGGCGGGGGCGACGACCCTGCGGACGGAGAGCAACCGCCGCCTGCTGGAGGAACTCCGGATCGCCGTCGTCCGGGGCAACTCCGGGGAGATCGGCGCGCTCACCGGCATGGGCGGCGTCGTGAAGGGGGTGGAGACGGTGGTGGAGGTGGACGACCCGGTGGAGGTGGCGAAGGCGCTGGCCCTCCGCTACGGGACGACCGTCGCCATCACCGGCCCGCGCGATATCGTCACCGACGGGACGCGCGTCTTCGGGGTGGACAACGGCCACCCGATGCTGAAGACCATCACCGGCACCGGCTGCTCGGCGACGACGATGATCGCCGCCTTCGCCGCGGTGGAGCGGGACTTCACATTGGCCGCGCTGGCCGCGCTGGCCTGCTTCGGGTTGGCAGCGGAACTGGCGGCGGCCGTCGCCCACGGCCCCGGCAGTTTCAAGGTGGCCCTCTACGACGCCATCTACAACCTCTCCGCCGACCAGATCCGGGCCGGGGCGAAGGTTGTGGAGTTGGTTTAAGGTGACATAAGGTGACAGTCACCTCAAAGGTGACTG
>JACIWI010000077.1 GCA_014361055.1 Candidatus Bipolaricaulota bacterium
GGGAGGTCGAACAGGGTGCCGCCGTCCTCGGCGGCCATCGCCAACATGAACAGGGACTGCCCGCCGAAGAGGTCTCGGGTCCGGTCGTACTGGGCCACCACCGGATCCCCGGCGGGGAGCATCTTGGAGTAGTCGGCCTGGAAGCCGATCCGGGGGAGGAACACGGCGAAGACCAGGGTGACCAGGCCGATGGCCCCGAGGACCCAAGAAGGGTGGTGGGCGATCCACCGGGCGATTCGGCTCATCGGCCGCCTCCGGGGAGATACCCCTGCCAGAGGAAGTAGAACGAGAGGATCACCGGGAGGAGGTCCTCGTCCCAGCCCCGCACGGTCCGGACCCCGCTGAACGCCTTCTCCAGGGCCAGACGAAGGCCGGATTCCGCCTGGCGGAGGGGCTCGGGAAGGGCAGGACCGGGGGAGCAGAGCCAGATGTACGGCCCCTGGGCGGGGAGAAAGATTACGAAGTGAAAAGGCTCGCCGGTCCAGGGCTCCTTAGGGAAGGAGGACACCGCCCGGAGCTGGAAGCCGGCGGGCCGGAGGGCCCGGGCCAGGGCCTCCAGGCGCATGGACTCGTGAAACCCCAGGGTCTCGTCCACGATGAGGACCCGTACCTGGGCCAGGGCAGTGCACCCCAGGGCCGCCGCCAGCGCTACCGCCATGAGCTTCCGCATCCTTCCCTCCTATTTGGGCCGCAGGGCCCGCCAGGCCATGTCCGCAAGCTCCGTCGGCCCTACCTCGAGCAACTCCCGGGCCACCTCGTCTTCTGCCAACGCCCGCCCGGTCACCGCCTCCACCAACCCCAGGAGAGCGTAGGCGGTGAGCAGGGGATGAGAACGCCGGATCTGTCCGGCCTCCATCCCTTCCTCCAGGAACTTGGCGATGTACGCCGCGTACTCCTCGCGCAGGGCCTGGACCTGGGCCCGCAGGGCGGGCGTCTCCGGGGCCCACGCCCGGCTGAGGAGCTGGACGGACTCCTTATGGCCGGCGAGGGTGGCGAAGTGCAGCTCCACTACCCGGCGGATGATCTCCGAGGCCGGGAGCCCCTGTTCCCACAGAGCCCGGGCCTCCTGAAGGCGGCGCTCGTACTCCTGGCGTAGCACGGCGAGGAAGATCTCATCCTTGGACGCGAAGTAGTGGTAAATGGCGCCGATGGACACTCCGGCGGCACGGGCGATGGCGCGCATGCCGGTGGCGTGGAAGCCCTGTTCGGCGAACAGGCGCTTGCCCGCTTCCACGATCCGCTCGGCCAACACGGCGGTGTTCATAACGAACGTTCGTTCGATAGCTTACCGCCCCGGCTTAATTGGTCAAGGGGCGGTGTAGCCGCAGCGAAGGCACCGCCAGGTGATCTCGCCGGTGAGGAGGTTCCAGCGTACCGGGACGAGCGGCCCCTCCCCGCAGCGGGGGCAGGTGAGGGCGGCAAGGCTAGCCCGCACCTCCATCCCCCCGGGGCTGGCTTCCACCGCGAGAGGCCCGGGGATCACTGCCGTCACCGGCTGAACGAGTTCCACCGCCAAGGGCTCGGGCAGGACCACCTCCACCTGCATCACGCTCACCCCCACCGGCTCCTTGAGGGCCACTTCACCCCCAAACTGCACGGGGATCCCCCGCTCGGCCAGGCCAAAAAGGACCCAGAGCATGGCCCCAAGGAGCCCGGCGATTACCACTAGGACCGCTATCAAAAACCACCTCTCCACCGCTCACCCCCTAAAAAAATGCGCCCGGGAGGACTTGAACCCCCAACCCTCGGCTCCGAAGGCCGATGCTCTGGTCCAATTGAGCTACGGGCGCAATCCGTGACCCGTTATCCGTGAACCGTGATTTCACAAACAACGGATTAACCCGTCACGGATAACGGTTCGCGGAGCTGGGAGGAGCGACGGGATTTGAACCCGCGACCACCGCGGCCACAGCGCGGTGCTCTGCCACTGAGCTACGCTCCCCATGAGACACCCCACACGATCTTACGATCTTGTGGGGATCCTGTCCAAACCTCGCCAAGGCCTCGGGACCACAAGATCCTCCCGTCCCGTGGGGATTCGTCACGATCGACGAACTCCTTCACCCCACGAACCGCCTTGTCCTGGCGCGCCCGGGAGGACTCGAACCCCCGGCCTGCGGCTTAGAAGGCCGCCGCTCTGGTCCAACTGAGCTACGGGCGCAGAAACACAATCCCAAGTCCCAACCCCCACGACTTCTGACTTGCCGACTTGCGACTGCCCTCTTAGCGGGTAGCGGGAATCGAACCCGCGTCGCCGGCTTGGAAGGCCAGCGCTCTGCCATTGAGCTATACCCGCTTAGATCCGGTTCGCTTGGGGATTCTATGCATCACAGCCCCCCTCGTCAACGGCAACGACGGCATGGGATGGGTCGGGGCTCAGACCACGAACAGGAGGAACCGCAGCACCTCCAGGTAATCATCGGTTTCGAACTCCACACGGTGTGAGCCCTGCAACCGCGCCCCGGGGTAGAACCCGGCCCGGTAGGCCTTGGTGTGGTCCTTGTACCCGATCTCCACCACAAAGCGCGGCGGCAGGGAAAGGCGGCACTGGTCAAGCGTGCCCTGCAGGGCGCGCCGAACCCCGTCCCGGATTTCCTGCACCGCCCGCTCGGGGTGGATGCTCACCGTGGACTGGCCCACGCCCCACTTCACCGCTAGGGTGGGGATGCGGG
Organism: Candidatus Bipolaricaulota bacterium; assembly: GCA_014361055.1. Taxonomy (GTDB): domain Bacteria; phylum Bipolaricaulota; class Bipolaricaulia; order Bipolaricaulales; family Bipolaricaulaceae; genus JACIWI01. The sequence continues at coordinate 2,673 of JACIWI010000077.1, forward strand.
GGTTCACGCCCCGGACCTCCTCGCACAGCCCGGCGTCCCCGGACACGAACGCCACCGGCACCCCCCGGAGCGCCGCCGCATATCCGTGGAGGAGGAACTCCGAGGCGTACAGGTCGTTGATCCGGATGTAGGCCACACCGCCGGACATGGTATGGGCAAGCGGGCTCGCCGCCGAACCGGCCCGGGCATGGTAGCCGATCATGACCAGGGCAGCAAACGTCGCGTCCAGCTCCTGGACCATGGAGAACGGATGGCCGCTCCACCCCCGGACGAGCTTGACCTCCGAGGGAAACTTCCCGGGGATCAGGTTCCGCCCCGTATCATGGGCGTCCTTGACCCAGATCTCCGTGGCCCCGGCCTCCTTGGCCCCCGCGCAGGCGGCGGCCACCTCGGCCGTCATCTGCTCCTGAGCGAGGCCGTAGTCGGGCTTACTTCGCTCGGTCTCGTCCCAGTGGGTGACCCCGGTCACGCCCTCTATGTCGGCGCTGATGTACACCTTCATCGCCCACCCCCAAGGGAATCTCAATGGCAACACAAAGGGGCCCATCGTGGGCCCCACCTGGTCGGAGAGGGCGGATTCGAACCGCCGACCTCATGGTCCCGAACCATGCGCGCTGACCAGGCTGCGCTACTCTCCGACCTACATCGCTATTGTACCAAGAGGAACAGGGTCCGTCCCCCCCGCTGCACGGTGAGCAGGACCCCCGAGTCGGGCAGATCGGCCACGATTCGATTCCAGTCCTCCACCGACTTCACCGGCCGCCGGTCTACCTCCACGATCACGTCCCCGGCTCTGATCCCGGCCATGTGGCCTGGGGATCCGGGAGCCACCGCGATCACGATGACCCCGCCCGCGACCCGGGTGAGCCCGAACTGTGTGGCCACGTCCGGGGTGATGTCCTGAACCGTCAGCCCGAACTTGGGCGCCCCGGGGGCCGGGCTGGGCGGGGATACCGTCCCCTCATCCGGCCGCGCCCCCAGGGTCACGGTGAGGGCGAGCGGTCGGCCATCCCGCACGAGCCCGATCTCCACCGTCTCCCCAACTCGGCGGTACATGATCTCCGCCTGCAGGGCATCGGCAGACCCCACTTTACGCCCAGCCACGGACACGATCACGTCCCCGCGCCGGATCCCAGCCGCCTCCGCCGGGGAACCGGAGACGACATCCGCTACCAGCACCCCCTGTCCGGGGGCCACGCCGAACTGGCGCTCCATGCCCGGGATCAGGTCCTGGATGTACACCCCGAGCCAGGCCCGGGTCACCTTGCCCTCCCCGATCATCTGGGCGAGCACCTGCTTGATCTCGTTGATCGGCACGGCGAAGTTGATCCCCTCCACCGCCACCCCACTGTCGGTGCTGCGGGCGATGATGGTGTTCATCCCCACCACCTCGCCGTACGCGTTCACCAGGGGGCCCCCGGAGTTGCCGGGGTTGATGGCGGCGTCGGTCTGGATCATGCGCCGGTAGTACCCGGACCCGTCCGGCCGAGGCACGTCCCGGTTAAGGGCGGAGACAATGCCCAGGGTCACCGTGTGCGAGAACCCCAACGGGTTCCCAATGGCGATCACCCAATCCCCGATCTCCAGGGCGTCGGAGTCCCCGAGCGGGGCGGCGGGCAGGTCCGCGGCGTCCTCCACGGCGATCACCGCCAGGTCCAACCAACTGTCCGTGCCCACCACCTTCGCCGGGAGGATCTTCCCCGTCTGGGCGCTCACCCGGATCGAGTCCGCCCCTTCCACCACGTGGGCGTTGGTCAGGACGTAGCGCTTTCCCCCGTGCTCCACCACGAACCCCGACCCGAGCGAGGTCACCTCGCGCTCCCCGAGAGGGGGCACGTCGAAGAAGCGCCGGAAGAACGGATCTTGGAAGATCTGGTCCCACCAACTCGTGACCCTTTTCGCGGCCTCGATCTTCACCACCGCCGGGGCGACCCGGGCGATGGCCGCCTTGACCGCCGCCTGGCCGGAGGTGGTGATCGCCTGTTGAACGTTCTGACCCAGGGCGAGCACCGCCACCACGAGCATCAACACCGAAACGGCTGTGACCTTCCTCATGCGCGCTTCACCTCCTGAACTGGGTACACCCTAGCACTTCCGGTTTGCAGGGGGCGTGCAGCCCCGGTGGAGATCCGGTGGAGGGAACCCACGTTCATCTCCTATGATACCCGGCGATGGTGGAAGACGTCCGGGCGATCGCCCTCCTCTCCGGTGGGCTGGATTCGGCACTGGCAGCGGCCCTCACCCTGCGCCTCGGGTTCGGGGTGGTCGGGGTGAACCTGGCCACCGGGTTCTGCACCGGCCAGGGCCGGTGCGACACCGTGCTCGCCACCGGACAGGCGCTCGGCATCCCGATCCGGCTCCTCGATGTGTCCCGCGAGTACCTGGACGTGGTCCGCCATCCCCGGCACGGCTATGGCTCGAGGATGAACCCGTGCATCGATTGCCGCATCTTCATGGTGCGGAAGGCGGGCGAGGTCATGGCCGCGGAGGGGGCGGCGTTCGTGGTCACCGGAGAGGTCCTTGGGCAGCGCCCGATGTCCCAGCACCGCCGGGCCCTCGACCTCGTGGCCGCGGAGTCCGGGCTCGGGGAAAGACTAGTCCGGCCCCTCTCGGGCCGGCTCCTCGGCCCGACCCTCCCCGAGCGGATGGGCTGGGTCCGCCGGGAGGACTGGCTGGACATCCAGGGCCGCTCCCGCCGGCGCCAACTCGCCCTGGCCCGAGAGTGGGGGATCACCCAGTTCGTCCAACCGTCCGGGGGATGTTGCCTGCTCCTCGAGAAGGTCTACGCGGCCCGGGTCAAGGACGCGTTCCGGACCCGCGGCCCGGAACTGACCGCCGACGAGTTCGCCCTCCTCCGCCACGGGCGGCACTTCCGGCTCTCCCCCGCGGTCAAGGTCGTCGTCGGGCGTGACGAGATGGACAACGAGATCCTTTCCAAGTTCGCGGCGGGGCGGTGGATGCTGTCGCTCCCCGACGTGCCCGGGCCAGTGGCGGTGGTGGAGGGGGCGCCTACCGAAGAGGAGCTCGTCCTGGCCGCGCAGCTCGCGGCAAGGTACAGCGACGCCCGCCCCGGGGAGCCGGTGCGGGTCACCCTCGTCCGCGATAGAGAAACCCGCACGCTCTCGGTGATCCCGCTCGCCAAGGACGATCCGCGGATCGCTAGCTGGATGCTCGGCGAATGAGGGCCAGGGCTTCAGCCCGGGCCGCAGGATCGGTGCGGAAGATCCCGCGGATGGCGGAGGTGGCGAGCACGCTTCCCTCGGCCCGCGCCTCGCGCAGGGTCAGGCAGAGGTGCTCCGCTTCCACGTACACGAGGACCCCATGGGCGTGGAGCTTTTCCATCAGGGCATCGGCGACCTCGGACGTGAGCCGCTCCTGGAGCTGCGGCCGGGCCGCGGCCACCTCGAGCACCCGGGCAAGCTTTCCTGCCCCCACGATCCGCCCGCCCTTGGGCAAGTAGGCGATGCTGGCCCGGCCCAGGAACGGCAGCAGGTGGTGCTCGCACAGGGAGTGGAACGGGATGTCCCGTAAGACCACCATTTCGTCGTAGGGCTCCTGAAAGAGGACCTCGATCTCCGTCGCCGGGTCTTTTCCCAGCCCGGCGCACAGCTCGACGAGCATCTCCGCCACCCGGCGCGGGGTATGGGCGCGCATCTCCGGGGAGAGCAAGCCTTCCCCCAGGCCTTCCAAGATCAGCCGGACCCCGGCCTCGATCTTATCTAGGTCCATGTTCCACCCCCTAGACTCCCGGGACGAACCGGGCCACGAAGTGCCTGAGCGGCCCCCCGCCCTCCACCAGGCGCAGGCCGCGGATCGCTCGGGCCCCATCCCGAATCCGCGCGAACGCCTCCACCACCGCCTGGAGGTGCTCCTGGGTGTAGACCCGCCGGGGCACTGCCAACCGCACGAGCTCGAGCTTCGCGCTCTCCCCGAGCATCGCCGACCCCACCTCCACCGCCCGCACCCCGCCCTCGACGTACAGGGCGCACACCAGGGCCTGGCCGGGGAACGCCTCCTTGGGGATGTGCGGGAGGAGGCGAGCAGCGTCCACGTACACCGCGTGTCCGCCCGGCGGCCAGTACACCGGGATCCCGATCTCCCGCAGGCGCTCGGCGAGCCACCGCACTTGAGCCACCCGGTCCCGCAGGTACGCAAGATCCAGCGCCTCGTCGAGCCCCACCGCGATCGCCGCCAAATCCCGCCCGGCCAGGCCGCCGTAGGTGGGGAACCCCTCCACCAGGATCAGCCGCTCCCGGCACCGAACGTAGAGGGCTTTATCCCGCATCGCCAAAAACCCGCCGATGTTGGCGATGGCGTCCTTCTTGGCCGACATCAGGCACCCGTCGGCGTATGCGAAGAGCTCCCGGGCGATGGCCCGCGGCTCCTTCTCCTGGTAGCCGGGCTCGCGCTCCCGCACGAGGTAGCAGTTCTCCGCGTAGCGGCAGGCGTCGAGAAACAACGGAATCCCGTGGGTATGGGCGAGTTCGGCCACCGCGCGGACGTTTTTCATGGACACCGGCTGTCCGGCGGTGGTGTTGTTGGTCACGGTGAGCATCACCACCGGGATCCGCCCTGGCGGGTCGCGGAGGAGCGCCTTCAGGGCGGCGAGGTCCATGTCCCCCTTGAACGGGTGGTCGGCCTCGGGATCGAACGCCTCCGGGATCGGGAGGTCCACCGGCTTCCCCCCGCCCGAGAGGACATGGGCCCGGGTGGTGTCGAAGTGGGCGTTGCTCGGGACCACGTCCCCGGGTTGAAGCAGTGTGGAGAAGAAGACGTGCTCCGCCCCCCGCCCCTGGTGGGTGGGGAGGACGTAGGGCATCCCGGTGATGTCCTGGACCGTTTGCTGGAACTGGGCGAACGAGCGGCTCCCGGCGTAGGCCTCGTCCCCCTCCATCAGCGCCGCCCATTGGGCTTGAGACATCGCCCCGGTGCCGGAGTCGGTGAGGAGGTCCACGTACACGTCGGAGCTGGCAAGGTGGAACACGTTATACCCTGCTTCCTCGAGCTTCTTCTCCCGTTCCTCCCGTGGGGGGAGGCGGATCGGCTCCACTACCTTGATCTTGTACGGTTTAGGCCAGAAGCCTCCGTCCACGGTTCGCTCCCTTTCCGATCAGAGGCCGAAGTAGAAGTGGATCCCGGTGCCGAACGCCATCCCCAATCCGCCATCCCGCGCCCAGGTCAAGCCGAACTCGGTGTTCAGGGCCAGGGATGGGGCGAACGGGAGGGAGAGCTCGATCCCCCCGCACAGGTGGGCGAGCAAGTTCTCGTCCGGGAACAGGAGCGACGCCCCACCGGCCACGTAGAAGCTCGCCGACTCGATGGTCGCGATCCGGGCCAAGGCTCGGGCAGCGGCCATCCCGTACGGCTGCCCGTCGAACGCAACCAGGAACAGATCTCCCTCGAAGCCGCGGTCCGGGGTGGCCCAGTAACGAATCGAGATCCCGAACACCGCGGGCAGGGTGAACTGCGTGCCCACCCCCAAGCTGGGACGGGCGACCGGGGCCTGGGCCATGGCCGCGAACGCGACCAGAACCGCCATCCCCCACAGCACAGCACGCTTGCGCATGGTTCCCTCCTCGGTCCATTGTAGCCCATGGGCAAAGGAGGCGTTCCGGCCGGCTCCGCGTCGGAGGCGTGGGGTTTCACGTTTGACGGCGGGCGGGCGCTACGGGTATGCTGCGCACCATGAGCGGGGAACCGGCTGCGGATGTGGAAACGCTGGCCGAGGCGTGGCGCCGTGGCGGCGCGGCCAGGCAGCGCCTCGTCGTCCAGCTTGCGGAGGAAGGGGCGGTGGCCTGGGCCGACCGGCTGACCGCCGGCCCGGCCGAGGCCCGGCGTCTGGCGGCCGCCGTGCTCGCCCACGCCTCTCAGCCGGACCAGGCGGTGGACCGCCTGCGCACCCTAGCGAGCGACGAGGATCGGTTCGTGCGGGAGACGGCGGTGCACGCCCTGGGGGCGCTTCTTGCCCAGCGGTTTGCCGCGGTCTACCCCATCCTCGGGACGTGGCGGGGCGACCCCGACCCGCTGGTGCGGCGGGCGGTGGTCCTGGCCGCGGCGGCGGCGGCCGATCCGGTGCGCCTGGACTGGGCGGGCCCGCTCCTCAAGTTGCTCGAACCGCTGCTTTCGGACCGGACCACGGAGGTGCGCAACGCCCTCGGCCCAGGGGTGTTGGCCCATACGTTCTTCCCCGTGTACCCGGACGACACGTTCGAACAGCTCACGTATTGGTCGGCGTCCCATGACGAGCAGGTCCTCTGGCACGTGGCGATGGCCCTCACCGGCCCCGGGGTGGAGGCGCGGGCGCGCAAGGCGTTGATCCTGCTTCGGCGGTTGAGCTTGGACGAGCGGCGGTACGTGCGCGGGGCGGTGGTGCGGGCGCTGGCCCGGCTCGGCCAGGCGTGTCCGGATCCGACCGCAAGCGAGCTCAGGCGGTGGCTCGACGATGAGGACCGGGCCTCGGTGGCCCGGGAGGCGTTGCGCTACCTGTAGGGCAGAGCGAAGCCGCGTTCGGGACCGCAGGAGATTGTTGACCCCACGTGCTCCACCCGTGCTAACGTGGCCCCAAAGTGGACGTGAGAGCAACGCGGGCTTCACAGGCGAACCGTGCCCGACTTCTGCGGTGCCCTGGGCCGGAACTTCTCCCCATCCCCGTCCGGTGCAGGCCCTGACACCAGTGGCATCGAGTACCGGAAAGACACGAAATAAACACACGAAATGTACACCATGTATCCTGTAATGCACGCGTGTACTCCCAGGCCGAGGTGGCGAGGTTGGACGATGCCATCGCCGGCGATCGCGTGGTGATGTGCATGGCTGTAAGCACTTCGAGGATCACCGGGCGGATGTCATGCTGCAGCTTCGCTGACTTGCCAGAGGAAGCAAGAGAAGGTAGAATGTTTTCGAAACCTGGCAAGCGGGGTATTCATGGTGCCGCGCGATGAGGGTAAAACTGGAGTTTGAACCGTGCTCTGAACGGCTTCGCCTCCCCCTCCACTACAACAGTGAGATCCAAGGCTTCATTTATCGCAACCTTGATCGGGCTATCTCCGATTGGGTTCACAATGAGGGGGTGCCGTTAGGAAAAAGGCGATTTCGGTTCTTCACCTTCAGCCGCCTCCTTGGGAAATATCGTATTGAAGGGGAGAGAATTGAGTTCACTGGGCCGGTGCAGGTGCACATTGGTTCCGTCCACGAACAGATTTTGGAGTCGCTGGTAAAACATCTTCTCATGGAGGAGGTGGTATGGCTAGGAAAAGAACGGTGCGAGCTACTCCGGGTGGAGGTGGAGGAGACGCCGAAGATCGGTGGGCCAGTTTTGGTAAGGACGCTTTCGCCGATCACCGTTTACAGCACGCTAATTGGGGGCGATGGCCGCAAGAAGACGTACTACTACACCCCAATGGAGAAAGACTGGGAGGAGCAACTTTTGGCCAGCCTTCGGCGTAAGGCCCAGGCGCTGGGCTGGGGTGAGAAACAGCTGGCAAGTTTGGGTGGGGCCCATATCCGGCCCGTCCGGGTGGGAAAGCAAGATCTGCGGATCGTAAAGTACCGTGAAACGGTGATCAAGGCTTGGACCGGGATCTACGAGGTCGCTCTCCCGGAGCCGTTTTTCTTGTTGGCGTACGATTCCGGCCTCGGCTCGAAGAACAGCCAGGGGTTTGGGATGGTGGAGGTGGTCGATGCTGCGGCGACATGAAGAGCAGGTCTTTGAATTGGTTGAAGAGGGAAAGTGAGGGGCGCTCGTCTCTGTTCGGGAGGGCCAGATCCGCGTGCGCACGCTGCCGATCTAAAAGGTGGCCCCCCGCGGGGTGGTTTGGCATAGTCGTGGCCGGCAATTATAATGAAATATCAGGGAGGCGATTCTAGGAGGATGAAGCCGCTGGAAGTGGACGAACTGGCCTGGCATGCGAGGGAAACTCCTTGCGGGCCTGAGCTGGATGTGATTCCTGTGAGACCCTACGGAGAGGTTATCCATACTGGAAGTGATGCAACAGAGAGGAGGCGAGGCTCATGGCCGGCAAGTCAAGCTATGTGATGGTCCGGCTAGAGGCGATTCAGAAAGAGATTGAGATGCTCAGGCGCTCACTGGAAGCGGCGGAGGGCCAGAGGGCGATCAAGCTGGAGGGATTGTGGAAGGGCGTTGAGATCAGCGACGAAGATCTCGTGAAGGCCGAGCGTTCGCTATTCAAACAGGCTCACGAGTTTGAGGAAGGCCGATGGAGAGCTTCGTTGTCGATGCCCACTCTCTAGCTTGGTTCATTACTTAAAGCCCAAGGCTCTCCAAAGGGAGGTGATCTATGATTGAAGGGGTGCGCGCTATTGGTGAAGCGGTTCTACAGAGAAATCCATTGATCGTCGATGCCCTCGTAGACACCCAGATCTTGGAGAAGAGTAACACCCCACAGCATGTAATCTTCTTGGATCTTCGACTGGAGCCGCCTTCTTTGGAGTCCGACATGAAGGTGCTTGATGAGAAAGTGTTGACCGAAGTTCTGTGGGCCAGGAACGCCCCTGGGGCCAACAGCCCGCAAGACCGCCTGACTACAGACCATGTGGAGTACCTCGTATCACAGACGATACCCAACCTCTGTAGCGCCCTAGCTGAAGGGGAGCTACGCCGCAGGCTGGAGGAATTGCATCAGGTTATCTATCTCGATCTGGGAGAGAAAGTCGAGATGTTCCGCACAGGAGGGGATTCGCAGTATGAACGCTACCGCTGGATGTGGGATTTGCCCAAGCTGGGTCTTGCCGATCTGCAGCTCATTGGGGACAAGAAGGAACGCGAGGAACTGGAAGCAATCTGCAGGGCGCAGGGAGTGGGGTTCCTTACAAGACCCTTCTTGCAAGCCTATGCTCGCGAGAAGGGCAAAGCGAAGGCAGCAGCAGAACTCGTCGGCCAAGTGGTGGAGGCCTGGGCGCTCAGGCGACTTGAACTGAAGCGCAAGGAAGTGGCACTGTATACCCTCAAGCTCAACGACGAATTACTCGCTCAACATCCAGACTATCCTACCTATCTCGAGAAGACACTGGTCAAGGAGGCTTTTGAAAAGGCGCCCAAGAGCACCTGCCATGCGTGTGGCGATCAAGGC
>JACIWI010000078.1 GCA_014361055.1 Candidatus Bipolaricaulota bacterium
CCAGGTGTTCCGCCTCCGCCCGCGAGAACGGGGCCACGCCGAACGCCACGTCCTGCATCACCTCCACGTAGATCCCCCCCAGCCCGAACATCACGAGTGGCCCGAACGTGGGGTCCCTGGCCACGCCCACGATCACCTCCCGCCCCGGGGGCAGGAGCTCTTGGACGAGGATCCCGTCGATCGGAGCCCCAGGGAACCGGTTTCGGATCAACTGGAGCATGTGCCAGGCCGTCTCCTCCACCTGGTCCACGGGTATCCCCACCCGCACCGCGCCCACGTCCGACTTGTGGGTCAGCTCCGGAGAGGTCACCTTGAGCACCACCCTTTCTCCAAGCTCCCGGGCCACCCGGGCCGCCTCCGTCGGGGAGCGGACGAGCTCCCCCTTGGCCACCGGGATCCCGTACGCGGCAAGAAGGTCCATCGCCTCCACCCCGAGGCGGGGTCGGCCGTGGGCGGCCGCCGTCTCCAGCAAGCGCCGGGCCCGGGCGCGGTCGGCCTCAGGCGGTTGCGGCTCCTGGGCGTGGTCGGCGCGGATGGCCGCATAGTGGGCAAGCACGGCCAGGGCCCGCACCGCCCGGGCCGGATCGAAAAACGACGGGACCCCCGCCGCCCGTAGGGTCCCTGCTGCTTCCTCCCCCAGCTCCCCGGCCATGAAGCTCGCCACCACTGGCTTGGCGAACTGGCGGCTGGCGTCGGCCACGATGGTCGCCAGCTCGGCGAACGAAAGGATGGGGTGAGGGGCGGACAGGGCCACCACCATGTCCACGCCGGGATCGCTCAGCACCAGATCCACCGCTTCCCGGTACCGATCGGCGCGGGCATCGCCGAGGATGTCCACCGGGTTGTAGATGTTGGCCGCGGCCGGCATGCGCTTGGCGAGCGTGTGCACGGTGCGCTCGGATAGGCGGGCCACCTCGAGGCCCTCCCACTCCACGGCGTCGGTGGCCATCACCCCGGCCCCGCCGGCGTTGGTGACGATCCCCACCCGGCGCCCCCGCGGCAAGGGCTGTCGGGCCAGGGCGTACGCGTAGTCGAACAGCTCCTCCACCGTGCGGGCGCGGATGATCCCACACTTCCGGAACGCAGCCGCATACGCCCGGTCCGAGCCGGCCATGGTCCCGGTGTGGGAGGACACCGCCCGCGCCCCGGCCTCGGCCCGACCGGCCTTCAGCACCACCACCGGCTTGTCCCGCGTCACCTGGCGGGCGATGCGCATGAACTGGGGGCCGTCCTGGACCCCCTCGAGGTAGGCGACGATGACCCGCGTCTCCGGGTCCTGGGCAAAGGCAAGCAAGAAATCGTTCTCGCCCAGTACAGCCTTGTTGCCCAGGGAGACGAAGTGGGAGAATCCAAGCCGCTCCTTCCACGCCCAGTCCAGGACCGACGTACAGAACGCGCCAGATTGGGACATGAACGCGATCTCCCCCGGAAGGGCCCCGCGGGGGGCAAACGTCGCGTTCAGCCCGGCCCGGGTGGAGATGAGGCCTAACACGTTAGGGCCGAGCACGTTCATCCCGTACTGGCGGGCGATCCGCACCAGTTCACGCTCCCGCTGCGCCCCCTCCACCCCGCACTCCTTGAACCCGGCGGTGACCACCACCGCGCTGGTGATCCCCTTCCTCCCGCACGCGTCGAGGACGTCGAGCACGGCCTCGGTGGGGACGACGATCACCGCGAGATCCACCGCCTCGGGCAGCGTCTCCACCGACGGGACGCACGGGCGTCCCATCAGCTCCTCGTACCTGGGGTTCACCGCGTACACCGGGCCGGAGAAGGAAGAGGAGACGTTGGCGAACAGGGCATGGCCGACCTTCCCAGGGGTGGAGGACGCGCCGATCACCGCCACCGACTTGGGAAAGAGCAGATCGTCCAGGTTTTTCGTCATGGCGCTTCATGGTAGCCGTCTCCGCGGGTTCTCCACAACCCGTGCACCGTTCCTCGATACCTCGGGAGGATGATCCTTCCGGTGGCGAGATCGACGCGAGAGCCCGACCACCAGAACCGCCCAACCGGAGAGGGGGTCGGGGGATACCTCGACCCCTCTTCGGTTTGGAGGTAGGCTCATGGAGATGAAGACGATCCTGGTGGTGGAGGACGAGCGGGAGATCGCCCGCATGGTCCAGGCCTACCTCATGCGCGAGGGCTACCGGGTGGAGGTGGCGTTCGACGGCGACGAGGGCTGGGTCCGCTTCAAAACCCTCCAGCCGGACCTGGTGATCCTCGACCTGATGCTCCCCGGGATGCACGGCCTGGAGGTGGCGCGGCGCATCCGCCAGGGGTCGCCAACCCCGATCATCATGCTCACCGCCCGGGCGGAGGAGGCGGACCGGGTGGCCGGCCTGGAGATGGGAGCCGACGACTACGTGGCCAAGCCGTTCAGCCTCCGGGAGCTCGCGGCACGGGTGCGGGCGGTGCTGCGGCGTACCGAAGGGGGACCAACCCCGGAGGTCATCCATGCCGGTCCGCTCACCGTGGACCTCGCCGCGCGGGAGGCGCGCCTGGAAGGGGAGCTTGTGGACCTCACCCCCACCGAGTTCGACCTCCTCGCCCACCTCGCCCGGTATCCGGGGCGGGTGTTCACCCGCCGGGAGCTCCTCGAGGCTCTGCAAGAACGGTCCTACGCGACGCTGCCCCGCACGGTGGACTCCCACGTGAAGAACCTGCGCCGCAAGCTCGAGCCGGACCCGGACAAGCCCACGTTCATCCTCACCGTGCACGGGGTGGGCTACAAGTTCCGCCCTGCCCACGAGGAGGGGTAAGGTGTCCTTCCGCCTGAAGCTGATCGGAGCATTGGTCCTCACCGCCCTCCTCGCGGTAGGGGGAACCTACCTCCTCACCACGCGTGGGGTGAGCGCGCGGTTCGACGCGTTCCGCGCCCAGGACCGCCAGCTGGCCGCCCAGGAGTTCGCGGCAGCCCTGGCACAAATCTGGGAGCTGAAGGGAAATTGGGAGGACGTAGGCCCCATCTTCCGGACGCAAGCGGTGATCGTGCGGGATCGCAAGATCATCTACAGGAGGAGTGCGTTCGGCCAGTTCATGGTGGTCGATCCGCAGTACAACGTGGTGGCCTGTGCTCAAGAGGAACTGCTCGGCCAGTGCCTCGTGGAGGACACGGAGCTTCGGTCGCTCGTCGACCGCAGCGGCATCCCGATCGTGGTCGCAGGGAGGACGGTCGGGACCGTAGTCCCCCTCGACCTCGCCGACCTGACCCCTTTGGAACAGGATTTCCTGGTCTCCGTGCGCCGGGCGGCCCTGGTGGGGGGGGCAGTGGCCCTGGCAGTAGCCGCTGTGCTCGGGGGGCTCCTGGCCGTGCAGCTGTCCGCGCCGTTGCGTCGGCTCATCCACGCCACCGAGCGCATCGCCCAAGGGGATCTGGCCCATCGCGTGGCCGCCCGCACCCGGGACGAAATCGGGCGCCTGGCCCACTCCCTCAACCGGATGGCCGAGGCGCTGGAGCGCTCGGAGAAGGCCCGTCGGAACCTGCTCGCCGATGTGGCCCACGAGCTGCGGACTCCGCTCACGGTGATCCGAGGGAACCTGGAGGCGATGCTGGACGGGGTGTTCCCCTTGTCGCCCGAGGGGGTGGCCCCGGTGTACGAGGAGACGTTGCACCTGGGGGAGCTCGTGGAGGACCTGCGGACCCTCACTCTGGCTGAGGCCGGCCATCTGCCACTGGCGCGGGTGAAGGCGGACCTGGGGGAGTTGGTGCGGGCGGCGGCGGAGGCGGTGCGCCCCACCGCCGCCGAGGAGGGGGTCACCATTGCCGTGGAGGCCGAACCGAACCTGTATGCGGACGTGGACCCCCGCCGCATCCGCCAGGTGCTGGGGAACCTCCTCTCCAACGCCCTCCGCTATTCCCCGGCCGGGGGGACGATCACCGTGACCGCGGCCCGCCGGGGGAATGAGGCCTGGGTGTCGGTGCGGGATCAGGGGCCGGGGATCCCCCCTGAGGACCTGCCCCACATGTTCGAGCGGTTCTTCAAGACGGACAAGTCCCGGGCCGAGGGGGGGACCGGGCTTGGCCTGGCCATCGCCCGGGAGCTCGTGCAAGCCCACGGTGGCCGGATCTGGGTGGAGAGCCCCGGCGGGGCAGTGTTCACGTTCGCCTTGCCCGCCCTTGATCCCAACCCGAACATTTCATAACATCAGCCTCGCCATGGATGATGAGTGTAGCTATCACAGTCCAAGCCTGGGAAAGCTTTCCTTCGACGAGGTCATCGACGAGATCCTGGCGATGATCGCTTCCGAACCCGATGACCGCTACGAGATGATCGTGGGCACCGATTCTCAAACCTACTCCGACGACGCCGAGTACGTGTCAGCGATCGTCGTCCACCGCGTGGGGAAGGGCGGCCGCTACTTCTGGCGCCGGGTCCACGAGCGCCGTCCGACCAGCCTGCGCGACCGCATCTACCGCGAGGCGTGGCTGTCGTACGAGACGGCCCAGGCGCTGATCGCCGCGCTGAAGGAGCGTGGGGTGTTCGGGTTCCACCTCGAGATCCACGTCGACGTGGGCCGGGGCGGCCGCACCCGGGAACTCGTGGAGGAGGTGGTGGGGATGATCCTTGGCGTCGGGTTCCCCGTGCGGACCAAACCCGACGCCTACGCCGCTTCCACCGTGGCCGACAAGTACACGTGAAGCCCACCGGCCATGCGGAACCACGTCCATTCCCGCGTGTCCTCCTCCCCGCCCCAGGCTCCGCATAGCATGGGCATGTGCCGACGCTCGCCGATCTCCTGTCCGGAATGGCCCCGGTCGAGGTGACCGGGCTCAGTTGGGATTCCCGCCGTGTCCGGCCCGGCGACCTGTTCTTCGCCCTGCCCGGGACCCGGGCCGATGGCCATGCGTTCATCGGTGACGCCATCGTCCGCGGCGCGGCGGCGGTGGTAGGGGAACGTCCTTTGGCCAAGCTCCCCGTGCCCTACGCCCTCGTTCCCGATGCGCGGGCGGCGCTGGCCCAGGCGGCGTGCGCCTTCTACGGCCACCCCACGCGCCGCATCCCCACGATCGCCGTCACCGGGACCAACGGCAAGACCACGGTCGTCCACCTCCTCGGGCAACTCCTCCCCGCTTGCGAGGCCCTGACCACGGTGCGGGTGGAGAGGGAGGGGCTATCCTGTGTGACCACCCCCGAAGCGCCCGACCTCCAGCGCCTGGCCGCCCGGGCGGTGGGTGGGGGAAGGAAGTTCTTCGCGTTCGAGGCCTCCTCGATCGGCCTCGCCCAGCACCGGGTGGACGGGGTGCACCTGGCGGCGGCGGTGTTCACCAACCTCGGCCGCGATCACCTCGACTTCCACCAGACGTACGAGGCGTACCTCGCCGCCAAGCTCCGCCTGTTCGCGATGCTCTCCCCGGGCGGAATCGCGGTGGTGAACGCGGAGGACCTCCACGGCGCCCGGTTCCTTGCCGTGTCCCGCGGGCGGCCGGTGCGGTACGGGATCGGGCGCGGGGACGTGCGGGCGGAGGGGCTGCGGCCAACCCCAGATGGGGCCGAGTTCCGACTGGTCACGCCGGACGGGTTTGCCGACGTGCGGCTTCCCTTCCCAGGGGTGCACAACGTGCGGAACGCCCTGGCCGCAGCGGCCACGGCGTGGGCCCTTGGCGAGCCGGTGGACGCGCTGGCCGAACGGCTGTCGCGGGCCGAGCTGCCTCCCGGGCGGTTCCAGCGCCTGCGCACCGCAGGCGGGGCTCAGGTGGTGGTGGACTACGCCCATACCCCCGAGGCCCTGGCCCAGATGGTGGCCACACTGCGCCCGACCGCGCGCCGGTTGATCGTGGTGTTCGGGGCGAGCGGGGAGGCGGACCGGGGGAAACGGCCGCTGATGGGAGAGGCGGTGGGCCGCCGCGCCGACCTCGCGGTGATCACCGCCGACAACCCCAAGTCCGAGGACCCGGGGGAGATCGCCGAGGCCGTGGCCCGCGGGGTGCGCGCTGCCGGTGGACAGTACGAGATCGTCCTGGACCGGGCGACGGCGATCCGCCGGGCGGTAGGGGAAGCGGGGCCGGGCGACGTGGTGCTCATCGCCGGGAAAGGCCACGAGCGGTACCAGCTCACCGCCGACGGCCCGGTGCCCTACTCCGACCTAGAGGTGCTCCTCTCTGGGAGCCTAGCGGCGTTCGAGTGAGCGTAGCAAGTCCAATACCCGGCCGGCCACGCCCGCCGGTGGACCCTGCGCGTCCATCACGTAGACCTTGGGATCGCGGGGCGGTTGAAGGTCCCGCTGGGCCGAAAGCCGCTGCACCACGGCCTCGAAGGGAAGCCCAGAAGCCAACAAGCGTTCCCGGCGCTCCTCCTCCGGGGCGTCCAGCCATACAAACGCGTCGAAGAGGGATCGGTCCACGTGGGAAGAAGAGAGGAGCAGTGCCCCCTCCACCAGCAGGAACCTCGTCCCCTTCTTCTTGTGGTCGGCGATGGCCCGCCGGACCGCGGCCATGACCTCGGGGTGCACGATCGCCTCCAGGTCCGCCTTGGCCCGGGGATCGGAGAGGGCGACCGTGGCCAGCCGGAACCGGTCCACCGACCCGTCACGGGCAAGGATCCCCTCCCCGAACCGGGCCACCACCCGGGCGTAGGCCGGCCCGCCCGGACGGTAGGTGAACCAGGCCAGCTCGTCGCAATCCACACGGGCAAAGCCTGGCCTCCGCGCGAGCATCCGCGCCACCGTGGATTTCCCCGATCCCGCCGGCCCGGCGATCCCGATCACCTTCATCCCACCGAGCCTAGCCCCCCCTGGCCTCCTCCGCCAAGTGCGCCCGGGATGGCCCGCGTACAACCAGACGGAGGTGAAAGGTGTATAGTGCCCAAGGAGGTGGTTCAGATGTGGAAGCGTGCGTGGGTGTTCTTGGTCGTCGGTGTGGTCGCCAGCCTGACAGCCCTCGGCCAGCAACCACTGGAGTACTACCTCACCGGGAACCTCAAGGAGGTTCCGGGGACGGTGGCCACGGACAAAGGGGAGCAGCGGACGAGCTTCTCTGGGGCGATCGGGTTCCGGGTGACAGTGGGCCCTAAAGGGGAACTCATCTGGTCCCTCATTCGGCTCAACCTCGTCGCCAAGGGCGTTCCCACTGAAAAGGGGGACTCCGGTACGATCGGCCTTGTCCTCGCGGACTACGACCACAAGGCCACTTACGACCCGCGCACGGGCCGGTTGACCGCGGAGTTCCGGGCCACCCTGCACTACGAGCTGATCGATCGGGTCAAGGGGTACCGCGAGCTCGGGGTCAAAGGGGAGCAGGACCTGTTCGCTCCCTACACCGAGGAGATGGTGGGGAAGCTTTCTGGCAAGCTCCCGGAGAGCCTGCAGGCGGCGGAGAAGGGGAGCGCCCTCCTTTCGGGCGATGTTCGCCTTGATCTCAGCTCTCCTGTCCTCGGGGCAGTGCGGAGCATCGATTTGGCTGTGAGCCCCGTATTGGTGTGGGTTTTCCGGTTTGCCGAGACGCTGAGGATCCAACCGGTGTTCATCGGGACCGGCCCCACTGACCCGGCCCGCACCGGCACGGCGTGGGCCACCCTCATCGCCAGGTCCCACGAGATCTGGAACAAGTGCGGCACCGTTCGCTGCTTGAAGCTCGTGGTCAACCAACCGATCTACCTCAACAAACCCGCATACCGCGTGCTCGACACCGACGCTGAGATCACCGCCCTGCGGGCGGAGGTGGATGTGGCCAACGCGGTGGAGGTGTTCGTGGTCGAGCGGTGGGCCACCGCCCTGGCCTGCAGCACGGGAGGAGGGGCATGCTGGTCCTCCGGGACGGCGTCGGCGAAGATCGTGACCTCCGATCAGCAGCTCGCCGTGCCCTGCCCGTGCCCCGCGGCGTGCACTGGCTACTGCCCGTGCGGGCCGTGTGCCTGCGGTGCGCTGAACCTCTACCACCTCGCCCATGAGCTTGTCCACGCCTTGAACCTAGCTCATCCCCCTGGCCCATCCGGCAGCCTGGCAGCGAGCACCGTGGGCTCGAACATGGAACCCAGCGGGTTCTGC
Source organism: Candidatus Bipolaricaulota bacterium (assembly GCA_014361055.1). Classification (GTDB taxonomy): domain Bacteria; phylum Bipolaricaulota; class Bipolaricaulia; order Bipolaricaulales; family Bipolaricaulaceae; genus JACIWI01. The sequence continues at coordinate 7,984 of JACIWI010000078.1, forward strand.
TGCGACAACCCTGGGATCCAGAGCGCCAAGAACTGCCGCAACGCCTCGAACCCCCTTCTGTATTGGGAAATCTGGTCAACGCGGGCGTGCGGCGGGAGGCCAGACATCGCGGACTGAGTGGCACGGATGGTAAAGGGAGCGTTACGCCAGGGTGCCCGCCTTGGAGGAGATCGGGTTCGTTTACGATTGGGTCTAGGGAGGAAAGCGCGGCCGAACCCGGGAGTTCCGGGGGTTGGAAAGAGGTGTCTTTGAATTCTATGCACGGCTTCACCCGGGCGGTGGCCTTCTGGGCAGCAGCCCTTGCCTTAGCCCTCGTGGCTCCCGTCCTTGCCGAGGCGCAAGGGGCGAGCTTTTCCTTTTCCGAGACAATCGTTTTGTCTTCCGCTGGTTTCGCCTCGCTTGAGATCGGGTTCTCTCGTACAGAGGGTGCCCTCACCCTTTCTGTGACTGCGACCTGGGATCCAGGTGGCTTTCAATGCGGCGGGATCGGTTTCCACTGGAAGGGGGAATCACTGAGCTTTTCCGGGGGCATTGAAGCCGGGCGCGAGGGCTTCCAAGGGGGCAAGCTTGCCACCGAGCTCGTTCGCGGGGACTTCCGGGCGTTTGGGGGGGTCACCTTTACCCACCTTGCGTTTGAGGAAGCTTGGGTGGGGGCAGAGTACGCCGCTACGTGGCTGTCCCTTGGAGGGGGCGCCCTCCTTAGGCCGGAAGGCCTCGGAGCAAAAGTCTGGGCCGGGCTGTCACATCCTCCCTTTTCCTTCACCGGGACCGGGATTTTTAGCACTGCGGGCTTCGAATCGGGCCACCTTGAGGCAAGGTGGTCTGGGGGACAGGCGAGCATCGGTGGAAGCCTCGAGTTTGGCGCCCAAGGGATTGCCGGCCTGGGTGCAGAGGTCCACCTTGCTTTCGAGCACCTCACGTTCGATTTCGCAGGATTGTGGGAAGTTACCACAGTTGAGAGCGTGACAGCTTGGGCAAAAGCGCTCACTCCCGAGCCCGGCGGCCTCAAGTTCCAAAAGCTGCGCCTCGGCGTTGGGGTTGCGATCCCAACCCTACTTAGCCCGGATGAAACCCCAGGGATCCCACTCGCCCGCATCTTTCGGCCCCAGGATCGGCACGTTCAGATGGGAGTGGAGGTTGAATTCGACGCCCTGGGCTCAAAAGGAGGTCGCGGCCCGATTGTAGAGTACGATTGGGACTTCGGGAATGGAACGAAAGGCACGGGGAGGGTGGCTCACCATCGTTACGCCCACCCCGGTTTGTACATGGTCACCTTGCAGGTAACCGACGCCTCGGGCCTTACCGCTTCGGCAACTTGCACTCTAATCGTCGGGCCCGCACCTATCGCGGCTGACTTCACCTGGCAACCCCTCAAGCCCACGCCCCTCGACACTGTACAGTTCACGGACCTCTCCGGAAAGGCCCCCATTTCATGGTTCTGGGACTTCGGCGACGGCACGACCTCCACGGAGCAAGACCCCATCCACCAGTTCCCCCGCAAGGGGACTTTTGTTGTCTGCCTAACCGTGGCCGACCGCTACGGCCGTGCCTCTATCACCTGCAAGGAGCTCACCGTGGTCAACCTGCCTCCGATTGCGAACCCTGGAGGGCCCTACCAGGGGTACGTCCGCCAGGAGATCCGGTTCCAGGGTGAGAAGTCCTATGACCCCGATGGGACGATCGTTGCCTTCCTTTGGGATTTCGGCGACGGTTCCACTGCCAGGGGCGCCACCGTCGTTCACGTGTACCTCAAACCAGGGAAGTACGAGGTCTGTTTGAGAGTCGCAGACGAAGATGGGGCAAGCAGTCAAGCGTGCACCGTGGCCTATGTGACCGTACCGACGTCCGCTGGGCTCCAGGGTGGAAGATGATGGGGTACTGCAGAGTGATTCTGGCGCTGACCCTCCTCTTGGGCCTTCCTGCAACTGGAGGGGCGGAAACCGTGGTACACCTTCGGAGCACCACCACCGTCACGCCTTCAGGATGGGAGGAGGAAGCGAGCCTGGCACTTGCCCATGGTGCCCTGAGCCTGGCCTCCCTTGTTACCTGGGTCCAGGGGTTGGGCTTTGCAGGCGCGGTTCTGAGCGTGGAATACACCGCCGGATTGCTGATCTCCAACCAAGTCACGGTGTCCACGGAAGGTTTCCAAGGGTGGCGCTGGCAGGCCCAAGTCCCGCTGGGAGAGCTGCTGACCTTCGCGGGCGAGGCGAACTTCGATCCCAAGGGTTTTGCCGGGGGGTTGATTGACATCACGTTCAATCCCGCTGGGGTAGGGGCAGATGTCGGGGTCGGGGGGGCGCTTTTATTCGCCCCAACGGGGCTTGCCGGTCAGGCGATCCGGCTTCGCGTCGCCCTTGAGGCGTTGCAAGTGGAAACCTCCGCTTCCTTCGGCGTCCTGGGGTTCGAAACTTTGGATCTTCATGCGGGTATAGAACGGGACGGCTTCGGCCTTGGTGGAAGGACACGTTTTGTCCCCGAGGGGCTGGCAACCGTTGAGGCGAACGCCCGGGCCTCTGTGGGCAAGGTAAAGCTGGCAGGGCAAGGACTCTTCTCCCCCGGTGAAAACCATGAGATAGATCTAGACCTGGAGATCCCTATTTCTGAGGAGGCCACCTTATCTGGGACAGCTTGGATCACCTCAGCCGGTTTGGGCCAGTGGAGCGGAAGGTTCCGGCTGGCGACCCCAGCGTTTGTGTCCACAGCTACGGCGACCTTCACCCCTCAAGGGTTCCTCGAGGGGAGGCTCGGCGCCGGTCTCATCGGCAAGGCCTGGCAACTTTCGGTGAGCACGGTCTGGGACAGGTCCGGATTTAAGTCCATGGAGGCTGAGCTTAGGCTATACCTTACGTTATGAGCTCGGCCCCGTGTTGTGCTCCCGTCATCCAAACGGCGCATGCGGTCTCGCCCCTAGCACGGCCGGGTCGGTCATGGAGCCGAGCGGGTTCTGTTGCGATAACCCAAGCGTGCAGGGTGCCAAGAACTGCCGCAACGCCGCAAGCCCGCTCGTTTCCTGGGGCCGGGCGCTGTGCGTGGGGAGGCCGGACATCGCGGACTGCCCCCGGGTAAGGACGCCTTTGATGGAGGGCTAACGATCGCAGGCCCCCTTCTCTTCCAGGGCCTTTATCACCCCGCTGGCCGCCCCACCGGCATCACCAGGAGCGGTTCCTCCTCGATACCCAGGATTCGTTTCACATCCCCGTGGAACGCCCCCACCACGGCGAACACCTCCAGGGGGTACGTGGCCCCGGCCGAGGGCGCGGTCCTTCCGCCCCACTCGGCGGTGATCCCCTGCGCCAGTTCGGCGAGGGCAAGAGGCTCCGGCCGGTGCCCAGGCCACCCGGATCCCCCTCCTGAACCTTACCTTGCGGTCCCCAACCACGCCCGAAGACCAGGAGACCGACCAACACAACCGCGCCCACCAATCCCTTCCCGAGCATCCTAACCATCCCTTTCACCTCGGGCCTATGGCAGTGTGGGTGCGAACCGCGGCCACGCTTCGTCCAGACCCGAGCCTTCCTCCTCGGGTACACTGGAGGCGATGAGCGAGGTCGTGCGCGGCTACTACGACCGGAAGGTGGAGCGGGAGTGGGGGCGGCTTGACCGCCCGTACCGGCGGCTGGAGCTCGTCACCACCCTGTACCTCATCGAACGGTACTTCCCAAGGGAAGGCCACCTCGCCGACATCGGCGGCGGGCCCGGCCGGTACACGGTCGAGCTCCTCCGGCGCGGGTACCGGGTGACGCTGGTCGACCTCTCGCCGCGGGCGGTGGCGTTCGCCGAGGCGAAGCTCGCCGAGTTGGGCTTGCAGGTAGAGGCCGTCCTGTGTGCCGATGCCCGCGATCTCATCGCCCTCCCCACCGAGGCGTTCGACGGAGCGCTCCTCATGGGGCCGCTCTACCACATCGTGGACGAGGCCGGCCGGGCCCAGGCCCTGGGGGAGCTGCGGCGGGTGCTCAAGCCGGGGGCGCCAGCGGTGGTGGCGTTCCTCAATCCGTGGGGAATCCTCCGCGCGGGCCTCGCCGAGTTCCCCGAGGCCTACCGGAAGCTCGACGACATGCGCGGCCTCCTCACCGACTGGGTTCAGACCGGTGAACAACGGGCGTTCACCGAGGCCGTGTTTCTCACCCCGCCGCGGGCATTGGGAGAGCTGCAGAGGGCGGGGTTCGACGTGGTGACCTACGCCGGCGCGGAAGGGTTCGCCGCGGGGATGCTTGCTGAACTGGAGCAGATGGCAACCGCCGATCCCGAGGCCTACGCGAACGTCCTCCGGCTCGCCGAGGAGACGTGCGAACTCCCCCAGTACCGGGACGTGACCGAGCACCTCCACGCCGTGGTCCGGAAACCCTGGTAGGAGCCCCGGGCGGGGTGCGGGTTCGCTCTGGGGATGCCTTCACACGTGGCGCCGCTGTGGGAAGGCTTTCGAACGGGGTTGCGGCCCAGCGTTCATTCTAGCCTCGCCCGAGGTCTCATCCGAGCCGGGGCAAGAACATGTGGAGGACCGTGACCCCGGCGGCAGGGACCGCGCGGACGGTCCGGTACCCTAAGGCCTCGTAGAAGCTGCGGTTTCCCTCGCCCACGGTGACGAGGTAGACCCCTGCTGGCTCGGGATCGGAGGCGCAGAGCGCGTGCACGTGGGCCATGAGGCGGCGGCCGAGCCCCCGGCCCTGAAACTCCGGGAGGACCGCGATCTTGTCGAGGGTGAGGGCGGGGGCGGGGATCGCGGGAGGCCGGCGGGTGGCCCGAAGAAGGGCCAGGGCCGCCCCAGGTCGCAGCGCCGGGACGAGCCGGACGAGCGCGGGCAGGAGGCGAAAGTACCGGAGCCGGCTTGGAGAAGAGCTCACCCCAGCCACCCCCACCACCCGGTCCCCGAGGACCACCCCGAACAGGGGCTCCCCGGCCCGGAGGTGCCCTTCCACCCAGGCCCGCATCAGGGCCTGCCAGGGAGCGCGGCACCGCGGCCCTAGGCGGAACGCCGCGTTCCATCCGGGGTCCGACCAAAACGCCTCGGCCAGGACCGAGGCGGCCTCCTCCGCGTCCTCCGGGCCGAGGGAATCCCTTCCCGCTCAGCGCCGGGTGGCATCCCGCCCGGCCTCATACGAACCCGCCCTCGCCCGCGCCGTAGTCGCCCTCCCAGAGGAGGTGGCGGTTCCCGATGTGGACGGCGGTGAGGCCCGCCTCCTTGGCTGCGGTCACACACCGCTCCATGTGGGCCCAGGAAGTGGGGGGCAGGTCCTCCATGAGGCAGTTGGGATAGAAGGCGAGGAGGTTGTAGGGGATGGTGGGGTTGAGGTCGGCGATGAACCGGGCGATCCCGGCTACCTCCTCGGCGTCCACGTAACCTGGGACGAGGAGGGTGCTGGCCACGAGGAGGGGGACCTCCGGCCGCTCCCCCACCCGGGCCGCGGCCCGCGCGAAGTTCGCAAGCGTCTGGTCATTGGAGGCCCCGGTGAGGGCCCGGTGCACCCCGTCCGTCCACGCCTTGAGGTCGAACTTGATCACCCCACCGGAGGCGAGGGCCAGCTCCATCATCTCCCCAAGGAGCCCCGGGTTCATGCTCCCGTTCGTCTCCCAACAGATCCGCAGGATCCGGCCTCGGCCCGCTTCCAGGGCAAGCCTTGCCACGGCAAGGGAATGCGGGAGCTGAGGGGTCGGGTCGCCCCCGAAGAAACAGACGCACGCCGTGCGCACGTCCACCGCCTGGACCAGGGCCGCCGGAGAAACGGCCTCGCCCTTCCCAGTCTCCAGACGGTAGTGCCAATTCTGGCAGAAAAGGCAATCGAAGGAGCAGGCCTCGTAGAACACGGCGAGGTTTAGGTACCCGTACTCCGGGCCCGGGACGTGGGCGTAGCGGGGGTGGCCCCGGCCGGTGCCGCCCGGGCACACGAAGTCGGCCACGCAGTTCGTGGGAAGGGGGTCATGGTACCAGCTCACCACGGCCTCAGTGCGCTTCCCCAGCGGGAGCCCGCAATAGCCCACGCCTCCGTTGGGGACGCGGCAGCGATGGGCACAGAGTCCGCACGGGGTGCCGTCCACGGCTTGGGGAGGACAGATAGGGAGGCCGAACAGCGTCCGCGACCGCGCATGGGCCGCCTCCACGAAGGGGCGCGCTTCCTCGGGTTTCCCCCGCAGACACCCGCCACATACCCCGATCGCCTTCGCCACCACCGTGGATCGCCGGCCGCACACCTTACACCGCACGGGATCCATTATGCTGCGTCCCCAGGCGATGAGGCCCGCTTGAGCAACAGGGTTCAGGCCGCGGTTTCCCTTTTCCGCTCCCGAAGGACGCAACCGCGCTCGCGTTCCCTCGGCTGGACGAACGCCTGAGCCACCACCGTGGGAATAAGCGCCGTGAGGATCACCACGACCACCAGGACCGAGTACTGTCCGTCGGTGATCAGGCCATGCGTCAGGCCGTACAGGGCGGATATGGTGCCGAACGTAAGCCCGGTGCTCATCATCAGTGTGGTGTACAAGTTCGCCCTGTTGGGCATCCGCATCGCCATCCCGGCAGGGAACAGCCCGATGAACTTGGCGACGGTCTTCCCAAGGAAGAATAGGATGACCAGGCCCACGTTGGCCATCACTGCCGGGAGCGACACGAAGCTCCCCGCCCGCAGGAAGTAGAAGGGCGTGAGCAGAGCGAAGGCCATTGCCCGCATGCGCCGGAGAAGTTCCCGATGTGAGCTGAACGTATCCGCAAGCACCATGCCCGCTAGGTACGCTGGCAATACCCCCTCGCTCCCACCCCGCACGGCAACCAGCGCCAGGCCGAACAGCACAAGCAACAGGTACCGGATCCCTGGTTCGCTCGGGTGCGAGCGGAACCGGGCCAGGAGGTGGGATGCAGCTCTGGGCAGCACCGGCATCGCCAGCAGGGTGACGCCCACGAAGACCCAGAACCAAATGTCGAAGGTGGTAAAGAGAAAACCAAGGACGGCCACCGTGCCCAAGTCGTTGACGAAACAGGCTGCCAGGATGAGTTTGCCAAGGGGGGTCTCGTTGAGACCCGTCTCCAACATCACCGCGTAGACGACGGCCACGGACGTGGTCGAAAGCGCCAACCCCGCGATCTGGGCAGACGCCCGCTCCCACCCGAGCAAGCCCTCCGTGAGGCCCCACACGAGCGCGAACGGAGCGGCAAAGCCGATCAGGCCCAAGAGGAGGCTTTGCTTCCAGAATCGTTTGACGGTGCCCCGGTCGAGTTCGGCCCCGGCGAGGAACGTCAGCACGAGCGCTCCGGTGCTGGCAAGGAAGTTCATCCAGTCTCCAATTGGAGGGTGGAGCGTGTTCCCGGCCACGACGCCGAGGACGAGCTCAACTAGGGCCACGGAGACGCCGATCCGCCATGAGACGAGGCTCGCCACCAGCGCTAGGCTGACCCAAACGAACGGATTCCACCAGGGCTGATCCATAACCAACGCCTCCTTTGCGCATCCATTAGGCGTCATCAGCCCCGCTGGGGCGGTTGCCGGAGGCCGCCATCTCCGAAGTGGGGAGTATAGCGAAGAGCGTCGCCAGGGGCTAGGATTCCCCCAGGCGATGAGGCCCGCCTTGAACCGCTGCAACCGCAGCTGATGGCTTCTACCTTGAGTCGTTTTCAGGAGGTGGAAGCATGATCACCTGGACGTCTCGGGAAGAGATCCGGCGCAGCATCGCCCGCCGCGAGTTTCGCCTGAGCCCGTTCTGGCCACGGTGCGGAGAGCACGAGCAGCACCGACGAGGGCCATGGACCGAACCAGGACCCTGCACCGCTCGGTTCCGGTTCTCCTCTCCGTGAACGCCGATGGGCAAACGGTCGACGGGCAGTGAAGTGACGGGACGTGGCCGCATCTCCCGCGCCAAGGCGGAGGCAGCGGCCAAGCTCAAGGAGGCCGGTTGCCTCTTTTGTCGAGAACGTAGCCAAGCTGAGGATCGGTTCTTCGTTTGGTATTTGGCCGAGAACTACCTCTTTCCGGAGAGCATCCACCGCATGGTGGCCGCACGGGGGTTCTGCCCTCACCATACGCGGGTCTTCCTGCAGAAAGGGATCCCCTCCACGATTGCCTACGTATACCGTTCGCTGGCCGCAGCGGCGGTGGACCAGGTGAGGGAGGTCGAGGCGGCGCTCCATGGAGCCCGTAGGCTGCGGGAGGTGGGGGACCTCTTGATTCCCAAGGGGACCTGTCCGGCGTGCGCTCAAGAGGAAGACCACAGCGCGTACCTACGCCACCTCGTGGCGTCGACATTGGCCGCCCCGGAGGTACGTGCCGCCTTGGTCGCGCACCCGACCGTGTGTCTTCCGCACTTCCGGGAGTTGGCCCCGGTGCTTCACCGAGATGGGCTCCTCTTCGTGGCCAGAAGCCTGCGAAACCAGTTGGAGGCCCGAGAACTCGACCGGTCACTGGTGTGGGGCGCGATGAGAGAAAGGTGGCCTGGTCCCGCACCGGGTCCGGAACGCGAACAGGCACGCGCTGAGAGGTTGAGCAGGGGATGGTCGCCTACGGCGGACCTCCTCCGGCGACGCGTAAGCGCGACGGCTTGCCCGGTCTGTCGAGCAGAGGCCGCCGCCACGGCGCGGTACGTGGCCTGGCTTTCGCAAGAGATCCTGGCCGCGCCGCCCTACCAATGGGAGAACGCCCTCTGGTTATGCCCTGAACATGGGTGGAGGTTTGCCACGACTGGCGACCCCGAAGCGGTTGCCCGGCTGAGCGAGGCGGTCCAGGCGCTGTGGAGGGAACGCCTGGAGAAGCTAGCCACCGCCCTGGAGGGAATGCCGAGAGGCGGCCTCATCCGCCGTTGGGTCCAGATCCCCGAACGGCTGCGGGCACGGCCGGATTCCTCCGTCGCCCGCCGCCTGCTGGCCGCCTTGAAGGAAGCGCTGGTCCCACCGAGGTGGGCCGTGGCCGCGCATCGGGAGCGGGAACTGCGGACCAGCCCGTGCCCCCTTTGCCGGCATCTCGCGGTGGTCGCCGAGCGGACCTGTGACCTCCTCGTAAGGGGATTCGGCGATCCGGCCGTTCGGGCAGCGTACGAGGGAGGATCTGGGTTATGCATGCGTCATCTTCCTTTGGCGTTGTCGCTTGCGCGGCGGGCCGCGGAGGCGGCGGTGCTGGTCCACACGGCCCGAGTGCGGCTGGAGATGGTGGAGTGGGAGCTCGAGGAGTTCCTGCGCAAGCAGAATTGGCTGGTGCGGTATGAGTTCATAGGGGTGGAAGGAGGGGCATGGCAACGGGCGGTGGCCCTCCTCTCCAGTGTGCCTATCGAGCCCTGACCCCTGCCCTCTCCCCGTGAAGTCGCGCGGGGACCGGAGCCAGGGACGGTCCCCCAACCGGATGGCGCCCCCGCCTCCGCGCCCCCGGGGGCAGTGCCCCGGGCGTTGCAACCGTGCCCCCAGGCCAACTATCATTCCCGGCGTAGGCGATGAGGCCCGCCTTGAACCGCTGCAACCGCAGCTGATGGCTTCTACCCCTGAGACAAGTTCCGGAGGTGGAAGCATGATCTTCTTGACCACACGCCAAGCCATCCGGCGCAGCATCGCCCAGAGCGAGCTCCGTCTGAACCTACTGCGGATCTGCGCCCGCGAGCCGCGCACCATCCACGACCTCATCCACGCCCCGGCCTACCCGGGCATCCGGACGAGCCTGTTTTCGCTGCAGTCCGAGATCAACGTGACGGTCGAGCTCGGCGAGTGCAAGAACCGGGAGCTCCTCGTCCGCGTCGGCACCGTCCCCGACCCAATTGTGCCCGGAGGCCGCACCGAACTCCTCCGCACCTCCCTTCTTGCGTTCCTCCTCTCGCCGGAGCTGGCCTACGCAGAGCCCGACGCGTATGCAACCTACATCGAGTCTTGGTTCTCGCGCCCGGAGGTGCTCAATGGCCCAGGGATTACGATGGGCCCTGGGACGGAATGGGTGCAGGCCATGATCCTCGCGTTTCCGGAGCTTGCCCACCGGGCATTTTGGGTGGCCCAAGCCAGCGCCAACGGCCCGGCGGAGTTGCCGCTCGATCTTACCGAAGCCGACCGCGTGCGAATTTTCGGATCTTACTATATTGGGGACCTCTCCATCCATCCTACCCCGCTGGGCGTGCGGGAGCTCGCGGCCGGGCTACGTCGGCCCCCTCTCCTCTCCGGTTGGCACGCCCTAAAACGACAGGGCATGAGCCATCCGCGTGGGAAGGTGCGGGGGCTCGTCCTGGCTTTGTATCTCGACCGCCCCCGCCGTGGGCACGGGAAGCCGAGCCCATACCCCATCGCCCCACTGGCTGGGCCGGAACTCCTGGAAGGACGTCTACGGCCGATGCCCCTCTTCTGAGAGGCTAAAGCTATTTTGCGTCCCCGCGGAAGTCCACGCCCCGGCTTTCCCGGTTGTGCCAGGCCGCTTCGGCGACCAAAAGAGCGGCCTGAACGCCTGCCGGAGGCCGGCGAGGGCGTCGTCAAGACGGGCCTGCCGGTAAAAGTCCACGGTGTTGGCCTGGGAGTTCGGTTGGGGCAGCTCCCCCACATGGCCAGGCGGCTCGAGGGTGGAGTGCCCCAGGGCAATACACTACAACGAGCAATGCCTGATTCACTCCTTTTTCTTGCCCTCGATCCCGACCAAAGTCGAGATCGGACGGGCGCTGGACCTCCACTAGCCCACCGTGAACAAGATCGTCTGCCGGCGGAAAGGACATAACGCAGCACAGGCCAAAACCTGCCCCCTCGACCATGTCAACCCCAAACACAGGCGTTGATCACTACCCTATGGTGCGGATGAGCGGCGTGGTACGGACGGCCCGGAGGCACATTGCAGCAAACATGCTCGCGAGCCCTACTAGTACTCCCATCCTCCATAAGGCCCCTACAGGATCACCGTACATGCTTATCCTCAGGGCATCGGCACAATGTGTAAGCGGGTTGATGTAACTGAGAATGCGAATGAAGGCAGGGGCACGGTGAACATCGTAAAATACAGAGCTGCTGAACATCAGTGGTAGGTTAAGCAAAGCCCATAGCACGTCTCGCTTTTCCTCCCTCTCGATGCGCAGACCCACCATAAGTCCCACGGTAGTCCACAAAACTAAACTTGCTAGCCAAGCGGCGAGCGCTATCCCTGCACGCATACCCACACCAGATGCGGAGAGAGAGGGGGACTTTCCTATCAGGGCCAAGCCCACAATCAGAATAAGCATCCCTTGCGTAGCTGTAACGAGGCTATGGGAGATCACTTCAGCCACTACATACTCCCATGCTTTGGTGCCAGCCATCATCACCAAAGGGAAGACACCGAACCTGCGGTCGGCCGAGGCCAGAGAAACCAAAACGTGAAATAATTGGTTTGTCTGTAAGGCCAACAAGCCGGGAAGGAGGAACTCAAGATAAGAAAGCTTTTTTCCCAGGAAAGCCACGCTCCCAAACTGTCCGGAAAGCGCCAAAGCGAAAAGTGCCAAATAGGCTACAGGCTGAACGGTCATCGTCACCAGCCATGACGGGCTGACTGTCATTCGCTTGAGTTCCCTTCGAACAAGGGCGCTAATTCTTTCCACGATCACTCCTTTCCACAAGGGCCAGGAAGGCATCGTTAAGGCTGGGCTTGCGGATATCGATGTCCTGGATCAACACCCCTTGCTCCGTCAAGGTGACGATCACGGTGGGGAGCAACGCACGGGCCTTCGCCGAGGCCCAGGAGAGGGGGTTCACGGTTTGAACCTGAAGGTCGTCGCGGCCCTGTAGATCAGCCAAGACGTGTTCGGGCAACGTACCCTCATAGCGTATGGTCACGATCTCGCTGCCTCCAAAGCTCTTGACGAATTCGTCCACTATTCCTTGAGCTAGAAGCTTCCCTTGCCATAGGAACAACACCCGGTCGCACACCCTCTCCAACTGTTCCATCTCGTTTGAGGCGTAGAATATAGTCACCCCAAGGTCCTTTAAGTTGAGGAGGTAACGAAGCAGGGTTTGCTTGCCCAGGGGATCAAGTGCCAGAGTCGGCTCATCCAAGAAGAGCACCTCGGGCTCGCGCAGAAGAGCAACGGCTAGCTGTACCCTCTTCCACTGACCGCCCGAAAGAGCAAGAACCCGAGTCCGAGCCTTGGCAGTCAGCTCGAAAGCCTCGAGCAGGTCGCGAATGCGCCTTTCAAGCTCAGTTCTTGGAACACCGTAGATCGCTGCGAAAAAGCGCATATTATCGTAGGGTGAGATTAACGGATCCAGAAACAAGTCCTGCGTAGCCACGGCGATCCGTTTACGAATCTCTGACTTCTGCGTCCGCACATTATAGCCGCATACCCACGCGTCTCCTCGTGTGGGGACCATGGCTGTGGTGAGGACGTTGATGGTGGTTGTTTTGCCTGCGCCATTGGGGCCCAAATAGCCTACGATTGAATTGGAGGGAACCGTAAATGAGACACCATCCAGGGCCTTTGTGCCTCCTGGATAAATCACGATCAGATCTTTTACGGTAACGGCTCCCATCAACTCCCCCCGCTAAGGCCTCCCTCACCCGTGAAAGACTCTCCTCAGCCACTTCTTTTGGCACCCGTCCCGCAAACACAGCGCGCATCACTTTGGGGGTCAGATCTTTACTTTTGCCTTTTTCGGGATAGGGGAGGCCAGCCATGTGCCAGGGGTCACTCGACGCCATGTGAGCGGGAACGAAAGAGAAGGGACTCCCTTTGTCCCGCGAAGGTTTCCGGATGCGCGAAGTCAAAAGTAAAGACCTCGTACATAGAAGTTGGGGGTGAGAAGTTCAGATTTGGTGGAACACTCGGCCAGCCGTTTACACTGGCTTGGGTGGGGAGTG
>JACIWI010000079.1 GCA_014361055.1 Candidatus Bipolaricaulota bacterium
GAAGTTGTAACTTCTCCAGAAGCACTCTTCTTCTCCTCTCAATAAGTAGCGTTTCTACGCTCTTCTCTAGCAGAAAGTCGCGGTTCACTCCTAAAAAGCGAGCGATCTCATCTATGAGGTCCATTCTCACGTTTACTCACCTCCCGGTTGCTTAAGTATAATGAGCTCCCAACGACCTGTTCGTCGGGCTCGGCGCATCCTCCATGCAACTCTTGTGTAGCCTTGTCAACGCTCCTTAGATATTCAGGGCTGGTGGCAGCCAGAAGGTTTTCGATGAAGTCCTCACGTTCCTCGGTGTTCATGTTCTTGAGGGCTGCGATCAGGTCTTGGACAGCCAACCCCACGGTTACTTCGATGCGATCCCGCGTTTTCTTTTCCGACATAAAGACCCTATTAATCTTAAGTATAAACCAACTGAGTCAGCCAAGACGGACCACTTGGGCGTGCACCCATGACTTCGGGCCGGGGTAGGTTGTAGGATCGGCTGTGCAGGGTGAGGGGGTCGAGGATGAAGAAGAGCCGGTTCACCGAAGAAGAGATCGTGGCGATCCTGGCCGAGGCCGATCGGGGGGAGAAGACGATCGGGGATCTGTGCCGGGCGCACGGGGTGTCTGAGCCAACGTTCTACAACTGGCGGAAGCGTTTCCGGGGGATGGGGGTGGAAGAGGTGCAGGAGTACCGGGAGCTGAAGAGGGAGAACGCGCACCTGAAGAGGCTGCTTGCGGATCGGGAGTTGGAGATCGACGCGATAAAGGAGGTGATGCGAAAAAAACTGTGACGCCGCAGGCCCGGCGCAACTGCGTCCAGGCGTTGGTCGAGTTGTAGGTGTCCGAGCGGCGAAGCTGCGAGCTTGTGGGGATGTCGCGGTCGGGGTACCGCTACGGCGGGTGGCCCGGGAAGGGGACGAAAGGCTGAAGGCCGACCTGCGGGTGATCGCTGGGGAGTACCCCGGTGCCGGCTACCGAACGGCGTGGGCGCTCCTATGGCGGGAGGGGCTCCCGATCAACCACAAGAGGGTGCAGCGCCTGTGGAAGGAGGCCGGGCTCACCCAGCCCCGGAAGCGGAAGCGCCGTCGTCGGACGGTGGAGGGCGTGCCGGTGAAGGCGACACACGCAGACCATGTCTGGACCGACGACTTCATCCACGATCGTACGGTGGGGGGAGGGGCGCTCCGGATGCTGACGGTGGAGGACGAGTACACCCGGGAGGGGCTGGCGGTGGAGGTGGGCTCCTCGATGCCCGCAGGCCAGGTCAAGGCGGTGCTGGCGGACCTGTTTGAGGGCCGCGGGCTGCCGGGATACCTCCGCTCCGACAACGGGCCGGAGTTCATCGCCCATGAGCTCACGGAGTGGCTTACAGAGCGAGGGGTCCAGACGCACCACATCGCACCGGGGAGCCCGTGGCAGAACGCGTACGGGGAGAGCGGGGGCGCGGCGCTGCGGCGGGAGTGTCTGAACCAGGAGCTGTTCCACGGTGTCCTCGATGCGAAGGTGAAGACCGGGCTGTGGCGGCAGAGGTACAATCGCCAGCGGCCGCACAGCGCGTTGGGGTACCGAACGCCTGAGGAGTTCCGCGAAGGGGTGAGGATCCCGCTTCTGGAACGCGGTCAGCCTTCAACGTACCACCGGAGGCAGGAGAACGGTCGGAAGAGGCGCAACAGAGCAAACGAGCCGAGTCTCTCCTTACCCCTGGTACGAAGTTAGGGGGCATGGCGACTTCCGCTCCCCTCTATACATCATCGTCCGCGATCGTCCGCGGTATCCAGGTCGGAGACAGCAACCAGTCCAACCCCCGAGAGAGGCTTCATATACTATGGCAAATCACAAGTCTTCGTTTGTATGCTGCCGCAACTACACGCCGCCGCCTGAACCAGTCATCTCATCATCCCTCCTTCTCACCCTCTGCGCTATTACTATACTCGATTGCCGTCCCGTTCTCAAGGTGGACGTCCTCTTCGGCTGGGGACGACGTGACATCGCTCGGCCTGGACAGATCGGAGTCCCCAAACGCAGCGGGCCTCCAGCTGACAAAGATCCCATGGCCTGGGAAGAGCATCGTTCTCACATACAGAGTGCGGCTCCTAGCGCCCGGGATGATCTCCCGCAGTTCCCGTTTCCAGTACGGAGGCAACAAGTACCGCAGCACGCCCTCAAAAAACTCATCCCATGTGAACCGAGCCACCAGTTCCTCAGTAAGCTGATTCATGAGTCTGAAGTCATAACCCATCAAATTGTGCAGGGAAGAGAAGACGAGAACAAAGTTTATTTGACTGTCAGATTCTACTTTGATGTCGCTACTTTCATCAACCAGTTTTACCTCGTAGTGTACATCGGGTTCTGGCCTAGTTCCATTGCATTGCCACTTGCACCCGAAGTGTTTACCCTCTTCTAGCTGTCTATCTCCAATCGACAAGTACTCTACCGCAAAGATCTTGGCTTGCTTAGCTATTCTTGCAAGCTCTTGCTCGGCTCTCTCTTCCTGAGGCTTCAGGCCTTGCCTCTCCAAGGACGCCCTCCACTCTTTGACCAGTGTCTCTGGCACGTCTACAAAGCCTTTCATGACAAGTCGGTCTGCAAATGGCTGTGCGGTCTCACGTGAGTAGTTATGCAAAGTATACGATACATGGACGTACAGCCGGGCTAGCTCCACGTACCGAGAGGTTCCGTAACCTGCGTCTGGTAATGTTACTTTCTCTCTGTGTAGGTCAAAAAAGACCTTAAAGTTGCGTCTCACTGGGAACGCTAGCTTCTCCAGTACGTCACGCTCATAGGCACTCTTAAAAAGAGGGCCTGGAAGGTTAGCCCCAAATGCAGCTCCGATCATTTGGAAGAAGCGCCTCTTGATCTCCTCTCTACTGAGGTTGAGGGACTCAATGAGCTCTCTCTTAGAGAAGATCTCGAGGAAAGCGTTGACTGACCATGCACGCCACCAGCGTGCACTTAGCACTGTCCCCACTAAGGCAGTGGTTACAAGAACTGAGCCCAGCGTGCAGAGAATAGTCTGCCAGGCAGGCCAAGGGCCCAGAAACGCCTCACCAAGAGCGAGGAAGATGATACCTACAATCAGGGGCCAGACCACCCACAACCATATTGAGGCGCGCAGCTTACACAGACGTCTCCACCCGGAACGGAGCAGGCGCAACAGGTGACGGCATAGACGACGAAATTTCCCCTGGAGTTCCCCAACCATACCTATATAATACGCCTTAAAGGACAAAGAGGCAAAAGAATGAAAGAGGAGAAGCAAAAAGGTGAACCGCCCCGGGTTGTCCGGAGGGTTCTTCACCTGAGTCCGGCCACGAGGGCCGGAGCCTCCTTGGGGTGGTAGTGTAGCTCCTCGAACACGGCGGTTGGCATGTGCCCGATCGGCTCAAGCAACCGTCGAGTGTTGAACCAATCTACCCAATCGAGTGTCTCGAACTCCACATGCTCCACCCCACGCCACGGTCCTCTCCCTCGGATCACCTCCGTCTTGTACAGCCCGATGATCGTCTCGGCGAGCGCGTTGTCGTACGCATCTCCCACGCTTCCCACCGAAGGCTCGATCCCCGCCTCTCTCAGCCGCTCGGTGTAGCGGATCGCCAGGTACTGCCCACCCCGATCGCTGTGGTGCACGAGGCTCTCGGTGTCAGGACGCGCGTACAACGCCTGTTCGAGGGCATCGAGCGCCAGGTCGCTTCGTAGCGACCGCGACACCGGCCACCCGACGATCCGCCGGGAGAACGCATCGACCACAAACGCCACGTACACGAACCCGGACCAAGTAGCTACGTAGGTCAGGTCCGCCACCCACAGCTGGTTGGGTCGGCTGGCTGTGAAGTTGCGCTCGACCAGATCGTCCAGACGCACTGCGGCTTCGTCGGGGATCGTCGTCCGGATCCTCTTCCCCCGGACAGCGCCCACCAGCCCCATCCTCCGCATCAACCGCTCCACCGTGCACCGCGCCACCATGATCCCCTCTCGCCCGAGCTGCCGCCACACCTTCCGCGCTCCGTACACCTTCCGGTTCTCCTCCCACACGTGCTGGATCTCCTCGCTCAACGCTGCGTCACGGCGAGCACGCTCCGGCTGCCGTGAGGGATCGCTCTCTCTTCTCTTGTGCTCGTAGTAGGTCGACGGGGCGATCGGCAACACCTCGCAGATCGGCTCGACCCCGTACTCCCCCCGGTGCGCATCGATGAACGACGTCATCTCTTCGGTCGGCGGTCGAGCTCCGCTTGGGCGAAAAAAGCCGACGCCTTTCTGAGAATCTCGTTGGCGCGCCGCAGCTCGCGGTTCTCTCGCTCCAGCTCCTTCATCCGCGCTCGCTCATCGCTCGTCAGACCGCCGCGGCGTCCTGTGTCGATCTCCGTCTGCCGTACCCACGTACGCAGCGTCTCCGGTGTGCAGCCGATCTTGCCAGCAATCGACACGATCGCCGCCCACTGGGAGGTGTGCTCCCGCTCGTGCTCGAACACCATCCGCACTGCCCGCTCCCGTACCTCGGGGGAGTACCTCACGCTTGACTTCGCCATGCCTCCATCCTCTCAAGCTGCCATGCCTCCGGCAATCCCGAGGCGGTTCCCTCCTCCGAGGCAGCGACCTTGGAGGAGCTGGAGTGGGTGATCGAGCGGCAGATGGTGTACTACAACACGGAGCGCAGGCACTCGGGGCTTGGCTACCGGGCGCCTGTGGTGTACCTTAGGCAGGAGGGGATTCACCCAAGGGTCTTAGTCGAAACCGGCCCGCGAAGTGGTTCCGTCTCGGGGGTGCATGTCCCAAGCTTCCGTCTTTGTGCTATTATCGTATCAAGAATAGGGGTTGGCAGCCAACTGCGTAACTCCTACTCTACTATACTATACTTCCTTTGGAAGGTTTCTGTAGAGCCGGAAAGGAGAACGAAGTGATGTCAGAGAGCTTGCCCTATACAGAGGGACGGCCACGGCTTCCTGGAGGAAGTGGTAACTCTGGGTTAGAGAGGTTTCATTGGTTTCATTCTGACCCAAAAGGATTCTGGTTGAGGGATAGCACGAGGCTATTCGTTGGCGCTCTGCAATTCCTGCGATACCTTTTCGTAGGCGCTTCCCTTTCGTTCGTTGCCTTCGCCACTGAGATCATTGGGGTCACCTGGGATCCGGCGATGCACGTTATCCATATCGAGCTCGATCGGTGGCCACGAGTGTGGCCCGGCTGGAGAATGTACCTCGACGGTGTAGAGATCCCCATGGAAAGTGGCCCGGGAAAGCCGGTTATCCGCCCCGATGCCCCTCTTTCCCAACCTCCGACCGGCCTTCTCATAGGAACCCTCCCCTGGGTGAGCGGGCTTGATCACGTCGATTTCCCTTGCTGCGGGACGATCCAACTCCATATCCCGGGCGAGGGGCTCACCAATTCCTTCCATTTCAATCTACACGATCTCGGCTGCAAAACAGCCTCCCCGAGGGACTGCCCATCGGAGTGGACCGTGCACGAGGGCGACCTCATCGTCGGGGGAGGCGAAATCCGCCTTATCGAAGGCAAAAAGTTCTCTCAAAAAGGAAATGTGCGTATCCACACCGGCGCAACCCTGATCATCCGGGATACAGAGTTTATGATGGCCCGGGGCGCTGTGCCCACGGTCCATGTCTACTTCTTCGTGGACCCCGGCGGGAAGCTTATCATCGAAAACTCCCGCATATATTCACCGTCAGGAGGAACCGCGTCTGGTCTGATCTGTGTGATGAACCGGGGGGAAGTCCGATTGATCCATTCCCCGACCAAGATTCATTACTTCGACATGTCTGACGGAGCTCGGTTCACCATGGAGCGATCAGAGATGGTGAATCCGATCGGAGGACTCCTTCAGGTGACTGGTGGGGAGACCCATGTGGTGGACTCCACTATCGGCGCCTTGGCGCTTAGGGTCCCAGCAAGCGCTCGCCTCGAGGCAAGGAGGCTCCACTCTGGGGTGTACTTCGAACACTGGGACGTTCGGGAACTGATCAAAGGGGTGGACTATCAGCTGGTCTTGGAGAGAACAACCCTCCTCAAGGATGAGCTCTCCGGGGAGCTCAAGCACGGCCCTTATGAGCGTGGCTGGATCTTCTTCCTCGATCCCGCCGCCCACGTGCGGCTCTCGGACTCAGAGCTACGCAAGGTATTTCTCGACATCAACAACGACAACGTGGAGTTCCGCAACCTCCGGGTGGGGACCCCCTCAAACCTCACCTATCGCGACATTAAGCTCGAGAATGTAGTGGTGATGGGCCAATGGCCATTCCACATTTGGAACTCCAGGGTCACCATCTACGATTCGGATTACCTGTTCCTCCAGCCAAGCGGTTTTTCCACGGTGAAGCTTGTGAGGTCCCATATGGTGGAGTTCATCCCCCGAGATTTCTTTGGGACCATGATCTGTGAGGATGCAACATGGACTACGGCTGGGGAGATCATCGGCGGGGTCCCCTACCACTCCAACGCGAACAGATTCACTATCAAAGGGAGCCTGCGCCTAGAAAGCTTGCGAGAAAGCCTGCAATGGAAGAACGCTCAAGTGACCCGAGAGTTCGAGGTGGAGGTGACCGACGCGGCCGGACGGCCGGTTAAGGGGGCGATGGTCTTGGTCGGCAGCCAAACGTACCTCACTGATCCACAGGGTCGTGCCAAGTTTCTCCTGGTGTTCAACGAGGCCAACTACAACCGTCCCACGGCCCTGGAGGTGCGACTTGGAGACCGGCTCCTTGGAAAGAAGAAGGTGGATTTCTTCACCGAGTCTCCAATCCGAATTCAGGGAGCTACCTCAAAAGTGACTGCTCCATCTGGCATTCCAGAAGTAGCTGTGAAGTCGAGATTCGGCTATATGACCGAGCATGCTGATTGGGCCGTAATCGAAAAATCTAGAAATAGATGGGATTATCTGAAGTGGGAAAGAGCCCATCCTGGGTTCGCCAACTGGCAGGAAATCGAACCGAAGAAAGGCGAGTATCATTGGGAAAAGATCGATCGCTACGTGAAAACCGCCCAAGAGAGGGGCATCCAAATACTGTTTGCAATTTGGCCATTCACCGATTGGGACCAAATCACGTGCAATTTGCACTTACCATGGCAGCCGAATGACTGGGGCAAGGACCCACGGGACTTTCTTTCCCTTGCTCACAGAAAGGGGAAGCCTTGTGATATGGAAGCTTGCAAGGAATTCCTCCGTCAACTCGTCGAACGGTATGACGGGGATGGCATGGGGGACATGCCAGGCTTACGTTATCCTGTGAGATACTGGGAAATTGGGAATGAACCTGATGGAGCACACGATCGTCGACTCAGGGGTCTCTTCTTCCAGGGCTCGGTTGAGGACTACTTCGAGATCCTCAAGGTGTCATATACAACGATCAAGGAGGCTGACCCCAACGCGGTTGTACTCATAGCTGCTCTCCCAAGCTTGCCTTGGCGGGTTTACGAAAAGGGATTGCCTAAGTGGGCGCGCCCTGATTTCGATGCTTTAAAGCTCTTTGAGCTTGGAGCGGCGAAATACTTCGATATCATGAATGTCCACGAATTCGGCAGCAGCAAAAAGGTAAGGGAGATCCTTGCGAGATATGGTGCAGACGATAAGCCCATTTGGATAACAGAACCTGGAGGGTTTAGGACATTTCGAGAGGATGTGGGTGCAAAGACGGAAGACGAATTAGTGGAGGCCCTTGTACGCCTCTTTATAGAAGAGTTCGAAAATGGGGTGGAGCGGATCTTCCTTGGAGGCCCGGAATACCTTGATCAGGCGCTGTACAAAGCAGTTCTCATCACTGAAGGCAAGGATTAGCCGAAAGAAATTCCACTCTTGGATCTAACACTTTTGCTCATCGCACTCTTTCGTAGCAACAAATGACCTTGGTGATCGCTGGGCCTGTGGGCACGGGGAAGACGCACCTGGCGATCGCACTTTTGAATAGGATTCCGGGAGGCAGGCTCAGGCCTTGGCATCATGCGCCGCTGGTCGGCCTCTCTCCCTGCACTGGCGGGGGTACGGTACCCCTACCGGTGTCGATCGGTCCTGCCAACCATGGAAGATTGGTTAAACTTAGCGCGGGGAAAAATGCCGGCGAACCTTACCCTGGAGTTTCTGCTTGCTCGGGATCGTTTCAATCGGGCTAAGACGGACGAAGAGCGCCTGGACGCGCTTCAAGAGATGTTGGCCACCATCCCCAAGCACAAAGGCACGGAGAAGATGCAGGCCGACATCAAACGCCGACTGGCCAAGCTGCGCGAACGCCTGGAACAAAGGCAGCGTTCGGGGAAGGGCAGCGGGATGAGTTATCACGTGGAGCGGGAGGGCGCGGCCCAGGTGGCTTTGGTTGGGCCGCCAAACGCGGGCAAATCCTCCTTGCTTGCCGCCCTGACCAATGCAACCCCGGAGATCGCCCCTTATCCCCATTCTACCTACCGGCCCTTGCCGGGGATGATGGAATACGAGGACATCCAGATCCAGCTCGTCGATCTTCCCCCTATCACCCGCGAGTTCACTGAAGGTTGGGTGTACGGGCTTATCCGCCTGGCCGATGCGGTCTTGTTATGTTTGGATCTTTCCTCCGAGCGGTGCTTTGAGGAAGGGGATGAAGTCGTGGCCCTTCTTGCTGAACGCCACATCCGCCTCACGGGTGGGCCAAACCGGCAAGTGGATTGGCGGGCTGTGGAACGCCGGACGTTGGCGGTTGGCCTGAAATCGGATCTTGCTCCCGATAAAGCTGAGCATATGGGGTCAGATCTTTACTTTTGACTTCGTGCATCTGGAAACCTCCACGGGACAAAGGGAGTCCCTTCTCTTTCGTTCCCGCTCACACGGCTTCGAGTGACCTCTGGCGCATGGCTGGCCTCCCCTATCCTGAAAAAGGCAAAAGTAAAGATCTGACCCCAAAGCTCTCCCTTTGTCGTCGAGGGTCATCGGGGCACCTCCCAGGTCTCTTGTCGGATTCCCGGTGAGCTCGCCCTGGTGACCCTCACCTTTCCTACCCCCTCAGTCCCCCTCCACCTGGCAACACTACTGCGAAACAGTACAGTCCTAGATGATCACAAACAACGGGGAACCCAAACTGCACCACTTGACGGGACGTGACCGAAGACACGGGAAACGATACTATCCGGAGGCGCGGTAGACGCTACACTACATTGGTAAGGAGGTGGCGCCATGGACTTTAAACGGATCACGGTCAACCCCCATCAGATGGATGGTGTGCCGTGCATCCGGGGGTTGCGTATCCCGGTGGCGACAGTTGTGGCTATGGTCGCGGATGGCATGACCGAGGACGAAATCCTTCAAGCATTCCCTGATCTAGAACGAGAAGACATACACGAAGCTCTGCTCTACGCTGCCGGGGCTTTACAGGAGCGGGAACTGCCCCTCGTGAAATCGGGATGAAGTTCTTGGTCGACAGCGCCTTGTCGCCTGTGGTGGCCGATGCATTGCGACGGGCAGGACACGACGCGGTTCACGTCCGGGATTATGGGTTACAGAGCGCCTCCGACGAGGCTGTCTTTCTTCGTGCCGTCGCGGAAGGACGGATACTACTGTCTGCACACCACTTGAGGGGCATGACCCCTCACTTGAAAATCCAAGCGGAATGCTCAGACTCCGTTCCTCAATTGCGTGCGGTGGAACTCCGGGCTCGATTGGGACCTGATCCGGTTCCCGCTCCGGGTTGTGCAGGAGGGGAAGTGACTGGGCTTGAACAGTACCGCCGGTCTTGGCCGTCCTGCGGGCTGGGCAAGGGTTTCGGCGCGTCCGGCACCTAGGCTAGGGCGTGAAGGAGGGGGAATGCAGATTGGGAAGGTGGAGCGGCTGCGGCTTGGGGGCTTCCCCACCCCGCTTGAGGACCTCCCGAACTTTTCCCGAGTCCTCGGCGGGCCCCGCATCTTCAGCAAACGGGATGATCTCAGCGGCCTTGGGCTTGGAGGGAACAAGGTCCGCAAGCTGGAGTACGCCCTGGGCGAGGCCAAGTCGACGGGGGCCACCGTGGTCATCACGAGCGGGGCCGTGCAGAGCAACCATGTGCGCCTCACGATCGCCGCCGCCAACCGTTTGGGGCTGCGTACGGTGGTGGTCCTGCGCGGCGAAAAGCCCTCCACCCCCACCGGCAACCTCCTCCTCGACCGGATCCTCGGCCCAGCGGAGGTGCACTTCGTGGACCCTGCCCAATACCCGACCCGGGAGGAGCTCGTCCGGGCCACCGAGGCCAAGGCCGAGGAGATCGCCGAACGCCTCCAGGCCTCGGGCGAAGTCCCCTACGTGATCCCCAATGGATGCAAGCCGGTCCATGGGGCCCTGGCCTACGCGGGGTGTGTGCTCGAGCTCGTGGCCCAGCTCCGGGAGCTGGGCTTGGCGCCGGATGCGGTGGTGACCGCGTGCGGGACCGCAGGCACCCAGACCGGGCTCATCCTGGGATCCTCGCTCTACACCCACGGGGAGATGCGGGTGATCGGGATCAGCGTGTCTGGGGCCGCCTCTTTTCTCACCGAGCGCATCCACCGCAACCTCGACGAGGCCCAGGAGTTCTTGGGTCTCGGAACGGAGATCCCCCGGGAGGCCGTCGAAGTCCACGATGGGTATGTGGGCCCGGGGTACGGTGTGCCGACCCCGGCGATGCGGGACGCGGTGGTCCTCCTCGCCCGGACCGAAGGGATCCTCCTCGACCCGGTGTACACCGGGAAGGCCATGGCCGGCCTCATCGACCTCGTCCAGAAGGGGCGGTTCCGGAAGGACGAGGTCGTCGTATTCCTCCACACCGGGGGGATCCCTGCCCTGTTCGCCGAGGCCCAAGCCCCCACGTTCCACGACGTGTAGTGCTGCCGAGGGGCCTTCTCCCCAGGGGCGTCGGTAGCCTCCTGCCCCGCGCAACAAGCCGATCAGAACCTAGAAATGCCGGAGGTACTTGAGGGCCTCGAACAGCTCTTCGATCTTCTCCTCCCCGTGGCCCTCCTCGATCGCGTGGCGGACGCAGTGGCGGGTGTGGGATTCGGCGAGGGCCCGGGCGGTACGGCCCAGGATCCCCTGGACGGCGGCGATCTGCTTGAGGATGTCTACGCAGTATGCATCCCCTTCGATCATCTTCCCGATCCCTGTCAAGTGGCCCGCCGCGATGCGCACTTGGCGCAGGAGCTGGCCCTTGAGCATCGGCTCTTCGTGTAGGCTCCCGATCCGTTCCATCGCCTCTACCTCCACCCCACCTGGGGTGGGTTTAGTGTAACCAGCACTGCTTTCGGGTCAACCCTGCGGGGCAGAGGGTTCACAGCCGGTCGATGTCGGGCACGGTGCCGTCGGCGAGGCGCCACAGCATCTCCCCGGCGTTGGGCACCGCCAAGATCCCCTCTTCCTCCCGGCCCATGAACGCCTCGGGCCGGATCGTCGTGGGATCGCGGTACCCCAGGTTGATCCGACGGCACACGTTTTCCGGGATCCCTGTGGCGAGGATGACCTCGATCCGGGGCCGCTCCATCCCGTCCCGGTACGTGCCGATCCCCTTCACATGGGTGGAATGGGCGAGCACCGCCCACGGGACGTTCCTGTACTGATCCCACTGGGCGAGGAAGTAGTCGCGGGTGTGGTAGCCCACCTCGCGGAGCCACTTTCCGTGGGTCACCGAGACCTCGTGCAGGTGAGGGGCGTAGATGATGAGGGTCCCCCCATCCTCGACCACCGGCTCCAGCTTGTACATGCATTTGCCGGCCGTCCACAGCTCCCGGTACATCGTCGGGGCCATGGACAGCACGGTGGAATAGGCCCGATCGGCCCACACGATGTTCACCTCGGCGGAGAGCGCCGCTGCCGCCTCCCATGCGTCCTTCACCTCGCCGACGAACAGCCCCACGAGGCTTTGGCCGCGCATGACGAGCGAGATCCCGGCGCGGGGGGTGGGCACAAGCCCCGCCGCCCGCTCGATCAGCGCCCGCACCGGGGTGTCGCGATGGCCGTTCACCTTGGGGTTGGTGATGAGCGCCCCCAGCCAGTGGGAGATGTGGAGCATGTCCGGCCCGGCGATCCCGGGGAAGAAGTACTTGTGCCCGCCGGAGAACCCGGCCACCTCGTGGGGAAACACCGGTCCCAAGATGAGCAAAAAGTCGTGCTCCAGCACCGCGCGGTTGACGCGCACCGGCACCTCTTCCCGCAGGAGGCCTCCGGAGATCTCCGCCATCTCCTCCCGAACGATGGTCCCGACCTGGGCCAGCGCCGCCGGGTCGTCCCACCGATGCTGGAGGATTTGGACGCCGGGGAAATCGTGGAGTCGGGGCCCCAGGTGGCGGGCGAGCTCGGCTTCGGTCAAGGGCGGGTGGGTCCCCAGGGCGATGAGGAACGAGAGCGTCCGGACCTGGGGGGCGCAGACCTCTGCAATCGTCTCGAACGCGGCCGGCATGGGCAGGGTGCGGGTGTCGTCGGGGATGATCGCCAGCACGCGTTTTGCGCGGACGTCGAGCCCGGCCAAGGCCTCGCCCAGCCGCTCCCGGAGCTCTCCATCCCCGATGGGGCGGCCCGGGGCGTAAGCGATCATCGGATGGCCTCCCATTCGGTGTGGAACGTCCCTGGGCGGTCCACCCGCTCGTAGGTGTGGGCGCCGAACCAGTCCCGCTGGGCTTGGATCAAGTTGGCCGGGAGCCGCCCGGTGCGGTAGGCGTCCACGAAGTCCAGGGCCGAACTCATGGCTGGGGCGGGGATCCCGTGCCGGTGGGCTTCGGCCACGATCCGTCGCAGGGAGGCGTGGTGGTCGCGCCACCGCGACCGGAACGGCTCGGCCAGGAACAGGATGGGCAGGTCCGGCTGCGCCGTGAGCGCCCGGCGGATGGGCACGAGCAGTTTCGACCGGATGATGCACCCCGCCATCCACACCCTCGCCACCTCGGCGAGATCGAGGCCGTAGCCCCGCTCCTGGGAGGCGTCCCTGAGCTGGCGCAGGCCCTGGGCATAGGCGGAAACAGCGGTCAGGTACACCGCGTGGTGGAGATCGGCGAGGAACCCGGCGCGGTCGGCCGCCAGATGCGGCTCGGGCCCGGGGATGAGCTTCTCAGCGTGGACACGCTCGTCCTTCAGCGCGGATACGATTCGGGCGAACACGGCGGCGGCGATGGTCGGCGCCGGGGCGCCGATGTCCAGCGCCGACTGCGTGGACCACTTCCCGGTCCCCTTCTGCTGAGCGGTGTCCAGGATCAGCTCTACCAGGGGTGCGCCCGTCTCGGGGTCACGGGTGCGCAGGATGCCCTCGGTGATCTCCAGGAGGTACGAGCCGAGCTCCCCCCGGTTCCATTCCCCGAACACGTCGGCCATCTCGTGGGGGGACATCCCAAGCCCGCGCTTCATCAAGTCGTAGGCCTCGGCCAGGGTTTGCATGATCGCGTATTCAATTCCGTTATGGACCATTTTCACGTAGTGCCCAGCGGAGCCCGGGCCGAAGTACCCGCAGCATGGGCCTTCCGGCCCCTGGGCGGCGATCTTGGTCAGGATCCCCTTCACCCGCGCGTAGCCCTCCAGGTGGCCGCCGGCCATGATCGCCGGGCCATGGAGGGCCCCGGCCTCGCCCCCGGAGATCCCGACCCCGAGGTACAGGAGGCCCCGTTCCTCGGCGAGCTTCAACCGCCGGTCCGTGTCGTCGTAATGTGAGTTGCCCCCGTCCATCACCAGATCCCCAGGGGCGAGGAGAGGGAAAAGCTCGGCCAGCACGTCATCCACCGGGGAGCCGGCCTTGACCATCACCAGGATCGCCCGCGGCCGTTCAAGGGTGGCCACGAACTCCTGAAGCGTATAGGCGGGCACCACCTTCCGGCCCTGCGTCCGCTCCGCAAACGCCTTGGTCCGGTCAGCGGTGCGGTTGTAGGCCGCCACCGGGTGGCCCTTGCTCTCTACGTTCAGGGCCAGGTTCTGTCCCATCACCGCCAGTCCGATCACCCCAAACTGCGCCTTCATTTCCCCACCTCCCACGGCGGCCGCTCCGGCAGCGCCCGCTCGAACCGGGTCACGAGCTCCCGCTCGTACTCCCTGCCATAGGTTCCGGATAGGAATCGGGGGAGCGCCTCACGGTAGAACCTCTCCCAGGACGCGTCTTCTTCCCCGGGGACGATGGGGTAGAACAGGACCCCGCCCTCGCGGGCTGCCGCGAGGTCACCCGGGGCGTCCCCGATCATGATCACCCGGTCGGCCCGGTAGTGAGCGGCGGTGGTCTTGATGTGCTCGCGCTTCGTTCCCATCTCCTGGCCGCAGATCAGGGCCGCGTACCGGGCGATGTCGTGTTCGGCCCACTCCCGTTCCAGGGCCTCGACCGGGGTCGCCGACACCACCACCACGTCGGCCTGGCCCTGAAGGGCCTTCAGGGTCTCCCGCACGTACGGGAACGGGGGGATGCCCCGCACGATCTCGGCGATCGCCCAGTTCACCCGTTCGCTCCAGGCCAACACGAGCTCGAGCTCGCGGCGGGCCTCTTCGGTCTTGGCTGCGGCGATCGCCTGCCTGAGGCCTTCGTTCGAGAGCACGCTCCGGGGGTCGTCCACCCACGCGAAGTAATGGGGAAACTGGGGCACCGTGAACCGGCGGGACCGCACCTGGGGGTGGGAGGGGAGGAGCTCGGTCAGGATGCGTTTGATGATCACGTGGCGGTTGGCACCCCGGGTCTTGGAGAAGAGGTCGGCGAAGTCCTTGCATTCCCGCGCCGCCTGGGCCACTGGCTGGAGGCCGAAGTACGCGATCAGCCACGGGGTGAAGCACTCCCGGTGTTTGATCCCCATCGTGTCGAACGCACACCCGTCGGAATCGATGCACACAAGGTAGTCGTGTTGGGGCCGGAAGGCGGCCAGCTTCTCGCGGTAGTCCATTGGCGTCACCTCGTCTTTTGGGGAGCGCGGTGGGCGGCCGGAACGTAATCCGGCAGGCGTTTCTCGGCGAAGACGGGCTTCAGGCGGGCGAACCGGAGGCGGCCGGCGACCACGGGCACCGCGGGGAAGTCCTCGCCGAGGAGGGGCTGGGCATAGCGCACGAACTCATCGGTCACGTCCGTCCCGGATGGGGCAATCCACGCCTTGGGGAACGGCCGATCCTTCGTGGCCACCTGCGCCAGCGGCACGGCATCGTACTCCGACCGGTAGATTGCCCCCGGGGCGCGGCGGATGGTGGCCATGACCCGGTCCGCCCCCTCGACGGCCAGGAGGACTGCCTTATGGGCCACCTGGTACGCCTCGTCGAGGTCGACGGGGGAGGCGTAGAGGATGGCGTGGCGTTGCTCGGTGCCCGGTACCTGGCCGCGCGCGAGTCCCCGGGCCGGCAGGCCGACCGTGTTCAGGTGGTTCACCACCCGCTGGGCCACGGTGGTCTCGGCCGAGGAGAACGCGGCATGGCCGAACGCGTCGTGGCGCGCGCCGACGGCGGCCAAGGCAAGGCCCTCCGACACCACCACCACCGCCCGGCCACGGCGGCGCACCAGGTCCGCGACGTGGTCGGTGAGCTCTTCCAGGGTGGGCTCCCGCTCGGGGAGGAAGACGAGGAGCGGGGTCTCCCGTTCGGGGTCCGCCAGCCGGGCCGCGGCCGGGATGAACCCGACCCGGCGGCCCATCGCCTGGACCACCAGGACCGGATCGGCCGGGGAGGAGCCGCGGTTCTCCTCCTCGAGAGCCTGCACGGTCCACGCCCAGTACCGGGCCACCGAGCCGTAGCCCGGGGTGTGGTCCACAAGCTGAAGCTCCGGGTCGCCGAGGTCGTTGTCGATGGTCTTGGGGATGCCGATGGCCACGACGTCCAGGCCAGACGCTTCGGCCGCCTCGGCCACGCGGAGGGCCACTTCCTGGGTGTCGTTTCCCCCGATGGCGAAGAAGTAGCCCACGCCGTGGGACCGGAACACCTCCACCACCCGGCGCATGTCCTCTTCCGCGTTGAGCTTGTAGCGGGTGGTGCCGATCGCCCCGGCGGCGGGGGTGGTGCGCAAGAGCGCGATTTCTTCCGCGGATTGAGCGGACAGGTCCAGGAGCTCCTCCTTGAGGATGCCCTCGATGCCGTGCCAGGCCCCGTAGACCGTTCCGAACCGGTCCGGCATCGCCCGGCACGTCTCCACCACCGCGCGCAGGGAGTTGTTGATCACTGGGGTCGGCCCGCCACCCAGCATCACCACCACGTTGCTCACTGTACCCATGGTGTCCTCCACCTCCGATCTTCGGCCGCCTTCCCGCCCGATGCAAACCTTTTCACCCCGTTCATCGACGGCTGCCCTGTGGACGTTCCGGGCACGGTGGGCTCCTCAGACCCCGGCATATGCGGAGAAGCCGCCATCGATGGGCAAGACCACCCCGGTCACGAAGCTCGCCTCCGGGGAAAGGAGCCACCGTACCGCTCCCACCAGGTCTTCTGGTTCCCCGAACCGCCCGATCGGGGTGTGGTCGAGGATCTGCCGCCCCCGTGGGGTAAGGTTCCCGTGCTCGTCCTGAAGCAGGAACCGGTTCTGCTCGGTGAGGAAAAACCCGGGGGCGATGCCCACGACCCGGATCCTGGGCGAGTACTCCTGGGCCATGTGCACCGCCAACCACTGGGTGAAGTTGGCCACCGCGGCCTTCGCCGCGGAGTAGGCGGGGATCCGGGTGAGGGGCCGCAGGGCGTTCATGGATACGATGTTTAGAATGACCCCTTCTCCCTGGTCGGCCATCACCTTCCCGAAGGCCTGGGAGGCGAGGAACGTCCCCATGAAGTTGAGGTCGAAGACGAACCGCACCCCGTCCTCGGGGAGGGCGAAGAACGGCTGCTCAGGGCTGGTGGTGGCCGTGGGGTGATTGCCCCCCGCCCCGTTCAGGAGGAAGTCTACCCGGCCGAACGCGGACAGGGCCTTCTCCGCTGCCCGCTCCAGATCGGCACGAGAAAGCACATTTGCCTTGAGGGCAAGGCCGTTTCCTCCCGCCCGACGTACGGCGGCCAGCGTGGCCTGGGCCTTGTCCTCGGCCAGGTCCAGGATCACCGCGTTCACCCCATCGCGGGCGAGCCCGACGGCGATGGCCGAACACAGGACCCCACCCCCGCCGGTGATCACCGCCACCTTACCGGAAAGGTTAGCCATCGTCCTTCACCTCCAGGAGCTTAAGGTGCCGGCCCAGGTGCTGGGCCAGCGCCTCGTAGTGTTCCTCTTCGTGCTCGGAAAGCACACGGCGTAGCTCCTCCCCGAGGGGGCTCTTGAGCACGGAACCGAACGCCACGTGCAGCACCTGCCGGGCATCGTTCTGGGCGAGGAGCTCGAGCAGTCGCTCATCGGGACGCCCCTCCAAAACGGGCAGGCGTCGGAGGTCGGCTGACAGGTGGTAGCTCTTCCGATCCTCAGGGAACCGGTCCAGGGACAACCGCACGACCCTTCGGAACAGGGGCGGGGCCACCCGGGCCACCACCTCCAAGGCCACCAGATAGCTCGTGCCGGCGGTCTTCACGTGCCAGAGCCCGTCGGCCTCCTCGGCCAGGATCGGGTAGAGAGAGAACTTGTCGGACCCCGAGTGCAGGCTCAGCCGGTAAGGCCCGAACGCCCGGGCGATGGCCAGGTGGGCCCGGAGTTCCCGCCGGAAGTGCACTGGATCCCCACGCCAGTCCACCGCCTTCTCCATCGCCCCGGGGAACCGGGGGGCGAGGCTGGCCAGGGCCACGTCGTGCCGCCTGAGCTCCAGGGCGAGGAAGAGGTGCTCCAGGGGCGTGGTCGGGGTCTCCGTCTCGTCCACGGAGAGCTCGAAGTCGAACCCGTGGGGGAGGCGGGCGACGAGCGCCCGGTACATCTCGACGGCGAAGGCTACGGCTCTACTGTACTTCACCGCCGCCCGGGCCAGGTCCTCTTCCGTGAACCGGAGCGCCCCCTTGTCCAGGATGAACTCCCGGCCTAGGTACTCCCGGCGCAGCCGATCGGCATCCGGCAAGGACCGGAATCGCTTCGCCACCTCGGCCAACGGGAGCCGCTCCACGGCCACCGCGTGGTCCGAGGGGTCGCAGGTGAAGAACGTGTAGCCGAGGTCAGCAGCGTGGAGGGCATCCTCGACCTCCTTTACGTGATCGGCGTCGGCGCCGAACCCGCCCTGGTAGCCCTCCTGGAAGGCGCCGAAGATGGCATGGACCAGGACGTCCTCGAGCGTGCGCCCGGTGCGGGCGTTCTCCCGCACCGACTGCTGGGCAAGCACGGGGAAGGCCCGGGCTCCGGCGCAGGCCCGGATGTGCCCGGGGGTGGCAAGACCGATCCTGTCCCCGAATCCGAAGCTTGGGCCAGGGGGAAGCCGGCGGGGCCGGAGCTCGGGAACGAGGCCAACCAGGGCCTGCGCATTCTCCGGGGTAAGGGGACAAAGGAGGCCTCCGCGGTGCGGGCTCCCCGAAAAACCCGGAACGGCGATTGAAAGGAAGAGAAGTTTCCCTTCTGGGCCGCGGACGAGGCCAAGCCGCACCCCGCCGCAAACCTGCACCGACCGGGGATAGACCTCAAATCCCTCTCCAACGAAGGCCCGCAGGCGCCCCACCTCCTCAGCCGAGGCCGACACGTCCCCTCACCTCCGCCGCGGAAAGCATGAGCCTGGGCTCCGGCCGGGGCAAACACTCCAAAACCAAGGCCCCCCGATAGCCCACCCCCTCCAGCGCCTCCCAGACCTTGGGGAAAGGAAGGTGTCCAAAGCCGGGGGTCCAGCGGTTGGAGTCGGCAAGATGCAGGTGAAAGAGGCGATCCCGGGCAAGGCGCACTCCCTCCGGAATCGAGCGCTCCTCGATGTTCGCGTGGAAGGTGTCGAAGAGGATTCCCAGGTTCTCTTGGCCGAGATCCTCGATGAGCTCGAGGGCCTCGGCTACGGTGTTTATGAGTTCGGTCTCGTAGCGGTTTAGTGGCTCCAAAGCCAGGCGTACCGCGGGATCAAACTGGGCGCAGGCCCGGAGGGACTGTTTTAGGAGCCCTTTTTCTCCGGACTTTCCCCGGAGGAGGCCCACGATGACCACCGCTCCAAAATCCCGGGCCAATCGCATGTGCTCCTGGATCCGGGTGATGGCCCTCTCCCGCACCCCTTCGTCGGGAGAGGAGAGGGACAGGCCCTCCTTCCAGGCGGCCTGGCCGGTGGTTGTGGCCACAAGGCGGAGCTCAGCCTGGGTGAGGAGGGCCTCGAGTCCCGCGGAGGAAACCTCGCGGGGATCGGTGATGGCCAGCTCCACGGCCGGGTAGCCAGCTTGGGACACCCTGACCAGGCTCCCCGACCACTCCCCCGGCGAAAAGGGCGAGAATGGGGTCGGGTCCTGGACCGGGACGATCAGCCCAAGCGGCCACCTACCGAACTCGCCCTCGCCTATCACACGGATCACGGTCCACGGTCAAAACCCCCGCCGCGGAAGGGCGTACACCGGCTTCCAGCCTGGGCTCCCGGGCTCCTTGAGGTACGGCTCCATCTCCTCTCGGGTGCGGAGGGTCACCTTCTCCACCGGGGGCACCGTTCCCGGCGGGAACGCGGCCAGGATCTGGTCGATCACCAGGGTGAGGTAGGTGAGGATGGCGGCGATGGGGCGCTTGGCCTTGCGGGCCGTAGCCCGGGTGGGATCGCCTACTACCCCCTGGGGGGTGGCCGCGATCTCGATGGCGATGTGTCCCTCACCCTCGGACCACTTGTGCGGCCGGCGATGGGCGTCCACCGCGGTGTCAAAATGCCCTCCGGGAAGGAGATTCAGCCCCTCCGTCTTCTCGGCGAGGGCCATGTCCACCATGCCCGGGGGGAACATGAGGAGGGCCACGGAGGTTTCCGCCTCGTCCGCGTGTACGAAGTGGGTCTCCAGGGAGTCCGGGCGCTCTACGGGGAAGAAGAACTCCCGCACTGCGCGGTGCCAGTCCAGCACCTGGAACACGCCGGGGAGCTGATAGCGGTACATGAACTCGTGCAACGCTGACTCCAGGACCCACAGCTGGCCGTGGTTGTTGACGATGAGTTGCTTCCTGAACCCATCGTTCCACAGCCCGAGCATGACGTTGACCAGGGTCTCCCGGACCACGTCCTCGGGCATGATCACCGTCCCGGGCATCCCGATGTGGTGGTACGGATGGCCTCCATAGTTGAGGGGCGGGAGGGCCAACGCTACGGGGTGCCCTCGTTTTTCGGTATACCGGCGGACAGCCTCGCAGATCTGGGTGACCATGAACGTGTCGAGGCCGGAGATCGTGTGGCGGCCGTGGTTCTCGGTGCAGCCCACCGGGATGAGGACAATGTCGTTCTTCTTCCTCGCTTCGATGACCTTGGCCCGCACCGTGGTCTGGATGTAGGAGCCGGGTTTCCCGAGCTCCGGCGCAGAGGGGACGCCGTACTCGGCCAGGATGCGGTCGATCTCGGCCTCCGGGGCATCCCAGATCTTATTTTTGAGCCGGCCCACCTCCGTGTCCTCGAACACGATGGCGGGATGTTCGGTCGTGATCCACATGCCCACGTTACCTCCCTTCAAATCAGAAACTAACCGCTGCGGGCGCTGAGAACGCCGAGACCACTTCCCCAGAATAGGAAGAAGTCACGGTATGATCACGATCTTGCCGTCCTGCCGCTTGGTGGCCTGCTTCAGGGCATCCAGGGCCTTCGTGAGCGGGAAACGGGAAGTGATGATCTTGGAGTTGTCCACGAGCCCTGCCCCCATCAGGCGGATGACGGACGGGAAGATGCCATACCCGGAGTGCCCCTGGGCCCCGAAGAGCTTGGCCTTGCGGGTCTGGAAGCGCTCGAGGTACATGGGCACCCGCTGGGCGGCCCGGCCCACCACCGCGATCTTCCCGCCGATGGCCATGGTCTTCTCCATCTCCGGGATCGTCTTCTCCGGTGCCCCGGCCGCCTCCACCGCGAAATCGGCCCCTTCGCCGTGGGTGAGCTCCATCACGGCCTCGGACGGGGCAACCTTGGTCGGGTTGTACACGTGGTCTGCACCGACCGCCTCGGCCAACTTGCGCCGCACCTCGGATACGTCGAAGGCGATGACCTTGGCCGCCCCGGCTCCTTTGGCGAGCTGGATCGCGGCGAGGCCGATCGGCCCCGCACCGTGGATGACCACGTACGCCCCAGGCCGGAACCCCCCAGCGCACTCGAAGACCGTGTTGTAGGCCACACAGGTCGGCTCGGTGGTCGCCGCCACCTGCCAAGCGAGCTTCTCGTCAGAATAGCGCTCGAAGATGGGGTCCACTTTCCAGCAGAGCTTGGCTGGGACCACGATGTACTCGGCCATCGCCCCGGGAATGGTGAACCCGATCTCCTCGAGGTTCAGGCATTGGTTGGGGTAGCCATCCCGGCATGGGCGGCAGTACCCGCACCACACCATCTCCTCCACCGTGACCCTATCCCCGACTTTGAAGGCCTTGCCCTCCGGACCGGGGCCGATCTCCACGATTTCGCCGGCGAACTCGTGGCCGATCGTGGTAGGGAACTTGGTGAGGCCGGGGTACAGCATGTAGCCATCTTGATCCGTCTCGTAGAAGTGCACGTCCGAGCCGCACACCCCGCATGCCCGTACCCGCAGGAGCACCTCCCCTGGGCCGGGTTTAGGCTGCTCCAGTTCCTTAAGCTCGAGCTTAGGGTGCCGCCAGACCTGAGCTCCCTCGACTGCCTTGCCCGTCTTCTTCTCGAACTCCGAGACCGTGTATCCTGGCCTCGGTTCCCACTTCGCCGTGAGCACCAACGCTTTCATCGTTGCCCCCTTTCGCAAACGTTTGTAAGCAGCCGATTATACCTTCTCACCCTCCCCGGGCCACCTCCTCCAGGCGTACAGGGCGGTGTTCTTCCAGGGAGCGCTTGGCGGCGTAGGCCATGACCACCGGGATCTTCCCGTCCTCACCCGTAACCGGCGGCTTCGTATCCTCGAGGACGGCGGCGGTGAACGCCCGGGCTTCCCGAACGAAGGATTCCGTGTACCGGTCCATGAAGAAGTGGAAGATCCGCGTCGCGTGGTCCCCCTGGGCATCGCTCTGAACGGCTGTATCCAGCCGGGGGTTGTCCACCCGGATCATCCCCCGCTCCCCGAACACCTCCACCCGTTGGTCATAGCCGTACACGGCCCGGCGGGAGTTGTCGATGACCCCGATCGCGCCGGACGCGAACCGGAGCGTGACCACCGTCGTGTCCACGTCCCCGAGCTCCCCGATCCGCTTGTCCACGAGCACGGATCCCAGGGCGTAGACCTCGATCACCTCGTCGCCCACCATGAACCGAGCCATGTCGAAGTCGTGGATGGTCATGTCCAAGAAGATCCCGCCGGAGCTCTTCACGTACTCAAGGGGTGGGGGTTCGGGGTCGCGGCTGGTGATGCGCAGGATGTGGGGCCGGCCGATCGCCCCTTCGGCCACGAGCTCCCTCGCCCGGGCGAAGTTTGGGTCGAACCGGCGGTTGAATCCCACCATGAACTTCACCCCGGCCCGGTTCACCGTGGCCAGAGCACGGTCGATCGCCCCGAGGTCCAGGGCGATCGGCTTCTCGCAGAAGATGTGCTTCCCGGCCTTGGCCGCTTCCTCGATGAGCGGGGCGTGGGTGTCGGTGCTCGTGCAGATGAACACCGCGTCCACCGTGCGGTCGTCGAGGAGCGGCCGGGGATCCCCGTAAGCCCGGGGAATGCCCAGTTCAGCCGCGCACCTTTCGGCGGCCTCCCGCCGTACGTCGGCGATGGCCACCACCTCCGCCTCGGGCACGCGGCGGATCAGATTCTCCGCGTGGACTTTCCCGATCCGTCCGGCTCCGAGGATCCCGATCTTGACCTGTGCCATGGTTACCTCCTTCAGAGTTGCCAACGAGCTTCTGTGAGCACCTCCCGCGCCCGACGGCGCGCGTCGCGGGCCACCTCGTACGGGTCCTGTTCCCTGTACTTGGGGTGGAACACCTCCACCGACACCGGCCCCCGGTAGCCGGTGCGACCGATCGCGGTCAGGATGTCCACGAGCGGGAGGCCGCCCTCGCCGGGGAGCACCCGGTCCTCGTCCCGGAGTTCCTCCACCGCTTTGCCCTTGGTGATGGCGTCGGAGAGGTGAACGAGCCCGATGGCCGTTCGGGGGAGCCGAGCAACCTCTTCAGGGGAGGTGCGGCTCACCGCGAGGTGAAACGTGTCGAGCACGAGGGGGATGCCCACCGACCGGGCCAGAGCATGGGCTTGGTCCAAGCTGGGGAAAGCGAAGGTGGAGAAACCAATCAGCTCGTACAGCACGGAGACCTGGCGTGCAGCGGCTTGGTCCTTAAGCCAGGCGAGTTCGGCGCAGGCGGCAGCGGGAGAGGCCCTTCCGGCGGGGCCGGGGACGAGGATGACCTGGGGCACGCGGAACCGGGCAGCGAGGGAGAAGAGGGCAGCCGCGCGGGCGGCCAGTACTGGCCGTTCCTGGGCGAACACGCCTTCCAGGGCGTTCAAGGGGAGCCAGGCCAGCCCAATCTCGGCCACTGTGGCCAGCGCCGCTTCCCGTCCACCGCGCGCCTCGCACCCTTCCAGTACCGGGGTCCGCGGCTCGTATCCGGCGAAGCCCGCCTCGTGGGCAGCCCGGATTCCCGTGTCCAAAGACGCGCTTGCCAGCGTCGCCCCGTTCAGCCCAAGCATCATGGCCATCCTCCTTGCTTGTTTGGCCGTGCAGCCCTTTCACAGGGCCACCGATGGCCGTCTCCGGGGACAGGGATCGCACCCCTCCATGCCAAGGATCCTTTGCAGGGATGGGATGGTGGCGATCACCAAGTCGGCCTTTGCCCGCACTTCCGCTGGGGCGTGAGCCATGGCCACCCCGAGGCCGGCCTGCTCGATCATGGAGAGGTCGCTCATCTGGTCCCCCACCGCCACCACCCGCTCAAGGGGGATCCCAAGCCGGGCACACAGCCAGGCCAGGGCCTCCCCTTTGCACACCCCCGGAGGAAGGACTTCCACGTACTCCCGCTCTGACCGCACCACGGTGAGCTCGGGCACCGCCTGGCGCAGC
This sequence comes from Candidatus Bipolaricaulota bacterium, assembly GCA_014361055.1. Lineage (GTDB taxonomy): Bacteria > Bipolaricaulota > Bipolaricaulia > Bipolaricaulales > Bipolaricaulaceae > JACIWI01. Next base: position 23,861 of record JACIWI010000079.1, read on the forward strand.
GCATCCTCGACCTCCCCAAGCCCAACGGGGTCCCCGATGAACAGGAGCTTGAGCGGGCCTTGGTCCGCCCAAGGGGCAAGATCCCCAACGGCTTGGGCCTTACGGTTCTCCTTGGCGAGGAACGCCCGAATGGGAGGAGTGAGGTGGGCCACGTAGATCGTGGGGTCGTCCACCGTCCGGTACAGTTGGGGGTGGATGGGGAACCGCAGGGCCGCGGCCAGGGCCTGGCGGGCGAGGTCCGGGGGGATGCGGTGCTCGCGAAGGGGGGCCCCGGTCTCAGGGTCCCACACCACCGCCCCGTGGTAGAGGATGACCGGGGTGGTGATGCCAAGGTCCACCACGTACCGGCGGGCGGAAGCGAGGGACCGCCCGGTGGCCAAGGTGACCCGGGCCGACCGCCCGAGCTCTTCCAAGAAGGCGTGGGTGGCCACAGGCACCGCCCCATCGGGCGCCAGGAGGGTCCCATCGAGGTCGAACGCCACGAGCGCGTAGCGCACAGCTATTCCTCGCGGCGCAAGAGGTGCACGCTCTTGCGATGTAGGTGCACCCCCACCGCGATCCCCGGCTCCATGAACCCCTTCTCCTGGGGGCTCAACACCTCCACGTTGAACAAGTCTCCGCTTTCGAGCTCAACCCGATAGGTGGCCATGGACCCGGTGTAGTGGGCAAGCACGACCTTGCCGGCGAGATCGCCTCGGCCTTCGGGGACGAGATCCACCGCCTCCGGCCGCACCACCGCGACCACCGTTTCGCCGGGGGCGACGCCGGCTGTGTTGGGGACGGTGATGCGCTTATCCCCCGGCAGTTCCAGCTCCACCTCCGCCCCTTGTGCCTGGAGGACCCGGGCTGGGAGGAAGTTGGCCCGGCCGATGAAGTCGGCGACGAACGTGTTGGCCGGGTGGGCGTAGATCTCGTACGGGGTCCCCACCTGCTGGACCAAGCCCCGGCACATGACCACGATTCGGTCGGAGATGGCCATCGCCTCTGCCTGGTCATGGGTCACGTAGAGGCTGGTGATCCCGAGCTCCTTCTGCAAACGTCGGATCTGCTCGCGCGTTTCTACGCGGAGCTTGGCGTCGAGGTTCGACAGAGGCTCATCGAACAGGAGCACCTTGGGCTCCAGCACCAGCGCTCGGCACAGGGCGACCCGCTGCTGCTGGCCCCCGGAGAGCTTGCTCGGGGGACGGCGGTCCAGGCCGGTTAAGCCCACCCGCTCCAGGGCGGCCAGCACTCGCTTCCGGACCTCGCGCCGGGGGAGGCGTCGCACCTTGAGGCCGAACGCGACGTTCTCGAACACGGTCATGTGGGGGAAAAGCCCGTAGGACTGGAACACGGTGGCCGTATCCCGGCGCTGGGGTGGGAGCCGGGTGATGGAACGGCCGCCGAGATAGATCTCCCCCGCGCTCGGGTCCTCGAACCCGCCCACCATGCGCAGGGTCGTGGTCTTCCCGCACC
>JACIWI010000008.1 GCA_014361055.1 Candidatus Bipolaricaulota bacterium
GGTGCGGGACGGTGGGCGGGTCCGCGCCGACGGGGAACCGATGGCCGCGGCGGACCTGACCCTGGCCCACCGCCGCCTGCTCGGGGCGGTGGGCCCGGTCCTCGCCGACGGGGACCGGGTGGTGCTCGCCTCCGGGGTGGACCGGGCTCCAGGGCGGGCGGCGTATGTGTACCGTCTGAGGTGGGAGGGCCATGAGTAGGTTCCGGATCCCGGAGGCGCTCGTCAACTCCTATCACGCCTTCGTGATCTTGGTCGGACTGGCCTTCCTCACCGCATTGGTCTGGCCGGAACCTCCGGTCGCCGGCGGGGTGCTGGAGGCGCTGATGCGGGGGCCGTTCTTCCTGGACGCGGTGGCGTTCCTCCTGGGAATCCTGGCCCTCCACGTGGGGGAGGCCGAGCACGGGTTCGAGCAGGCTGCCCCGCCCCGCCGGGCGTTGCGGCTGGGTGCGCGCGTCCTCCTTGGGATCGCGCTGATCCTGCCGTTCTTGATCGTGCACCGGGTGGAGGCCGGGGGCGGGTGGGGGCAACTGGTGTTGGTCGTCCTGTTCCTGTTTGCCTACGGCCTCTTCTGGTCCCTAGTTGGCCACGCCGCCGCGGAGAAGGTAAAATCCGATGGACTTCGGTTCTTTGTCAAGTACGGCGGCCTGATCGTGTTCACCTTCCTCCCCATCGTATTCGGCCTGCCGCTCAGTCCGTTCCCCGTGTTGGCCGGCCTATGGGAGGGCACGCTGACCGGGGCGGTGGGCCTCCTCCTGTACGTGGCCGTCGACCTAGGAGCCCTGGGATGGTGGTTATGGACGAGGCGGGCGTGATCCTCCGCAGCACCAAAGGGTGGCTCCGGGCGCGCCACGCCCTGCGGGGCGCCCTGGCTGGGGCAACGGCCGGGCTAGCCGCGGCCCTCCTCGGCCGGGCGGCCGGGATCTCCCTTCCGGGATACGCCTGGGCCGGGATCCCCCTCCTCGCCGTGGTCGGGGCTGGCTGGCCCCTGTCCTCGCCCCGCCTCCTCCTCCGCGTCGGCCGGCGACTCGGGTTGGGAGAACGGCTGGCCGCGGTCGAGGTGCTGGCCGGACGTGGGGTCACCGCCCTGCTACGGCCGCTGGTGCGGGAGATCCACGCCCTTCGCCCGCGGCCGTGGCGGCTGCTCCTGGGCCCGGCCGAGGCGGCGGGCGTGGCCATCGCCGGGGCCTTGCTCCTCGCCCTGGCCTACCTTCCCGTGGGGGGACCGCGTTCGGGCGTGCCCTCCGCTCCGGACGAGCTGGAGGTGGCGGCCCAGGCCGCACCGTCCGAACCGGCGCGGGCCGAGGCCGCGGCGCCACAGGCCGCGGAACCGCCGCCCCCGCTCGCCGCCGATGCCCCCCTGCTCGAGTACTCCCCATACCAAGACCTGCTCGCGGCCGTGCTCGGCCTCGCAGAGATCCCGCCCGGATCGCCCGGCCCCGGAGACCTCGCAGCCCGGTTGGCCCAGGAGGAGGGCCTGCTCCGTGAGCTCGCGGATAAGGTGGCCCGGTCCGCCCCAGGCGGGATCAGCGCGTCCGAACGGCAGGAACTGGTGCCGCTTGCCCAACAGGTGACCCGATCTGATCTGCGCGAGACGGTGGTCAGGCTCCTCGAGCAGGGGGACGAGGAGTCCGCCCGCGAGGTGGAGGAGGCGCTGAACGCGGTGCTTGCGGCCGCAGAGCGGAGCGGGGAATCCGGCGGCACGGAACCCCTGCCGGAGCCGTCGGAGGAGGCGGAAGCGGCGGTGGCCGCGGGTGCCCCCACTTCAGGCCGCACGGGCGAACGAGGCGAAGGGGCATCCGAGCCCCCGGAGGAGAAGTTCGGCGAGGACCTGGCCGACCAGGAGGGGGACCTCGCCGGCAAGGGCCCCGGAGGACCGCTGGCCGGGGGCGAGGGCGACCAGGCCCCGCCGTCTCCGGGGACGGCGGTGCCGTTGCCGGTGAACCCGGGCGAGGGGCCGGCGCGGGCGTACGTGGTGACCGGCGTCCCGGGCGAACCGCCCTCCTCCAGGGAAGCCGGCCCGCCCGGCCTCGCCCCGTACGAGGTGGACCTGGCCGTGCGGGCCCGGGACATCCCAGCGGAGCTCCAAGATCTGGTACGGCGGTACTTCGAACTCATCACGGGTGGAGGTGGTGGCGGGTGATCACGGACGAGGACCTGGCCCGAGCCCAGAGCGCGTTTGCCACGTTGCGGGAGCGGATCTCCGGTGTGATCGTCGGTCAGGAAGCGGTGGTGGAGGTGGCGCTGTGGACGCTCCTCGCCCGGGGGCACCTCCTGCTGGAAGGGGTGCCGGGGCTGGGGAAGACCCTGCTCGTGCGCACCTTGTCCCGGGCCCTTGGGCTTTCCTTCTCCCGCATCCAGTTCACCCCGGACCTCATGCCGGCGGACATCGTGGGCACGAACGTGTTCTCTCAAGACAGCGGGTTCCGGTTCGTTCCCGGCCCGATCTTCGCGAATGTGGTCCTCGCCGATGAGGTGAACCGGGCCACCCCGAAGACCCAGTCCGCGCTCCTCGAGGCGATGCAGGAGCGGCAGGCCACGGTGGGCACGGAGACCCACCTCCTCCCCGAGCCGTTCGTCGTCTTGGCCACGCAAAACCCCATCGAGATGGAGGGCACCTATCCCTTGCCGGAGGCCCAGGTGGACCGGTTCCTGTTCAAGGCGGAGGCGAGCTTCCCGGGCGAACGGGACCTGATCGAGATCATCCGCCGCAACACCGAGGGCGGGGGAATCCAACTCCCGAACCCGGCCCTGACCCAGGAGGAGGTGCTCCTCGCCCAGGAGGTGGTGGGGGAGTACCCGGTGCCGCGGCCTCTCCTGGAGTACGCGGCCCGGTTGGTGTTGGCCACCCATCCTTCTGGGGCGCGGGCCCCGGAGGTGGTGCGGCGGTACGTGCAGTACGGGGCCAGCCCCCGGGCCGGTTTGGCCCTCATCCTTGGGGCCAAGGCGCGGGCGTTCCTGGCCAGCCGCTACCACGTGGGGGTGGAGGACATCCAGGCCGCGCTGCGCCCAAGCCTTGTCCACCGGGTCATCCTCAACTTCCGCGCCGAGGCGGAGGGGGTCACCCCGGGACAGGTCTTGGAGGAGGTGCGCAAGGCTGTCCCCACGCCATGAGCGAGGCGCTGTTGAGCGACGCCGAATTGCGGGCGCTGGCCCACGCCCGCCTGACGTTCAAACGGCCGCGGGCGGCACTTCCCGGCGGCCACCTCACGGCGCGGGTCGGGGTGTCCCTGGAGTTCGCGGACATCCGCCCCTATCAGCCCGGGGATGACTTCCGCCTGATCGACTGGGCGATCTACGCCCGCCACCACCGGCTCGTGACCAAGGTCTACTCCCGGGAGGTGGAGGCCCCCCTGTACCTCCTCGTGGACGCCAGCCGGTCCATGGGCCAGGGCCGGCCGGGGAAGCTCCGGTTCTCGGCCCGCCTCGCCGGGGCGCTGGCGTTCGTGGCGTTCCGCGGCCAGGACCGGTTCGGCGTGTACCCGTTCCGCGACCGACCGCTCGATGGCCCTGCTCCCCGGCGGGGCCGGGCTGCCCTGGTGAACGCGTTCCGGACGCTTTCGAACCTGCCACCGGAGGGGATCACGGACCTGAACGCGTCCCTCGTCTCCTGGGCGGAAGCGCATCCCGAGCCGGGGATGTGCGTGGTGGTGTCGGATTTCCTTTGCCCCACTGGGTATCGGGAGGGCCTCCTCGCCCTTCGCCATGGCCGGCACGCGGTGACCGCGGTCCAGGTGCTGGCCCCGGATGACCTCGACCCGCCCCGCCTCGGCGAGGCGCGGTTGGTGGACGTGGAGACCCGGCGTGGGCGGTCGCTGATCCTGGCCCAGGGGGCGTGGCGGGCGTACCGGGAGGCGCTCCACCGCTGGAACGAACGGCTGAGCACCACGTGCCTCGAGCTGGGGATCGCGTACTTCCTGTTCCGATCGGAGGCGTCCCCGGTGGAAGCAGCGCTGACCGCGGTGGCGGGGTGGGGCCGATGAGCTTCGCGTTCCCCATCGCCTGGGCGTGGCTCGCCTCCGGGCTGGCCGTCCTCCTCCTGTACCTCTTCCGGCGGCGGGAGCGGGAGCTTCCCGTGTCCGCCCTGTTCCTGTGGGAGCAGGTGCCGCCCGATCGGGCGAGCTACCTCGAACGGCTGCGCTGGCGGTTCGACCTCGCGCTCCTCCTCCAGCTCCTTGGGGTGATCCTGTTCGCGTTCGCCCTGGCCCAGCCGCTCCTCCAGGTGTCCCGGCCGGCTGGGGCCACGGCGATCGTAATCGATGGCTCGGCGTCCATGGCCGCGGACGGCCGGGCGGAAGAGGCGGTGGCCGCTGCCCGGCGGGCCATCGCCGCCTCCAGCGGGCCGTGGACGGTGGTGCGGTGGGCGGACCCTCCTGAGCTCGTCGTGCCTCCTACCTCTAAGCGGGAGGAGGCGCTGGCCGGGCTGAGCCGGTTCCGGCCAACCCTGGGTGGCCGGCCTCCCCTCGGGCAGGCGTTGGCCCTCCTTCCCGATGCCGGGGCCCGGATCGTGGTCATCACCGACGACCCGCCCCCGGACCCGGGCGTGGACGTGGTCGCCCTGCTCCCCAACGACAACCTGGCCATCCTCGCATTCGCCGTACGGCCCGAGCCCGACGGATCGGGCTACCCGGCCCTGGTGCGGGTGCGCAACGACACCCCGCACTACCAAGACGTGCAGCTCGTCTTGCGGGTCGGAGACGGCACCTACCTGCAATCGCGCCTCCTCGCCCCCAAATCCGAGGACACGTTCGTGTTCCCCTACGTCGGCGCCCTCGGCCCAACGTTCCGGGTGGAACTCCTGCCCGGGGACGCGTTCCCATGGGACAACGTACGCTACTTCACCCTGGCCGAGGCCGGGAGCACGGTCCGGGTGCGGTGGCTGGGAGAGGAGGACCGGTACCTGTGGGCAGCCCTGCAGGCGGCGGCGCCGGCGGAGCGGGTCCGCGAGCCGCCGTGGGACCTCACGGTGGCGGTGCGCGTAGACCTGCCGGCGTCCCCGGACGGCCCGGCGCTGTTGGTGGGGGCCAGTTCCCCCGAGGCCCCCCTGGGTGGGTTCGTCCCGGCAGGGGCCATCCACGGGGGGGTAAGGCCGATCCTCCGGCACGTGGTCCCGGGGATCTTCCAGGCCGCCGCCGTCC
>JACIWI010000080.1 GCA_014361055.1 Candidatus Bipolaricaulota bacterium
TCCACCTTGGAGGTCGTCCTCGATGGGGAGGGGAAGGCGGTGGAGGCCGCCCAAGCTGGGGAGTGGCGGTTTGTCTTCCCGGAAACCCCGTTCTACGCCGAGGCCGGGGGCCAGATCGCCGACACCGGCTGGATCGAGAACCTGGACCGACCCGGAAAAGCAGAGGTCCACGATGTACAAAAAACGCCGCACGGGACCCTCCATTACGTGCGGGTCATAGAAGGGGAGTTCAGTGCGGGCGATCGGTGCCGGCTCGTGGTGGACGAGGCCCGCCGGCGGGCCGTTCAGCGCGCCCACACCGCCACCCACCTCCTCCATGCCGCCCTGCGGCGCGTGCTCGGGGAGCACGTGATCCAGGCCGGGTCCTGGGTGGGACCGGAGGAGCTGCGGTTCGACTTCACCCACTTCGCCGCCCTCTCCCCGGACGAACTCGCCCAAGTGGAGGAGCTCGCGTTCGCCCCGGTGCTTCAAGACTTGACGGTCCAGGTCCACGAGCTGCCCTTGGACGAGGCCAAGGCCCGGGGGGCGATCGCCCACTTCGAGGAGGAGTACCGGGGCAAGGACCGGGTGCGGGTGGTGGAGGTCCCCGGGGCCTCGATGGAGCTGTGCGGGGGCACCCATGTGGGGCGGACCGGGGAGATCGGCCTCCTTGTGATCCTCTCCGAGGAGGCGGTGGCCGCGGGCACGCGGCGCCTGCGGGCGCTGGTTGGGGAGGCGGCGCGGCGCTACTGCGCCGGTTTGCGCCAGGAACGGCTCCGGCTCTCCGATCTCCTCGGGGTGCCGGAAGGGGAGCTCGCTCAGGGCATCCAGAGGGTCCTGGACGAGGTCCAGGCCCGGCGCCGGCGCGTGGAGGCGCTGGAGGAGGAGCTCGCCTCCCTGCGCGCCCGGGAGCTCGTGGCCCAAGCCGAGGATGCGGACGGGGTGAAGCTCCTCGGGGCGGTAGTGGAGGGAGGGGGCGAGGAGCTGAAGCGCCTGGCGGACACGTTGGCGGAGCGGCTCGGCCGGTGCGCGGTGGTGCTGGGGTCACGCCACGAGGGGCGGGGGCTCCTCGTGGCGAAGGTCGTGGACGAACCGCGGCTCGCCGCGGGGGACCTGGTGCGGATCGCAGCGGAAGTGTTGGGGGGCAAGGGCGGGGGACGGCCCACGTTCGCCCAAGGGGGAGGTCCCCACGCCGAACACCTGCCTCACGCCATCGAGAAGGCGCTGGCGGCCGCGCGCGGCCGGCTCACAAGAGCCTGACCGGCATGCACACGTAGATGAACCCCTCGTCGCCGGGGGCGATCTCCCCAGAGGGCTCAAGGAGCCCAGCCCGTTCCGGGGCCGAAAGCCACAGCACGACCTGCCCCGACTCCATGCGCCGCACGGCGTCGATCAGGTACTCGGCCTTGAACGCGATCTCGATGGTCTTCGCCGCCGGCTTCACCAGCTCCACGAACTCGTGCCCCTCCCCCTTGTCCTTGGACGCGCTGGACACCTCGAGGATGGTCCCCTGGGCAGTGGCCTTCAGGGTCACCGCCCCGGACTCCTCGGCGGAGGTGATCTCCATGCGTCGCAGGGTTTCCAGGAACGGCTCCCGGGGGAGGTGCAGGCCGATCTCGTTGTCCCGGGGGATGACCCGCTCGAAGTCGGGGAACTGCTCCTGGATGAGGCGGGAGGAGAACAGCACCGGGCCGGCCTCGAAGTGAAGTTGGCCGCCCTCAGCGTAGATGGACACGGCATCGGCAGTCACCCCGGACAACACCCGGTGGAGGTCGGTGAGGATGGCCGCGTCCACCAGGAACGCGGCCTCGTGGCCCTCGGGCAGCCCATCCACCGGCACCCGCTTGATCGCCAGACGATACCCGTTGGTCGCGGCGAACTTGACCGCCCCGTCCCGCAGCACCAGGTCCACCCCGGTGAGGGCGAGCCGGGTGGTCTCCGAGGCGCGCAGGGCGGCGAACGCGGTCTGGGCGATGCACTGGAGCAGGGCAGGGAGGCTCAACCGACACAGGGGCGCGGTGGCCGGCCGGGTCACCTCGGGGAACTCGTCCGCCGGCAGGGTGAGGAGCTCGAAGCTCGCCTGCCCACAGCTGAGCCGGACCCGCCCGTCCGCTTCCTGGAGATGGACAGGGTCCGCCTCAGGCAACCGGGTTACCAGTTGGCTCAGCACCTGCCCAGGGAGGACCATCACCCCTTCCCCTTGAACCTGGGCCGCAGCCCGGCACTGAATGGCCCGCTCCAGATCGGTGGCCCCAAGCTCGATGCCATTGGCAGTAGCATGGAAGCGGATGCCCCCGAGGATGGGCATCGAGGTACGCCCTCCCAGGGCATGACTGACGGTCCTCACCCCGAAAACGAGGTCCTCTCGCTGGCAGACGATCTCCATTTGCCCTCCTTGCTTGAGGGATCATATCCGGGCAGGGGGAGGTGGGCTAGGATCTCCGCGGAAACCCGCTCCGGGGGCAAGGTGCCGTCGATCACGTACCCGCGGGGGATGGAACGGATGAGCTCCAGGTACGCCACCCGGACCTGGGTGAAGAACGCGAGGCCCTCCCCCTCGAACCGGTCCCGCTCCCGGGTGCGCTCGTAGGCCACTTGGGGCGGGAGGTCCAAGAGAAACACGTAATCCGG
>JACIWI010000081.1 GCA_014361055.1 Candidatus Bipolaricaulota bacterium
GCGGCTGGGGTTGGCCCTGGAGGTCACCGCCACCGAGGGGTTCTATGGGCTCATGGAGCGGCCGGCCCAGGGGATCCTCCACGAGTTCTTTCCGCCCCGGGAGGCCGGCCTGAACCTCCGGGGGCAAGAGGTTTGGCTTTATGTCCTCCCCACCCATGCCCTCTACGCCCCGTTCTTCGTGTCCTCGGCCGGGTGGGGCCTGTACGTGGAGAGCTCCTGGCCCGGGATCTGGCGGTTCGGCCGGGACGGCCGGGGCCGACCGGACCCCACCCACGTCTGGATCGAGTACGAGGGGCCGGAGCTCCTCTTCCGCATCATCCCCGGCCCCAGCCCCCTCGAGGTCGTGGCCCGCTACGCCCGCACCACCGGGACCACCGTCCTCCCCCCAAAATGGGCCTTCGGGCCCTGGCGGTGGCGGGACGAGGTCTGGAACCTTCCCAATTTCTTCGATGGCTCGCCCAACCCCCTCCCGTTCAACTCCATGGTGGTGGAGGACGTCCTGATGATGGAGGCCCTGGGGATCCCGTGCTCGGTGTACATCCTGGACCGGCCGTGGGCGGAAGGCCCCTTGGGTTATGGGACCCTCGCATTCGACCCGGTCCGGTTCCCCAATGCCCCGGCGATGCTGGCCTGGCTGCGGGAAAAGGGGATCCATCCCGTCCTCTGGGTCGGGCCCTGGGTCACCGACCCCATGCGGCAGGAGGCCCTCTCCTACGGCTACCACGTGCGGAACGCGATCCCCTTCCTTCCGGAAGCCTCCCTCCTCGACTTCGCGAACCCAGAGGCCGTCTCCTGGTGGCAAGAGAAACTCACCCCTTTGATCGAGCTGGGGGTCGCCGGGTTCAAGCTGGATCGGGGGGATGAAAAGGTCCCCGATGGGTTCATCTTCCGGGGACGCTACAGCGACGGCACGGACTACCGAGAGGGACACAACGCGTATCCCCTGTGGTTTGCCCGCGCGGCCCACGGGGCCTTCGCCCGGGCCGGAGTGGAGGAGTTCCTGCTCCTGGTGCGGGCGGGGTGGGCCGGGAGCTCCCGGTATGCGGTGGCGTGGGGCGGGGATCCTCAGGCGAGCGCGTGGGGCCTTCGGGAATCCATCATCGCCCTTCAGCGCGCCGCGGCCATCAACTTTCCGATCTGGGGCGCAGACACCGGAGGGTACGTGGGCCGGCCCACCCGGGAGGTCCTGGCCCGTTGGCTCGCCTTCTCCTGCTTCACCCCGATCATGGAGGTCGGTCCCACCGCCAACCTCGCCCCCTGGGCGTGGGTCCCGGACGGGGCCCCGGCCAAGGTCGATGCCTGGGGCTACCACTTTCGTCCCTACTACGAGGAAGAGCTTTTGGCCATCTGGGTTTTTTACGCCCGCCTCCACCAGGACCTCGCCGACTACCTCTATGCGCTGGCCAAGCTCGCCCACGAGGAGGGGACCCCCATCGTGCGTTCCATGGCCCTCGCCTACCCCGACCGGCCGGAGTACCGGGACCTTTGGGAACAATACCTCTTCGGCCCGGACATCCTCGTGCGCCCGGTGTGGCGGGTGGGGGAGCGAGAGGTCACGGTCCACATCCCGGACGGGGTTTGGGTTGATGCCTGGACCAGGCGGGAGGTGACGGGGCCGGCGGCGGTGACAGTGGAGGTGCCGCTTCACGTGATCCCGATCTACATCCGGGCCGGGAGCACTGTGGATCTCAGGGACCTCCAAGTCCGGTGGGCGGACGCCCAAGCCCGCGCCCGGCATCGCCCCCTGCTCTGCCCTATAATGAATATGACTTTCGGCGTGAGGGGGTGAGAGCGGAACGACCACGTGAACGTCGTTTGCGAGCGAAGGGCTTTTATCAGGAGGTGAACGGAACGTGCGTTGGCTGATGGGATTTGTGTGCGTGGGAGTTCTATTGGCGTTTGTCGGGCAAGCTCAGATTCTCCGGATAGCATTCGACGCAGCCGACCTCAAGACCCTGGATCCCCACTACGCGGCGGCGACGATGGACCGGGCGGTGGTGGACATGTTGTTCAACGGCCTCGTCCGCTACAGGCCCGGCGACATCACCGTGTTCGAGCCGGACCTCGCCGAGTCATGGGAGGTCTCCACCGATGGGCTCACCTGGACGTTCCACCTGCGGCGGGGAGTGCAGGTCCATCCGTTCCCGGGAGCCCCGGAGGGGTATGAGCTCACGAGCGAGGACGTGGTGTTCTCCCTCCACAAGGCCGCGGATAAAGACCGCTCGGCCTACGCCGGGGAATACGTGGGGATGAGGTTCGAGGCGGTGGACCCGTACACGGTGCGGATCATCCTGGACAAGGCCCTCTCCCCGTCGTTGTTCCTCCCCAAGGTGGCGGATTACGCGGGTGGGTTCATCGTCCCCAAGGGGCCGTACGAGGCCCTTGGGCCCCGGTTCGCCACCAACCCGGTGGGCACAGGGCCGTTCCAGTTCGCTGAGTACGTGCCCACCCAGAAGGTGCGGCTTGTTCGGAACGACCGGTACTTCCGGGGGGCTCCCCTCCTCGCGGGGGTGGAGGTATGGTACGTGCCCGATGTGACCGCGCGCCTGAGCGCCCTCGTCACCGGGGAGGTCCACATGATCGAGGGGGTACGGGAGCAGGCGTGGGTGGAGGCGGTGAAGCGCATGTCAGGGGTGGTGGTGGACGTGTTCGGCCCCGGGGAGACCGAGGTCCTCCACCTCAACATGTCCAAAGACCCGGTCTCGGACCTCCGGGTGCGCCAGGCCATCGCCTACGCCCTGAGCCGGGAGGAAGTGATCACCGCCATCGGGCCCGATGTGGCTGAGCCATTGTGCGCTGCTGTGCCGCCCTACCTCGCCGGCGGCCTCGCCTGCGCCGAGGTCGCGGAAAAGGGGCTCCTCTATGAGACCAACCTAGAGCTCGCCCGCAACCTACTCGCCGCGGCCGGCTACCCCAATGGGTTTGAGATCAGCGCCTACATCACCGAGCGCGCTTCCTACCGAAAGCCGTTCGAGAACGTGCAAGCCCAGCTCGCCCGGGTGGGGATCCGCCTGAACATCACGGTGGTGGACCACTCCTCCTTCCACACCCTCATCCGTCAGGACGTGAACCCGCTTGTGCACTACGAGGCCTGGAGACCGAGCGCCGACGCGTTCCTGACCCGGTTCTACCACTCGGCCTCGATCGTGGTCACCGGGGCTAAGCCGGACACAAACTTCTCCCATGTGACCGCCGTGGACGGGCTGATCGAGGCCGCCCGCTACGAGCTCGACCCAGCCCGCCAGGCCGAGCTGTGGAAGGAAGCCCAGGTAAAGCTCCTCGAGGAGCTCGCCTCCTATCCGCTCTACGTCCTCAAGTTCGTGTTCGCCCGGTCGGAGAAGGTGGACTACGGGTACGAGCTCAAGTCCTCGCTCGCCCTGTACCCCCAGGTCACCGAACTAACCCGGCTTAAGTGAAACCGATTGGGGGCGGGCCGAATCTGCCCGCCCCCTTCTTGATCCCAGACAATGGTGCGGTACACGGTGCGACGGCTGTTGGTGGCGTTCCCTACGCTCCTTGCCGTGTACACCTTGGTGTTTTTGTTCGTGCGGGTGGCACCAGGGGACCCAGCGGTAGCGGCCCTGGGCGACTATGCCTCAGCAGAGGCAGTGCAGGCCCTACGCGAACGGATGGGGCTCACCGCCCCGTTGTGGATCCAGTACGGCCGGACCCTGGCGGGGTACCTAAGAGATCTCGGACGGTCCCTCATCACCGACGTCCCCGTTGGGCAGCAGGTCGCCACTGCCCTCCCCCACACCTTGGAGCTCACGTTCGCTGGGATCGTCATCGGGGCCATCCTCGGGATTCCCACCGGCATCCTCACCGCCGTACGCCGCAACCGCCTCCCCGACTACATGGGCCGCACCCTCGCCCTGGTGGGCCTGTCCATCCCCGCCTTCTACCTCGGGATCCTCCTCATCCTCGGGTTCGCCGTGCGCCTGCGGTGGTTCCCGGTGATGGGAGCGGGCCCGTTCTCCGATGTATCCGCGAACTTGCGGCACCTCGCGCTCCCGGCCCTCACCTTGGGGATCATCATGACCTCGTTCGTGACGCGCATGACCCGGTCGTGCCTGCTCAACGTGCTCCGGGAGGACTACGTGCGTACCGGGCGGGCCAAGGGCCTGCGGGAGCGGACCGTGGTGTACCTCCACGCCCTGCGCAACGCCCTGATCCCGGTGGTGTCGGTGCTGGGGATCCAGGCGGCGGTGCTCATCGGGGACTCGGTGATGACGGAGATCGTGTTCTCCCGGCCGGGCCTGGGGAGGTTGATGGTCCAGGCCATGATGCAGCGGGACTACATCGCCCTCCAAGGGTTGATCGTCATCTATGGGGCGCTTGTGGTCCTTGTTAACCTCCTCACCGACCTTTCCTACGGGCTCATCGACCCTCGGGTCCGCTATGAGTAGGTGGATGCGCAGCCGACGGGTGCGGGCGTTCCTGCGGAACAGGACCGCAGTGGCTGGGGCGGTCCTCGCCGCAGCCGTGATCCTGGCCGCCCTTGTCGCCCCGGCAGTGGCCCCCCATGACCCCCTCATTCAGGACGTGTACAACATGCTCGCCCCCCCGGGCGGACCCCACCCCCTTGGGACCGACGATCTCGGGCGCGATGTGCTGTCGCGCATCTTGTACGGGGCCCGAGTGTCCATCACGGTGGGCGTGTTCTCCGTTCTCATTGGAACAGGAATGGGGGCGCTCGTTGGTTTGATGGCTGGCTATTTCGGAGGGCCGCTGGAGCTCGGGATGATGCGGGTGGTGGACATCCTCATGTCCTTTCCGGTCCTGGTGATGGGGCTCATGTTCATGGCCATCCTCGGCACGGGGATGGACAAGCTCATCGTCGCGATCGGGCTCGTGCTCACCCCCCAAATCGCCCGACTCGCTCACGGGGCAGTGGTGGCCCTACGGGAGATGGAGTACATCACGGCAGCCCGGGCCGCGGGGGCGGGGCCGTGGCGCATCCTGCGACGGCACGTGCTCCCCAACGTGGCCGGAGAGATCCTGGTCATGGCCACCCTGTGGATGGCCACGGCCATCCGGGTTGAGGCCAACCTCTCGTTCATCGGGCTTGGGGTGTCCCCACCCACGCCCACTTGGGGGAACATGATCCGGGAAGGGGTGCGGTGGCTGGTAGTGACCCCCTGGCTTTCGGTGTTTCCAGGGCTAGCTATCCTCATCGCCGTGCTTGGGTTCAACATGGTGGGGGACGGCCTGCGGGATGCGATGGATCCAAAACTCCTCTGATCAGGCGAGGAGGACTCCGAGGGCCAAACCCACCGCCCCGAGCAGGGTGGCCACCGCAGCCCGGTCCAGGGTGAAGCGGGGAAGACGGGGGTGGAACCGCCGCACCGCAAGGTACAGGACGTAGCCGGCCCCGGCCCCGAGGAACGCCTCGCCCCACGCTCCCGGGGTCATGAGCCCTGAAAACTCCGCCAGCCCCCACAACCCAAACCCCACCACCGCTCCCATGAGGAGGCCCATGCCCCCAAGCCCACCCTGGCGGCCGGCCGGGCGGAGGAGGGGGATGAGCTTGGAGAAGGAGGCGGCGGTGCCTACCCCGAGGGCGAAGAGAACCCACTTGGCCGCGGAGGGGACCCCGGCGGCCAGCGCCCCTTTGGCCGCAAACCCGGCGAGAGGGGGCAGGCCCACGATGGCCCACGTCCCCACCCCCAGGCCCAGGACCACCGGAAGGGAAAGGTGGCCAGCCAGGGCGGGGATGGACCGAACGCCCATCCCTTCAATCCCCGTGCCGGCGGCGAGGAACAAGAGCCCCTTGAACAGGCCATGGGCCACGGCGTACAGGATCGCCCCGAGCGCGGCAGGCCCCCCAAGCCCAAACCCGATCAACAGGTATCCGAGCTGGGAAACGGTATGGAAGGCGAGGAACACCTTGATGTCTTGTTCCCAGAGGGCATAAAGAAGCCCACCGAACCCGGTCAGGATCCCCAACGCTACCAGGACCGGTCCCACCGGGAACGCCTCGCTCAACCGGGCCAGGGCCACGGCCCCCATCTTCACCACCACCCCTGACAGGACCGCGGACACCCCGGTCGGGGCGTAGCCGTGGGCGGGCGGGAGCCACAGCCCGAACAGGAACAGGCCCCCCTTGACCGCCGCCCCGGCCAAAAGCAGCCCCACCCCCACCGCGAGCGCGGGATCGGAAAGATCGGGGGACCTAACGGCGATTTCACTTATCGAGAGCGTCCCGAGCTTCCCGTACACGAGCCCAAGCCCGAATAGATACAAGGTCATCCCCACCGTGGCCAGAACGAGGTACTGCAGGCTCGCCCACACCGCCCTGGCCTTGCCCTCGTACCCGGCGAGGAGGAAGGAAAGGAGGGAGGCCAGCTCCAGCGCCACGTACAAGTTAAAGAGGTCTCGGGAGAACACCGTCCCCAAGCACGTCCCCATGAGGAGGGTCAGGAGGGGATGGAAGGCCCCGGTCCGGTGCCGCTCATGCCACAGGACCGCGGCGTGGACGAAGAGGATGAGGGCCCAGAACGCGAGGGCCAGGGTATCCCCGGCCACCGGGACCCCCCACGGAAGGCCGCCCATCACCCGTTCCGGGAACCCGGGGGCCCAGGCAGCGAGGGCGGCGAGCCCAGCCAGGATGGCCAGGGCCGCGCACAGCCGGCCCCGCCCGAGGAGGCCCACCACCCCCAAGGCCAGGTACGTCAAGACCCCCGTCAGGGCAACGTTCATGGCTCCTCCGGTTCTCGCTCCAGCTTGTGGACGTCCTGGGTATGGCGGTGCTCGGTGAGGAAGATCACGTACACCAGGGCAAGGGCAAGGGTGGCAAAGTGGATGACGATCGCGGTCAAGACCAAGGCTTGAGGCAGCGGATCGGCAGCTGGTCCTGAGCCAAGGCCCTCGATGGCCGGCCGGGCCCCCGGCCGATGGGCCACCGCCACCAGGAACAAGATCGCCCCGCCCGCGGCCACGTTGAGGCCGAGGAGCTTCCAGATCACGTTGCGGCGCCGCACGAGCGTCCATAGCCCGGAGCCCCCCAGGGCGATCCCCAGCGCCGCAGCGGCAATGCCTTCCACCCTACACCTCCCCTCGAGAGCTGGCGAAATGGTGGAGCACCACCCAGGCCCCGATCGCCACCTCCAAGCCGATCAGGACGTTGGCGCCCACGAGGAGCCAACTTCCCCGCCAGCTCAGGACCAGGATGAGCCCGCCCAGGGCAAGGAGGGCGGCGATGGCCCCGTACTCCACCCGCTCCAGCGACGGCTCGTGCAGCTCCTGGGCGAGGCGCTCGGCGCCCTTGGCCAGGGCGAGGAGGAGGAGGCCCGAGCCGAGGATGGCCCCGGCCGGGAAGCCTCCCCCCGGGCCGAGGTGGCCGCTTGAGGCGATGTAGATGGCGAACACCACAATTGGGCCGAGCAGGATGTCCGCGGCCCGGGTGAGGAGGGGCGTCTCCGAGACGGGCGGAACGGGTTGGACCCGCGAAAGCGGCCGGAGGACCATCCGCACCCCGACCAGGGCCATCGCGTACACCAGGACCTCGAGCAAGGTGTCCCAAAGCCTCGCCCCAAGCACGATCGCCGCCACCGCGTTCCGCGCCCCGAAGGCTGCGGTCGCCTCCTCCCAACTGGGCACAGGGGGGCGTGGAAACAGCCCCCACGTCCCCAGGGCGAGGAGGCCGACCAACGCCACCACCGCCGCTCCGGCGAGCCACCTCATCCGAGGTACCTTTCCCGAACGCGGGCCAGGTCCCCGCTCGCCTCGAGTTCGCCCAAGAATCCCTCTAACGCCTGGTGGACTTCCTCTTCCCCAGGGGCGACGGCGAACCGGAACGCGAGGTCCTCCTCTACCGCGGCCGTTTCCGCCTCGCCGACCCGATCGCGCAACTGCCATTCCCGCAGGCGCAGGAGGTCCACCACCGCCCCGCCGAGCTCGCCCCGGGCGAGGGCGGAGGCGAGCTCTTCTGGGTCCTCGTAGGTGGGCCCGCCAGGAGGGAGGTGGTCCTGGCCGCGGTCGCCGGCCACCGCCCCGCACGGGCCGGGTCCGGTACGGACGGCGATCATCCGGGTGGGCACGAGGGGCCGGGAGAGGAGCACCCTCTCCCCTTCCCGAGGAAGGAATCCGCCTGCAGCGAGATCGGCCTCACCTGCGGCCAAGAGCCGAGGGATGTCCGCCCGGGCCACCCACAGGACCTCGATGTCCCGATGGAGCCACCGGCCGAACCGCTCCAGGATCTCCCACTCCAGCCCGGCCACCGCGTCCCCTTCCTGGTACAGGAGGGGGTAGACCTCGGTGGCCGCCACCACGAGACGCCCGGTCCGGCGCAGGGCAAGAAGGTAGATGAACGTGACCAGGGCAAACCCCACCGCGGCCTCGGTGAGGGCCACATCGGGCGCGGCCAAGAACAGGTACACCCCAGCCAGGGCCAGGGAGTGGGCCCCGACCCCGATCACCCCCCAGAGAAGCCGCCGACGGGTGAGGGCGAACACAGCGAGCGCCAGCGTGAGCGCGCACAGGAGCACCGTGGCCATGCTCAGCGATCCTTTGGCCGATGGCCGCGCACGAACGCGCCCTTGGCGATGGCGTGGGTGGCAAGCGGCCCGGTGAAGAGGAGGAACAGGATCAGGAGCACCATGATCCCGCTCCCGGGCCCCCACCCCGCGCGGAGGATGAGCCCCACCAAGAACAGCGTGGCCCCGCCGATGTCGGCCACCCCGGCCGCCTGGAGCCGATCGTAGGGATCGCGGAACCGAATCATGCCCAGGCCTCCGAGGAGGAGGAGGGCCACCCCGAGGATGAGGAGCACGTCCCCGATCATCGTTCCCCCCGTTCCCCAAACCTGGCCACCAGAACCGTGCCCAAAAACCCGAGCACGGCGTAGGCCAGGGCCACGTCGAGGAGGAGGCCGTGGCCGGAGAGGGCGGCCTCGCAGGCAAGAAGCACGGCCACCCGCACGTTCAGCGCCGCCGCGCCGCACAGGCGGTCCCACAACGTCGGCCCGCGCCAGAGCACAAAAAGCGGGGGAAGCGCAGCCGCGGCCACCGCCACTTCCAACGCGATCCTCATCCCCAAAGCCTTTCCAGGATCCGCTCCACGGTGGCCAGCCCCGGGAGCTCTGGTCCCCGCGGTCGGTGGAGACAGTGCACGTAGAGGAGGTCCCCTTCGACAAGGAGGGCGATCGTGCCCGGGGTCACGGTGATCGCCCACAGGAGGAGAAGCTGGCCCAGTTCAGAGCGCAGCCGCACCGGCACGGCCACGATCCCCGGCCGGGCGTTCCCGGCCAAGATCGCCCACCCGGTGGAGGCCACCGCCTGGGCCACCCGGCCTGCCACCACGACCACGAACGCAAGCCACAGGTCCCACCGGATCCAGGCCGAGACTGGGAACGGAAGGCGAACGCGCCCCACGGCCAGAGCGATGAGGAGGCATGCGGGAAACGCGGCGCCAAAGGATATCACAGGCCACGCCGCTCCCCGCCAGAGAAGCGCCCACAGGCCCCAAAGGAGCGCCCCAACCACGATCCCCCCGATCCAACGTGCCATGGCCGTTTCAAGTATACCGGGGGAGCACGCTTGCCCGGGACCCGGTCCCATGGTAGCCTCAAGTTGGTCGCGTGATCTTGGGAGGATAGGAGGGGTTATGGACAACTGGTGGCGGGATTTCCTCACGTTCAAGAAGTACATCACCCCGATCGTGATGCCGGCCGTGTTCTGGATTGGGGTAGCCATCGCCATCATCATGGGCCTCATCACCATCATCGAGGGGGCACAGGCCCGGGTGGGGGCGGATGCGCGGCTCATCGCCTGGGGCATCATCATCCTGTTCCTCGGCCCCCTGTTCGTCCGCATCCTCTGTGAGCTGGTGATGACGTTCTTCCACCGCGAGGACTAGCACGGCTGTGGAAACGGTGCGGTTCGAGCCGCTCATCCCGGACCGGGTGCCGCTCCTTGCCGGGATGTGTGATGCCTGTCTCTATTGGGAGGACCCCCAAGCGTTTGCCGCGCGGCTCCCCAAAGAGGGGTCCCTGGCCCGCAAAGCGCAGTGGCTCGCTGCCCATCCCGAAGCCGGCGGAGTCGTGGCGTACATGGGGGGCGCGCCGGCCGGGTTCGTCCTCCTTGGTCCGGCTTGGCTCTTCCCGCGGGCGGGCGAGTATCCTTCCGGGCCCCCATCCGCGGATGCGGCGTTCGTGGCTTGTCTCTTCGTCTCCTCGACCGCCCGGGCCCGTGGCCTCGGCCGGGCCCTTGTCCAAGCGGCGGAAGGATGGGCCCAGGCCCGCCGCTATCCGGCCGTGGAGACGTTCGCTCGGGCGGGCGACGCCAACAACCCGTCCGGCCCGCTCGCGCTCTGGGAGCGGTGCGGGTACCGGGTGATCCGCGCCGCCGACGCCTTCCCCTTGGTGCGCAAGGACCTGTCGCCCCCGGCCTAAGCGGCCGAGGTACAATCGAAGGCCATGCGGGGGCTTGCCCTTGCTGTGCTGTTCCTCGTCGGCCCCGGGCTCCTTGCCGCGGGGGCGGAGGTGGTGAAGTTAACGCTGGACGGCACGGTGAACCCGGCCACCAGCGCCTACATCCTGCGTGGCCTGCGGGCGGCGGAGCGGGCAGGGGCAGCGCTGGTGGTGCTGGAGCTGGACACCCCGGGGGGGTTGGACAGCGCGATGAAGGAGATCATGGAGGGGATCCTCGCCTCCAAGGTGCCGGTGGCGGTGTGGGTGGGCCCAGCCGGGGCGCGGGCGGCGTCGGCGGGCACGTTCATCCTCTTTGCTGCGGACGTGGCGGCGATGGCCCGCGGGACGAGCGTGGGGGCAGCGCACCCGGTGGCGATCACCGGCGAGGCGCCGCAGGAGGACGACCCCATGGCCCAGAAGATCGTCAACGACGCGGCCGCCCGCATCCGGTCCGTGGCCGAGCTGCGGGGGCGAAACGCGGACTGGGCGGAGCGTGCGGTGCGCCAGTCGGCCACCGCCACCGCGCCGGAGGCCCTGGATCTGGGGATCATCGACCTCGTCGCCGACTCCATCCCCGAGCTTCTCCTCCGCTTGGACGGGCTCATCCTGCGCGACGGCCGTGTCCTCCGCACCCAAGGGCTCCCGGTGCGCGAGGTGCGGATGAGCTTCAAGGACCGGTTCTTCTCCTACCTCGCCGACCCGAACCTGGTGTACATCCTGCTCATGTTGGGCCTGTACGGGCTGATCTACGAGTTCTTCACTCCGGGGATTGGACTCGGGCTCATCGTCGGCGGCACGTCCCTGCTTCTGGCCCTGCTCGGGCTCCAGATCCTACCCATCAGCCTGGTGGGGATCGGCCTCATCCTGTTCGGGGTGCTGCTGATGGTGCTGGACGTGTTCACGCCCACGAACGGCCTCCTCACCGCCGGGGGGGTGGTCAGCCTCCTCATCGGTTCATTCTCCCTGTTCGACATCGAGAGCCCGGTGATCGGGCTATCGTGGGTCACGGTGGCGGCCACGGTGGGGACGTTGACCCTGATCTTCTTGTTCATCGTGTCCAAGGGGCTTCTCGCCCAACGCCACCACCCGCGCCCCCTCACGACGATGGTCGGCCTCGCCGGGGTGGCCAAGGAAGATCTGGCCCCGGAGGGGTGGGTGGTGGTGAAGGGCGAGTACTGGCAGGCCCGGGCAGAGGGGGAGCCGATCCACAAGGGCGACCGGGTAACCGTGGTTGCCCAGGAGGGCCGCCACCTCGTGGTGCGGCGCCACCCGTAGGTCCCCTCACTCCTCCTTCAGCCACTCCCGAAACTTCTCCTTGATCCTCCGCTCCAACCTCTCCCCGAGCTCGTCCCAGTCCACGGCCTCCTCGGCCCCGGCCCAGCGGGCCAATCCCCGCTTGATCTTGGTTTCGATGTCGCGTCCGTACTCCTCCCACCGGCGCTGCCTGCGCCACGCCAGCTTGAGCCGCCAGGTAGCGCCGATCCCCGCCCAGGAAAAGAGGAGGATCAGGAGGAACCAAAGGCCACACGCCTGGAGATAGGAAAGCGCCGGGTAGATGCCGAGATGACCGGCGACGATGCTGTTCCACAGCATCATGATCACCCAGCTGAAGAAGAAGAACGCGGCCACGCCCCCACCGGCCACTAGCCTCGTCAAGAGCCTCATCCGTCTTCACCCCCTGTAGAGACGGGACCATTCTACCAGGCCCAGCAACGTCGGGGATAAACCCCGACGCTACAACCCGGGGCGACGCCAATTCCTTAGCGCTGGCCGGGCCAGGCGATCTTCTCGCCGCCGAGGTAGGAAAGGAACCGCCGGAACGCGTCCTGGATCGCGGGGTGCTTGAGCGGAAGGCCATCCAACTCCTCCCAGTACCCGAGCACGTGCAGGACCTTGGCCTTGGCGTCGTAGCGGCCGTCGAACCGGGCCACGAACCGCCCCTGGTGGAGCACGGGGAGCACGTAGTACCCGTACCGGCGGTGGGCCGGCTTCTTGTACACCTCCCACGCGTACTCGAAGCCCCACAGCTTCTCCAGGGCGCTTCGGCACCAAAGGAGCGGATCGAGCGGGGCGAGGAACCGGGCGCGGTCGGAAAGCGGCGCCCGCTCGGCCGCGGCCAGGCGGGCCGCGGCATCCGGCGGGGCGTAGAATGGGGCGCGAACCCTCTCCACCTGGACCAGGGTTAAGTTCCCTTCCTCGACCAGCCGCTGCGCTTGCCCATTGGTTCGCACCTCCCGCAAAAACGCCCACGCCTCGGCGTCCCCATTTGCCGGAAGGAGGCCCACCATTTCCACCCGCTTGCGCAGGAGGTAGGCCTGGAACTCCTCCCAGGTTGGGAGCGGGCAGGTGAGAAGCTCCTTGGGGATCACCCGTTCGGTGAGGTCGAAGTAGCGCCGGTAGTTGGCGCGGTGGGACACGGAAAGCCACCCCCGGTTCCACAGGACCTCAAGGGCCGCGCCCGCGGCCTGGGTCGTCTTCCACCCCCGGTGTTCGCCCTGGGCCACCTCGAGGGCCCGCAGCTCGGCGGTGGAAAGGGGGCCGTTTTCCCGCACCGCCTGGTACACGGCCTCGATCGAGCCGGGGTGGTCACGCCGAAGCCGCTCTTCGCGGCGCTGTTCCCAACGATCGCCCCCGGCGGCCATGAGGGCCCGAAACCGAGGGAACTCCTCAACTGGGATCGCGCACAGCACCTTGTCCCAGTACTCGAACCCCAGCCGCTCACGGTGCAGAAGGTCCAGGAACTCCCCCGGGTGCGTGCCGTCCACGCGGGCCTGGATCACGAGGTCGTGGTTCCGGCCGAGGATCGGCAGCGGATCGAGCTGCACAGCCCGGAGATCGCGGACCGCCGCGCGGACCCCCTCCTCGCCGTGAGGGTAGTTCTTTCCGTGAAGCCCTACCGCCGCAAGCTGGTAGAGCCGCGCCTCCTCCCGCGACCATTTCAGGCAGTTGGCCACATCCCCTCCCCTGATCACCCTGATCCTAGGCGATCCCGGATCCACGGGCCACGGCGAGGCCCACCATAACGAGAGCAGGTACATAGCTTGACTCATCGCCCTTCCGAGATGTATGGTCGCTCGCCAAGGAGGTACTGTCATGCGCAAGGGCATACATTGTCTGTTCCTGGTTGTGGCGGTGGTCGCGCTCGGGGGATGTAACCTGTTCGGCCCGTCCGGCCCGCAGCTCCTCTACGAGGAGCGGTTCTCCCAAGCCGAGGGGAACAGCTGGTATGTGGGCGGAGGAGAGACGTACCGGTGGTGGATCGCCGATGGCAAGTACCACTACGAGAGCCAACCGGAGGAGTGGAGGGGG
Organism: Candidatus Bipolaricaulota bacterium; assembly: GCA_014361055.1. Lineage (GTDB taxonomy): Bacteria > Bipolaricaulota > Bipolaricaulia > Bipolaricaulales > Bipolaricaulaceae > JACIWI01. The sequence goes on from JACIWI010000081.1 coordinate 13,718, forward strand.
GTCAAGAACCCCGCCGCCGGCCAGTTCGAGGACTTCGAACTCAAGGTGGACGTGGAGCATATCTCTGGGACCGACAACAAAACGAGCCCGTACATCATGTTCCGTATCGTGGACTGGGACAACTACTACCGCTTCCTCGTCAGCCCTGCGGGCACGTTCCGTCTCGAGAAGAAGGTCGCTGGCACGTGGACGACCCTCAAAGGGTGGACGTCCCACGAAGCGATTCACACTGGACCTGGCACGAACAGGGTCGCGGTGGTGGCCAGTGGCTCCCAGCTCACGTTCTTCGTGAACGGGCAGCAGGTCCACCAGACCACCGATGACTCCCTGGTGGGAGGACAGATCGGCGTGGGGTGCGGCTCCTACGCGGGGAACACCACGCTCCACGTCGCGTTCGACAACATCGAGGTCTGGTCGCTGCCGTAGAGCGGCACAAGGCGAGCAAGAACCCGCGAGAGCCTGCATCAGAGGGGAAGAGCGGGCATGGGGAGCGGGATGCTCCCCTCTCGTGCTCTCGGCGGGGATGGGCTACACATAGCGGCCAGCGCCCTTGCGGGCCGCCACGAAGCTCGGGAGCTCCTCTTCGACGGCGCTCGTAGCTGGTGCAGTTATCGCCTGACATGCAGGTGATGTCCCGTCGTGGGGCCCGACCTCCCGCTCCGTCCTAAGTTCCCGCCCTCGGAACAGAGATAGCCCGTATTGGCAACCAAGGGGTCGGTCTCTATACTCGTTCAGATGTCCCGTATCGTGGAGGATTACGCCCGGAAGCTCGCCCGTGCGCTCGCCGCCGTTCCTCCCGACTGCAACGAAGCCGAACTCCGCCACCGGGTTCAGCCGATCCTCCAGGGGTTCGCCCAGGCACTCGGCCTCACTGCGCACGAGCGGGACGAGTACGTCGTGGCCGAGGGGACGAGGGCGGACGCGGTCTTTGACCGACTCGTGATCGAGTTCAAACGCCCGGGCGCCCTCGCCTCGGGGCGGGCGCTCGCTGCCGCCCGGGATCAGGTGGCCCAGTACATGCAGTCCATCGCCCAGCGCGAGGGCCACCGCCGGCTGGGCGGCGTCGTGTTCGACGGCCGTCAGCTGGTGTTCGTCCGGTTGCGCGATGGCCACGTGCGCGCCGAGCCCCCGCGCCCGGCGGACGAGGCCACGCTTGCCGACCTCCTATGGTGGCTCGCCGGCCTCACCGGGACCGCGCTCACCGCGGAGAACCTCGCCCGCGACTTCGGAATCGACCACCCCCGCAGCCGCGAGGCCATCGCCGCCCTCTACTCCGCCCTCACCCGCGCCGTGCTCGCCGATCCCGAGGGGATGGTGGCGAAACTCTTCCAGCAGTGGAAGCTCTTCTTCTCCGAGGCGATCGACTATCAGGAAGCGTTCGGCGGGCGCAAGCTCGACCCGCTCAAGAGGTGGGTCGCCAAGGCCGGGCTGGAGATCGGGGCCCCGGAGGAGGCGGAGCGGTTCTTCTTCGCCCTCCACACTTACTTTGCGCTCCTGGTGAAGCTCATCGCGTGGCTCGCCCTGTCCCGCCACCTCGGCCCACGAATCGGAGCGCCGCTGTTCGAGGAACTGGAGAGGGCCTCTTCCTCCGAGCTCTCCGTCCGGCTGCGGGCGATGGAGCAGGGCGGCGTGTTCCGCGAGTTCGGGATCGAGAACCTGCTCGAAGGCGACTTCTTCGCCTGGTACCTCTACGCGTATGGCGAAGCTGTGGAGGCGGCGGTGCAGGCGCTCGTGTCGCGCCTCGAGGAGTACGACCCGACCACGCTGCGCATCGACCCCGACGAGACGCGCGACCTACTGAAAAAGCTCTATCACTATCTCCTCCCCCGCCAGGTGCGGCATCACCTTGGCGAGTACTACACCCCTGATTGGCTTGCCCAGCGGCTCCTGGAGCAGGTGGACCAGGAGTTCTTCGACGACCACGAGGCGGCGGTCCGGCGGCAGCGGCCCCGGATTCCCAAGCTGCGCTGGCTCGATCCGGCCTGCGGGTCAGGCACGTTCCTCGTCCTCCTCATCAAGCGCTACCGCGAGCTCGGCGAACAGTTGATGATCCCCGAGGCCGACCTCCTCAACGCTGTGTTGGAAAACGTCGTTGGCTTCGACATCAACCCGCTGGCGGTGATCACGGCCCGGGTGAACTATCTCCTCGCCCTCGGGGACCTCATCGAGCGAAGGGGCGGGCCGATCACGATCCCCGTATACCTCGCCGACTCGGTCCTCCTTCCCGAGATGGGCCACGACCTCGAATCGTCGGGTCTGTACCAGGTGCGGACGTCGGTCGGCGTGTTCGCCGTGCCGCAGGTCGTGTTCGCCCACGGCCGCCTCAGCCGATTCTGTTCGTTGCTTGAGGACGTGGTGCGGGCCGAGGAGCCTCCCGCGGCGTTTGCGGAAGCCGTTACGGAGGGGCTGGAGCTTTCGGAGGGCGAGAAGCGAAGCGCCCTTGGCCCGCTGCGGGTGCTGTGCAAGCAGCTTGCCGGCCTGCACCGGAAGGGGCTCGACGGGTTATGGGCGCGGCTTCTCCTCAACAACCTTGCTCCCCTCACCGTGGGGGAGTTCGACTACGTGGTGGGGAATCCCCCATGGGTGAACTGGGAGCACCTCCCCGATGGGTACCGCGACGCCACGAAGAAGCTGTGGGACCGTTACGGCCTCTTCCCTCATGCCGGCATGGATGTCATCCTCGGCAAGGGGAAGAAGGACATCGCCATGCTCATGGCCTACGTGGCCATGGACCGGTTTCTCAAGCCCAAAGGGAAGCTCGGGTTCGTGATCACGCAGTCTCTGTTCAAGACAGCTGGGGCCGGGCAAGGGTTTCGCAGGTTCCAGCTTGGGGAGAATGGTGAACCCTTGCGGGTCCTCCATGTGGACGATATGGTGGAGCTGAACCCGTTCGAGAGCGCATCCAACCGTACTGCGGTCATGGTGATCCTAAAGGGGCAGGAGACGAGGTACCCGGTGCCCTACACGGTATGGAGGAAAAAGCGGGCCCGGTTCACCTATGACTCCACCTTGGAAGAGGTCAAGGCAGCCACCACGACCGATACCCTTTTTGCCGTTCCCGTTGACCCGGATGACCCCACCTCCCCCTGGCTTACCGCGAGCAAACCGGCTCTTGCCGCGGTCCGGAAGGTGTTGGGAAGGTCGGACTACACTGCCCACGAAGGCGTCAACACCGGTGGGGCGAACGGCGTGTACTGGGTGCGGATCCTCTCCACGCGACCCGACGGCTTGGTCGTGGTGGAGAACATCACCGAGGGGGCGAAGCGCGAGGTTCCCAAGGTGACTGCGGTTATCGAGCCCGACCTCCTCTACCCCCTTCTACGCGGCCGGGATGTTGGGCGCTGGCATGCCGAGCCTTCAGCCCAGATCCTGATGGTTCAAGACCCTAAGACCCGCCGCGGCATCGCCGAGGAGGTACTCCGGGAGCGCTATCCGAACACGTGGTCCTACCTCGAGCGGTTCGAGCCGATCCTGTGGGAGCGGGCCGCGTTCAAGCGTTACTTCACCCGTCAAGACCGAGACGGCACCGTTGCTGAAACCGGCCCCTTCTACTCCATGTTTGACGTCGGCGACTACACCTTCGCCCCCTGGAAGGTGGTGTGGACAAGGATTGCGCAGATCTCAGCAGCAGTGGTTGGTCAAGTGGACGGAAAAGCCGTGATTCCCCAGGAGACGATCACCTTAGTTGGCTGCCAAACAGAGTCTGAAGCGCATTTCATCGCTGCTCTTGTCAACAGCACACCATTCCAGTTTGCCGCGTTCTCTTACAGCCAGGCTGGTGGCAAGAGTATGGGTTCCATGCATGTTTTGGAGAACATCCGCATCCCTAGGTACGACCCAGCGGACCCAGTGCACCGGGCTCTGGCCGAGACCTCGCAGGAAGCCCAGGAAGCCGCGGCCCGAGGCGACACAGAACGCCTCGCCGAGATCGAGGCCCGCGTGGACTCTCTCGCCGCTCAACTCTGGGGCCTCACCACCAGAGAGGTTGCGGTGGTGCGTTTAAGAGGGGAGGAAAGGGGTGATGAAGAAGTCCATTACTTCCAAACGAAGGTTTCTTAGGATAAGAGAGCAACAACTACCCTTACCTTTGTTCACTACTTCAGTTACGTTCCTTTTCGACGAGTGCTGGGCTCCGGCCGAGCTCATTGTTTCTCTTGGTAGAACAGGTATCAATGCCACAAGTGTGCCTAACCTCGGGCTACGCAGTAGCGCAGATGATGCTATTTCGGCTACTGCGGAAAATATAAATGCGGTCGTTATTACCACAGATTACCGTGACTACATAAAGAAGACCATGTTTGCCGGCAAGCTCCCACCCGATGTGATATGGGTTGACCAATCTATACCAAGCCGCATCGCCTCTTTTGCTCAATTCTTAGAGCTTATCGCCAATCTAGGAAGATCAACACCGGACCGGAGGTGGTTTGCCTACTACTCTTCCAATACAGGAGAGTACAAAATAGTCGAAAAAGAGATGTACCCTTCAGATCTTCAAGCGATCCTTGCCGATCTATCCGAAGCTCGGACAAGGGGAGGACTTTCCACAAAGGATCTCCAGAGGCTTTGGTCCTGTAACGAGTCGCGTGCTCTGCGGAGAGCGAAAGAGCTTGTAAAAGAAGGATGGTTGCATCCAGTCAAGACAAAAAAAGGCTATCGATATCTACCGGGGCAAAGGCTCTTTAACCTGTGGCGTCTACCCAGAAAACTCAAGAAGGAAGTAAGGCGACGCCCCGAAAAAGAAGACCTGCGAGCGTAGTTAAGTCCACGCGGGGAGAGCTTTGGGGTCAGATCTTTACTTTTGCTTTTGACTTTTCGGGGTAGCATGGAGCTTTGGGGTCAGATCTTTACTTTTGACTTTTCGGGGTAGCGGATGGCAGCCATCCGCCTGTGGTCAATCGCGATCCTGTGAGCAGGAGCGAAAGGGACCCCCTTTGTCCCGTGGAGGTTTCCGGATGCCCGGATGCGCGAAGTCAAAAGTAAAGATCTGACCCCATGTGTACGTGAACGCCCGGTTCAGCTCCGGGTGTCAACTTGGGCGGGCCATCCGATCCCCTCCCGGCCAAGGCCGCGGGCCTCCCTCATCTGGACCAGACGGGCGAGCGCTTGGCCATAACGCTCGCTCTTCTTCGACCACTCCTCCAGGCGCGGGCACGGAAACTCCTGGCAGTCGGAGCAGTGCTCAAGGTGTTTTCGGTCCACGCAGCAGTTGAGGATCCAGCAGTCGGCCGACCAGTGGCTCACGCGGTCCCCCTTGCACCACGAGCACCGGATCGTCTCCGGGTTCACGTCGAGGTTTCGCTTCTCCTTGAACCAGGCCACGAACTTGCGCTGCATTTGAGGATCCGTGGCTGCACGGCGTATGTCGCAATCGGTGCAGTCCAAACCGCATGCGGCGATCAACCTGGCCTCATCGCCCATGCCCACCTCCTTGGGACCATCGCCCGGATACCGGTGCTCGGCACCGGGCATTGTGCTGCCGCGCAAGCCCGGCTAAGCGAACGCCTCCCGCCCGCGGTCCAGGAACCGCGCCCGCAGGAGGGTCATCGTCCGCACCAGGGCCTCGGACTCGCCCTTGATGAACTCGTGGAGCTGCGTGCAGCCCTCGAAGTCGCTGCAGGCGGCGCAGCTCGCGAGCCCCCTCCCGATGGCACAGCTGCGAATCTTGCACCCGGCGCAGAACTTGGCCAAGAACGGCTGATCCGCCGGTTTGCAGCCCAGGCAGACCCAATCCTTGGCGGAGTAGGCCCCGCTCCAGAATGACCCCGCCGCCTGTTCCAGCAAGGCCATGTCCCCACTTACCGTGCCCTTGTACGCCCGGCAGTTCGCGCAGTCGATCCCGCAGTACCCGATCATCCCCACCCCTCCTTTGCCCACCCGGCAGCGCCGTTCGTCTATAACTGCCATGGTTCATATATGGTGGTTATAGCATACCGAGGATGCCGCGCCACGTCAAGAGGAGCGCGCGGCTGCCGCCCGCTCGGCGCCCCGATCAGCGGGCGAAAGTGTTAGCTGCTTTCAGGAGGGTGACCCGGCCCTTCAGGTTACGGAAACCCGCCTACCGCGCGCGAAGCCGCAGACGAAAATAGAGGTGCAGAAGCAGGCCGACGATGGCCCCACAGGCGGTGCCGAACGCGGCATCGTGGAAGGCTGTCCCCACCACTGCCCCCACCGCCGCCCCCAGCAGAAGGTCGCGGCCCAAGCCTGCCCACCACGGCCTGGGCCGCTCCTCGCCAAACCTTACCCTGTCTTCTCTTCCCCGCCGGACAGGCACTGTTCCTTCCGGAGAAGCTCGTCCCAGTACCGGTCCACCGCCGCCTGGAACTCGGCGATGAGCGCCTCCCCGTCCGGGGACCGGAACAGGTGCCGGAACCGGCCCTGGGTCTTGAGCCACTCCTCCACCGGCACCTCCTTCTTCGGCTTGTACGTGATCTTGTAGCGGCCCTCGGCCACCTCGTACAACGGCCAGTACCGGGTCTCCACGGCCAGCTTCGCCTGCTGGATCGCGCTGTCGCGCGGGGTCCGCCACCCAAGCGGGCAGGTGGTGAGGACGTTGAGGAACTTCGGCCCCTCGTAGTTCACGGCCCGCTCCACCTTGTTTGCGAGATCGATCAGGTTGGACACCGCGGCCTGGGCCACGTACGGCACGTAGTGGGCGACCACGATCTCCGTGATGTCTTTCCTGTCCTGGGGCTTCCCGGGGATGGCCTTCCCCACCGGGGCGGTGGTGGCCGAAGCGCAGCGCGGGGTGGCACTCGACCGCTGGACCCCGGTGTTCATGTACGCCTCGTTGTTGATGCACACGTACAGAAAGTCGTGCCCCCGCTCCAGGGCCCCGGACAGGGCCTGGAGGCCAATGTCGTAGGTCCCGCCATCGCCGGCGAACGCCACGAACCGAATGCGGCGATCGAGCTTCCCTGCCCGCACAAGGGCCTTGTACGCCGCCTCAACCCCGGCGATCACCGCAGCCGCGTTCTCGAAGGCGACGTGGATCCAGGGCACGTTCCACGCCGTGCCCGGGTAGCGGCTGGTGGCCACCTCGAGACACCCGGTGGCGTTGGCCACCACCACCGGATCGGGGATGGCGTTGAGCACGGTGCGCACCACCATCGGTTCGGCGCAGCCAGCACACAGGGAGTGCCCGCCGGTGAACCGGACCTGGGCCTCCTCCCGTTGAGCTAACGTCTTGATGTTCGGCACGCTGCCTCCTTCATTCCCTGAGGCCGATGTACCGGAGGCCCTCGTCCGGATGGGCATCCTTGAGTTCGGCGAACACCTGCACGAGCTGGTCCACGGTGGTGTCCCGCCCGCCCAGGCCGTAGATGTAGTTCACGAATGTGGGCCGGTGCACAGCATGGACAAACGCCGCGGCGAGGTCGCAGTAAAGCGCCCCCATCGCCCCGAACGAAAGCGCCCGGTCCAACACCGCCACCCGTTCCACGTGGGCAAGGGCCGCGGCGATCTCCTTCCCCGGGAACGGCCGGAAGAGCCACACCTTGAGCAGGCCCACCTTCTCGCCCTTGGCTCGGAGCTGGTCCACCGCCGCCTTGGCCGTGCCGGCGGTGGATCCCATGACCACCAGCGCCCGCTCCGCGTCGTCGAGCTTGTACCCCTCGACGAACCCGGCGTAGCGGCGGCCTGAGATCTTGCTGTAATGCTTCTGGACCTCGAGGAAGGCCGCCGGAACCTTCTCCATCGCCGCGGCCTGTGCCCGCTTGAGCTCGAAGTAGTAGTCGGGCATCGCGAACGGCCCCCACGTCGCGGGGTGGTCCACGTCGAGGAGGGGATAGAACGGCTTGTAGTTCCCCACGAACTTCTTGGCCACCCCATCGGGGAGGGGCTCCACTACCTGGCTGGAGTGGGTAAGGGTGAACCCGTCCAGGTTTACGATCGCTGGGAGTCGAACCTCATCGTGCTCGGCGACCCTCTGGGCCATGAGCATGTAGTCGTAGGCCTCCTGGGCGGACTCGCAGAAGATCTGGATCGCGCCGGAGTCCCGGGCAAGGTAGGCGTCGGAGTGGTCGCAGTGGATGTTGATCGGCCCGGACAGGGCCCGGTTGGCCAGCGCCATCACGATCGGGAGGCGCATGCTTGCCGCGATGTACAGGACCTCCACCATCAGGGCCAGGCCCTGGGAGGCGGTGGCGGTCATCACCCGCGCCCCGGCCGCCGCCGCCCCCACGCAGGCGGACATCGCGGAGTGCTCGCTTTCCACCGGCACGAGCTCGGTATGCACGATCCCGTCGTGGACGTACTCCGCGTAGTACTCGGCGATCTCGGATTGGGGGGTGATCGGGTACACCGCCACCACATCCGGCTCGATCTGGCGCATCGCCTCGGCAACGGCTTTGTGGCCGGTCATCACTTTGCGCATGTCCCCTCCCTTTCCGGGACCATCCCGATCGCGTCCACCGGACACACGGTTGCGCATACCCCGCACCCCTTGCAGTAGTCGTAGTCGACGCCGGTCACCTTCTGCCCGTTGATCCGTATCGAATCGTCTGGGCAGTGGAGCCAGCACTGGAGACACTGGATGCACTTCTCCTGGTCCCAGATCGGACGCTCGGCTCGCCAACTGCCGGTCTTGTTCAGCTCCGGGGTGGCGCCACCGGGGACGACCCCGCCGATCGGCAATTCCTTCCAGCTCTTGAGGCTAGCGGCCACCGCGCACCCCCTTCGCCGCCTCGTAGCCGGCCCTGAGGGCGGCCACGTTCTTCTCCAGCACCTCGTGGGACAGCTTCTCGCCCATCGTCTCCCGTAGCTCCTCCTCGGCGAGCTTCCACTCGGTGCCGAGCACCGCTGCCACCGCGCCGAGCATGGGGACATTGGCGAACCCGGTGCCGGCTTCTCTGGCGATCCGGTCCGCGTCGAGGACGACGATCGTCCCCCGGAACCCGGTGCGCTTGCGGATCTCGTCTTTCGAGCAGGTGGTGTTCACGATGAGCACGCCGTCGGGCTTAAGGCCATCAGCCGGCTTTTCGCTCTCCAGAAGCGTCTCGTCCACGACCACGGCGATGTCCGGGGAGTAGACCCCGGAGTGGATCACGATCTCCTCGTCGGCGATGCGGTTGTAGGCGCGCACCGGGGCGCCGGACCGCTCGGGGCCGTACTCGGGAAAGGCCTGCACGTGCTTGCCCTCGCGCAGGTTGATCTGGGCGAGGATCTGGGACACGGTTTTCGCACCCTGTCCTCCCCGCCCATGCCAACGGATCTCCTTCATCGGTTCCTCCTTAAGCAACAAACGGCGGGAATTATAGCCCGGGCGCAGTTCCGACCACAACCAGGCAGCATCCGTTCTATGGACTTCAGGCTAAATCGCGTTGGACCAACCCGGGACGTCGGCCCCAAACCCGGCCCAAGAACCGCTCCCCCGCGAACCCAGGCGGACGCATCCTGGGTTCCCACCCCCAGAATGCCCGGCAACCCCCGCCGCCGGTGCGGGCGCCGTCGTACACGCGCAAGGTCGCGGTGCGGGTGTCAGATCAGTGCCCGGAGAGAGGTCCCCGAAGTGCACGAACCAGGTCCTCAGCGCTTCCTTCGCATCGGACCAACGGGTACCAGAACCTGTGGTAGACCTCAGGCCCGAGGGCGAAGTGCACGCTGGGGACCGTGAAGGCCGCGACCTCTGCAAACGGGATGAGCTCAGGCCTGTGTTGAAGTTGCGTCGCGAGGTCGGAGACCGTGGCGAGCCCATCGCGCATGGGCAGGAGGTGGGGGACGCGTTCCATCACGATTGAGTCCGCGTCATGGGAAAGGAGCCATGCGGCGACCGCGCTCGCGCGTTCCAGGTTTTCCTTCGTTGATGTGACATAGAATCCCACCAAGAATCCGACGGTGAACATGGCGGGCGCGCGATCCTCGGGTACAGGCGGAAGGCCAGCCTGGAAAACCCAGCCCGAGTCTTGTTGTCCAAGCCGGAGGATGTCCAGTGGGCGGCCAAAGATCGAGGCCGTTTCGCCACGTGAAAGGAAATCTTGCGGAGTCCCCTCGACCACTGTCTTCGGCCGGTGGGCAAGGCCCCTGCACAAAAGATCATTGAGAAAGGCAGCCACTTGAACCGCCACTTTCTCCTCTGGGAACAAAGTCCCGACCGAAACCGGACCGCCCTTTGCACGCGGATGGGCCTCACGGATGACCGGCTCTCCCCGCGCCCCGACCAGGTAGAGGGCTTCGAACAGATGCCAACCGAGAACAGGATCGGTTTCCCCTGGAACGAGCAACGCCCATTGACCCGCAGCCTGAGCCCCCTTGACGATAGCCATGAACTCTTCGCAGGTGCGCGGAGAGGCCTCGAGCCCGCTCCCCCGCACGGTTGCCATGTTATAGATGGGGAGTAGGGGCTCTGCGGCCATGGGCACGAACGCGTGGTCTCCCATCTTAGTCAACATGGCCAGCAGTGGCTCTAGCCCACGGGCTGCCAATGCTGATTCCAAGCCGGGAATCTGGTTTCGTGGCAGTGCCCAGGCCGGAGGGCGGGTCAGTGCGTAGAAATCGAGCGCGCGCACTACGACCAAGTCGGACTCTGGGAATGGATCGCCCCGGCCGTAGACCACAACGGCCACCGGATTCTCGGGATTGAACTTGCTCCACATCTCGGCAAGACAGAAGAACAGATCCCGAGGTGCATGGGAAGGCACTGCTAACACAATGGGTCGGTCAGGACTTCCACCTCCTAGCCCCATTAGGAAGAAGCTAATCCATCCGATGGCGATCAGCGACAGCTTGCGCATGGGTCACCCCCCGGGGCTGCGTTCGACCACCGCGGAGAGCGGCGGAGAACCCATAGGACACGCGTAGCCAGGGGGGAGAAAACTGCAGCAACCGATGCGGCAGCTATCGTACGCTTGATGGCACTCCTGTGGGCAGTAATACCAGCAGTACACAGGATTCCACCACCAACGACGCGGGCAGTCCTCATCGCACGCCAGGAGGCAGTCCAACTGCTCGTACCAGCAGAGCCTAAGGCACCACTCGTACCATGAGGAAGCGTCACCAGCCTGGGGGAATCCGGCCGAGCGGCATCCCCGGAGATCCCGAAGCCTATCAGGCCGAACCCCAAGGCCATGGACAGGATCATGAAACCCAGCGGGATCTTGCCGCGGCTTCCGTTTCGGCTCATCGTTCTCAATAGGATTACCATGCGCTCCCGCTGGCGTCAATCAGTTAGCCGACAGGATCTTATCGGCTTTCCGACAAACTCCTGTCGCCTGGGCAACGGATGGCGGCAAATGCCCCTTCTGGTCAGCCGTTCGAGGACCGCCCGGCGATAACGGACACCCGTCACCTTGGCCAGCTCAGGCCGTCAACGCCGACCAGGGGCCACGCCCTACCCCCTTCCGATGCCCTCGCCCAAGATGGCGAACTTCGGTCCGCCTCCGTCACGACGTCACCGGACGAGCTGAGCCAGCCCCTCGGGATCAAGGACGGCGATCCGGCGGCGGGCGCAGGCGAGCAGCCCCTTCTCCCGCAACCGGGTAGTTCCCTGCTCGCCGTCTGGCGGGTGCACCCCGCCATGTCGGCGAGGTCTTGGATCGAGAGGTCGAGGTCGATCAGCACCCTGCTATCGTCATGCAAAACTCCGTATTCCGTTGCCAGCTCATGTAGTAGAGCGATAAGCCTTCCTCTCACGCTCTTCGTGGCGAGATTCGCGATCCTCCTCCTGTACCGCAGGAGCTCCTGGGCCTGCCGACGGATCACCGCCAGGGCCAACCCCAGATGGCGCTCGAACAACTTGGCTCCGTCGATCACCCCGGCCACAGCGTCCCCCACGGCCTGGGCTGAGACCGTATGCGCGTCGTGAACCGGTATCACGAGAAGCTCTCCTGCCCGACAGAACCTGAGGAGCACGCTCCTCCCATCGGACGCTTGGGTGAAAAGCTTCGCCCTCCCCCGGCAGAGGATATATGAACCGGCTATCGGTGCGCCCTGGTGGAACAAGTATGCCCCATCGGGAATGGAAAAGCATCGGATCGCCCTTGCCACCGCGGACACGGTTTGCTCGTCAACCTCGGAAAGGATGGCGGCCGGAGAGAAAAACGCATGCTCCCCCGCTCCGGCCCGGGGCGTGGAGACGACCTTCCCTACTTACCGGAACCGCCCAGCTAGGACTGGCACTTGCCCTTGAGCCCCTCCACGTCCTTGATCACGATCTGGTAGCGGCGCTTGTCGAGGATCCCTTCCCGCTCGAACCGGTTCAGGACCACGGTCGTGTTCTCCCGCGCCGAGCCGATCATCTCCGCCAGATCCCGGTGGGTGAGGCGAAACCCGATGAGGATCCCGGTCTTCGTCTTCACCCCGTACTCGTGGGACAGGCGCAAAAGCTGTCGGGAGAGGCGGGCCTGGATGTCCCGGAACGCCAGGTCCTCCACGATCTCCTCGAGGTCCCGCACCCATAGCCCAAACAGCTGCAGGAGCCGGAGGAGGATCTCCGGGCGATGGCGAGCCCAGGACAGGAACACGTCCCGGTCCACCCGGATGAGCTCGCTCTCCTCGATGGCCTCGGCATGGTGGCGGCGGCGCTGCTCCCCGACCAGGGCCATCTCCCCGAACATCTCCCCCGCCCCCCGCAGGGCCAGGGTGATCCGCTTCCCCGACGGATCGAGGTAGGAGAGCTTGATCTTCCCCTCTTTCACGAAGTACACCGAGGTGCTGGGCGTCCCGGGGTGGTAGACCGTCTCCCGGGCCAACACCCGCAGCCGGTCCCCCTGCTCCAACGCGGGCTCGATTCCCACCAGCAGCCACTTCTCTTGGGTCGTCTCCATGTCACACCCAGCCTACCGGGGGGGAGCATGATGCGAAAGGAAGAAGGGAGGCCCGACGATATCTCCTCGGATACGGGGGAAAAAGAAACGCGTCCCTTGTCGGACGCGCGACGGTACCGTGGACAGGGGGACGACGGACCCCAACGGAGGGGAAGGCTGGTACTGCCGGTCACAAGCCGGCTGTCCCCATGTGAGGGAGGCTCGCCAACTTGCGACCGTGTCTTGCTCCCTAGAAAGGAGGTGATCCAGCCGCACGTTCTCGTACGGCTACCTTGTTACGACTTCACCCCTCTCATGAAGGACACCCTCGGCGCCCTCATCGGACGACTTCAGGTACCCCCCACTCGGTTGGTGTGACGGGCGGTGTGTACAAGCCCCGAGTACGTATTCACCGCGGTGTGGCTGACCCGCGATTACTAGCGATTCCGGCTTCATGCAGGCGGGTTGCAGCCTGCAATCCGAACCATGCCCGACTTTTTGGGATTGGCTCCCCCTTGCGGGTTGGCAACCCTCTATATCGGGCACTGTAGCATGTGTGTCGCCCCGGACATAAGGGCCATGAGGACTTGACGTCATCCCCTCCTTCCTCCGACTATTCGCCGGCAGTCCCACCAGAGTCCCCGGCACCCCGAAGGGTCCGTTGGCAACTGGCGGCAGGGGTTGCGCTCGTTCCGGGACTTAACCCAACATCCCACGACACGAGCTGACGACAGCCATGCAGCACCTGTGCTGGTTCCCAAACGCCCGAAGGCCTTGGGTCCCTTCCCTTTCGGGTCGGTACCACCAGCATGTCAAACCCGGGTAAGGTTCTTCGTTTAGCATCGAATTAAACCACATGCTCCACCGCTTGTGCGGGGCCCCGTCAATTCCCTTGAGTTTCAGCCTTGCGGCCGTACTACCCAGGCGGTGGGCTTAACGCGTTAGCTGCGGCACCGAGCGACTGCTCGCCCGACACCTAGCCCACATCGTTTAGGGCGTGGACTACCCGGGTATCTAATCCGGTTTGCTCCCCACGCTTTCGCGCTTCAGCGTCAGGGACGGCCCAGAAGGTTGCCTTCGCCATCGGGGTACCGGCCGGTATCTACGCATTTCACCGCTACTCCGGCCGTTCCACCTTCCTCTGCCTCCCTCTAGCCCGACAGTTTCGTCCGACCTCCCCCAGTTGAGCCAGGGACTTTCACAGACGACTTGCCGAACCGCCTAGGCGCCCTTTACGCCCAGTAAATCCGGGTAACGCTCGCCCCCTACGTCTTACCGCGGCTGCTGGCACGTAGTTAGCCGGGGCTTATTCCTGGGGTACCGTCATCGGCGGGACATTCCCTCCCCGCCTTATTCTTCCCCCAGAAAAGGGGTTTACACCCCGAAGGGCTTCGTCCCCCACGCGGCGTCGCTGGGTCACCGTTTCCGGCATTGCCCAAGATCCCCCACTGCTGCCTCCCGTAGGAGTCAGGGCCGTATCTCAGTCCCCATGTGGGGGGCCACCCTCTCAGGCCCCCTACCCGTCATCGCCTTGGTGGGCCGTTACCCCGCCAACAAGCTGATGGGCCGCAGCCCCCTCCCCACGTGGCGCCGAAGCGCCTTTACTTCCCCGAGCTCACGCTCCAGGAAGACCATCGGGTATTAGCCCTCCTTTCGAAGGGTTATCCCCGTCGCGGGGGCAGGTTAGCTACGTGTTACTCACCCGTTCGCCGCTCCGTACGTCAGTTCCATCCCCGAAGGAACTTCACCGAC
>JACIWI010000082.1 GCA_014361055.1 Candidatus Bipolaricaulota bacterium
GGAACGGAAGTAGGTCGGGCACCTCGGCGAGGAACCCCACGAGTTCGGCTAGGGCCTCCGGCGGGGCGCCGAGATCGTTGGCCAGATCCACCACGTAGGCCTTCGTCCCGGCCACGTCGAGGGCATCGGCCCACACCCCGAGCCCGATCCCTTGGCCGAGGGCCACGGCCGGGCACAACACGGCCACGAGAAGCCCGCGGTTCACGTTCCACCTCCGCGGCGCTCAAGCTCCCGCTTCCGGAGCTCGGCCCGCTTGATCTTGCCGCTCGGGGTCTTGGGGAGGTCGGTCACGAACTCGATCTCCCGCGGGTACTTGTAGGGAGCGGTGACCTGTTTCACGTGCTCCTGAAGCTCCTGGACCAATGCCTCTGACGGCTGGTACCCCCGGGCGAGGACCACGAACGCCTTCACGATCTGGCCCCGCACCGGGTGCGGAGCCCCGATCACCGCCGCCTCCACCACCGCCGGATGGGACACCAAGGCGTCCTCCACCTCGAATGGCCCGATCCGGTACCCTGAGGCCTTGATCACGTCGTCGGCCCGGCCCTCGAAGAAGAAGTACCCCTCCTCGTCCACCCGCACCAGGTCCCCGGTGCGGTACCACTTCCCGGCGAACACCTGGCGGGTGAGGTCGGGGTCCTTCCAGTACCCGTCGAAGATCCCGGGGTTCCCCACCGGGACCGCGATCTCCCCGACCTGGCCTGGGCCGACCGGGTTCCCCTCCTCATCGATCGGGATCGCCCCGGGGCCTGGGGTGGGGACGCCCATGGATCCGGGCTTCACGGGAAGCCCCGGGTAGTTGCACACCAAGCACACCGACTCCGTCTGGCCGTAGCCGTCGCGGATCGTGACCCCGAACGCGTCGCGGAACACCTCGATCGGCTCCGCGTTCAGGGGCTCCCCGGCCGAGAGCGCATCCTTCAGAGAGGTCTTGTATCGGCCCAGGTTCGGTACCTGGACGATCATCCGGTACTCGGTGGGGGTGGCGCAGAGCTTGGTCACCGGGTAGCGGGTCAGCAGGTCCAGGTACCGCTCGGCATCGAACTTCCCGTAGTACACGACCTGGGTGGCCCCGGTGGTGAGGCCGACCCCCAGCGGCGACCAGTACCACTTCGCCCACCCTGGGGCGGTGGTGGCCCAGATCAGGTCGTCCGGGGACGCGTCCCACCAGTAGCGGGCGGTGACGCGGGAATGCCCGTACATCCAGCGGTGGCGGTGCATCACGGGCTTGGGGTTGCCGGTGGTGCCGGAGGTGAAGTTGATCGTCATCGGATCGTGGGCAGCCATAGGCACCGGCGGGACGACCGGGGCCCGCTCCACCTCCTTTTCGAACGAGAGCCAGCCCGGCCGCTCGCCGCCGATCAAGATGAACTGCTCCAGTGGGCACTGCCCCCGCGCCGCCTCCACCTCGCCGAACGTGCCCGTGTGGGCGATCACCACCCGGGCGCCTGCGGTCTCCGCTCGGTACACGATGTCCTTGGCCCGGACCATCTCCGTGCACGGCACGGCCACCCCGCCTGCTTTGAACGTGCCGATCTGGGCGATGAACGCCTCGGGAAGCCGAGGGAAGATGTGGAGCACAGGATCCCCTTTCCGAACCCCAAGCCGCATCAGCACCGCGGCGAACCGCGAGGAAAGATCCGAAAGCTGCCGCCACGTGAGGGCCCGCTTTTCCCCGGACTCCGATTCCCACAAGATGCAGGCCCGATCGGGGCGGGCCCGGGCGTGGGCGTCCACCACTGCGGCGATGTTGTACCCGTCGGGGATGTTCCAGCGGAACTCGCGGCGTTCGCGTTCGTACTGTTCGCGCGTGAAGACCATACTCACCCCTTTGCCAAGATGTCTTGCGTTGGCTACCGTTATAGCATGGCCCATCGTGGACAGGCAAGTGAGGCCCGGGCGGTGGTGGTCCTCTCGCCGGCGGCGTCGCGGCGGCTGATCGCCCGTGGGGTGGCCGCCCTGCCCCAGGTGCGACGGGCTCTGCGGGAGGGCTTGGTCGTGGTGACCCTGGGCACGACCAACGCCTACGTGGCCGAGGAGCTCCTCGGGAACCCCATCGAAAGGGAACGGTTCTGCGCCGGCTACATCGGGGATACCCTGACCTGGCTCCCCCCGGAGCGGCAGGCCCGGCCCCTCGTCCTCCGCAACGGGGAACCGGTGGACCTCTCCCTGGATGAGGTGCTTCCCGAGCTCAAGGCGGGGGACGTGGTGATCAAGGGGGCGAACGTCCTCGATCCGTCCGGGGTGTGCGGGGTGTTCATGGCCTCCCCGGGCGGGGGGACGGTGGGGAAGCTTGCCGTCCCCGCCTTGGCCCGGGGCGTGGAGCTCGTGATCCCGATCTCGTGCGCCAAGTCGATCCACGGGTACGTCTCCGAACTCTCTCAGGAGGTGGGGATCGGACGGGTCGGCCTCGCCACCGGCTCCCCGGTGGGCCTCTTCCCTCTCGCGGGGACAGTCGTGACCGAGGTGGAGGCGGTTGCCCTCCTCTACGCGGTGCGGGCCCACCACCTCGCCACCGGGGGCGTGGGCCCAGGGGCCGGGGCGGTGACCCTCCTCCTCGTGGGCGAGGAGGAGAACGTCCAGAAGGCGTTCGCGGAGCTCTCTTCCCTCGCCCGGTCGGAGCCGCCGCCGCACGTGGGATGAAGGCGATCGCCCGACCGGCCGATGTGAAGCTCGTCCGCGAGCGATCCCGGTTCCTGGCCTACGTCTTTCCCGTGGAGACAGTCGAGGAGGCGGACGCGGCCTTGGCGCGCCTGCGGCGAGAACACCACGCCGCCCGCCACATTCCATACGCGTACCGGCTCCCGACGGGCGAGGGGCGGGCAAGCGACGACGGGGAGCCCGCGGGCTCCGCCGGCCGGCCGCTCCTCCAGCTCCTGGAGGGAGAGGACCTCGGCGGGGTTCTCCTCGCCGTGGTCCGGTACTTCGGCGGGGTGAAGCTCGGGGTGGGGGGCCTCGCCCGGGCGTACCGCGATGCGGCCCGGGAGG
>JACIWI010000083.1 GCA_014361055.1 Candidatus Bipolaricaulota bacterium
AACCCCTCGGTGGCGGTGACCTCCAGGGCCAACCCCAGCCGCTCCCAGCGGGCCTTCCCTTCCACCGAAAACCGCACCTGAACCGCCCCCTCCTCCACGGGCCGGAGGACCACCTGGGCCCGGCGGCCGTCGGTGGTGCGGTAGACAAGGGTGAGGGTGGAACCCTCCCGGAACACCGCGGGCCCTCCCCGGAGGTATACCCGGCCAGGCCAGCCGTTCACGTAGAACGCGGATGTTCCGGGCGCCGCCAGGGAAACGAGGGCCTGGCCAGCGTAGGAAAACCGCAGGACAAGCGGGGACTCCTGGACCTCCCAGGTCAGGCCATCTTGGGCAAACCCGCCCCCAAGGCAAGCGGCAGCGAAGAAAAATGCCGCGACGATCCTCATCGGCCGAGGCCTTGGGGCCCAAAGCCGTGGGGGAGGAGCTCGGAGAGCCGGGCAGTGCGCCAACTCCGACCCTCCCCGTCGGCCATGATCACGAGGAGATCGGGGGCGAACTCGTAGAGGACCTGGCGGCAGGCTCCACAGGGGGCACAGGGCCCAGCCCCACAGGCCACGGCGAGGGCGGAGAACCGGGTGGCTCCCTCCGAGACGGCCTTGAACAGGGCCACCCGCTCCGCGCACACGGTGAGGCCGTAGGAGGCGTTCTCCACGTTGCAGCCGGTGAAGGCCCGGCCATCTTCGGTGAGGAGGGCCGCCCCCACCGCAAACAGCGAGTACGGCGCGTAGGCACGCGCTCGCGCCTCCACCGCCAGCCGCACCAGTTCCTTCTCGTCCATCGTTCCCTCCTGCCCGGGCCCCCAGAAAGCGCGGCCACTTTCTGGGGGGCTAGAACCGGAGAGTCAGCCCTGCCGCCCCGGTGTACCCCCCGACGCGGATCCCCCACGTCCCGGGCGCTTGGAACAGGGAGAAGAACAGGCCACCTCGGACGAACAGGCGCAGGAACGGAAACCCGAGCTCCACGTCCGCCACGAGCGTCGCCCCACCCGCGGACCAGGTGATCCCGGACAGGGGAAGTTGGGCGATGAGACCAGCCAGGACCGGATCGGTGGACGTGATCTCGGGCACGACCCCGCCTCCGGAGAACCCCAGCCCCGCCCCCACGCCCACCGCGAGCACCGCCAAGTCCAGCCGGCCCCACCACGAGAGGCCAAGATGATAGGCGGAAAGACGGAAGTCCACGTGCGCCGGGGGGTCGGCGACGTCCACCCCGCCCGGGGGCCACAGGCCCAAGCTTCGCAGGATCCCGTCGGTGAGGGCCGCCCCTTCCACCTCCAGGGCCCCCGCAGGGAGGGGCACGGAGATGAACCCCCCGAGGAGGGGGAACGGAAGTAGGTCGGGCACCTCGGCGAGGAACCCCACGAGTTCGGCTAGGGCCTCCGGCGGGGCGCCG
>JACIWI010000084.1:0-3824 GCA_014361055.1 Candidatus Bipolaricaulota bacterium
CGTCTTCCAGCTCCTCCGGGGCAAGGCCCGTGTCGCTCCGGGGGTCGGCCACCAGCCGCTGCACGAAGGACGTGGCCTCAAAGAGAGACTTCTCGCCCAGGGCGAAATCCAAAATTCCACCCCCTCGGAAGAAAAATCCCGACAAAAAAGGCGGGCCCGAATGTCCGGGCCCGCCCCTGCGCACCAGGCCTTTTCCGGCTGCTTACTTCCCAGGAGGGGGGATGACCACTATCGGAAGCACCTCAGCGGGCACGTCGCAGGTCTTCCCCTTGTAGGTCACCCTCACCGTCGCGTTCCCTTCCTTCACCCCCGTCGCCACGCCGGTCGGGCTTACCCGGACGACGGACGGGTCGCTGCTCGCGAAGCCGGCGTACCCCGTGACGTCCAGGACGCTCCCGTCGGAGTACCTCTCGAGGACTTTGAGCCTCACGGAGTTCGACTTGTGTATCCTCAAGGGGCTCGGCTGGACCTCGAGCGACTCCGCCGCGGGCGCGGTCACCGTCACCGGGACGGACGCGGTTCTTCCGCCGAACATCACGGTGACCTCCGCGCTCCCCTTGGAGACGCCCGTCACCTCGCCGGAGGAGGAGACGGCCGCCACAGACCTGCTGCTCGTCTGGTAGCTCGAGGCGCCCGTCACGTCCTTTACGGTCCCGTCGGAGTAGCAGGCGGTCACGGTGAGCTGCTGGGTCCTCCCCGCGGGAATATTCACCGAGGCGGGCTCCACCGAGAGGGACTCCAGGACGGCTTCGCTCACCAGCACCCGCGCGACCGCGGTCATGCCGCCGAAGGAGACGAGGACCTTCGTGCTCCCCTGGGCCCTGCCGGTCACGAGACCCGTCCCGGACACCTCCGCGACGGACGGGTCCTCCGACCGGTAGGAAGCCCGGGCGGTCACGTCCTCCGCCGAGCCGTCCGAGTAGAAGGCCCTGACCGCGAGCTGCCCGGTCTTCCCGGCGGCGACGTTCAGCTGGTCCGGTGACACGGAGATCCTCTCCAGGACGGGTGCGGTGACCGTCACGGGAACGGATGCGCTCCTGCCCTCGAAGGAGACGGTAAGGGTCGTGGTCCCCTGCGACACGCCCTTCACCAGCCCGGCGGAGGACACCGTCGCGACTGACGCGCTGCCGGCCTGGTACGAAGCGAGGTTCGTCACGTCCCTCGCGCTCCCGTCCGAGTAGTGGGCGGTCACGCTGAGCTGCTGCGTCCTGCCCGCCGGGAGGCTGACCTCGGCGGGCTTGACGGAGAGCGACTCCGCAACCGGGGTGCCGACGGCGACCGGGACGGAGACGCTCCTGCCTCCGAAGGAGACGGTCACGCTCGCCGTGCCCTGGGAGAGGCCGGTTACCAAACCGCTGCTGCTCACCGCTGCGACCGAGGCGTTGTCCGACCGGTAGGAAGCCTGACCCGTCACGTCCCGGGTTGAGCCGTCGGAGTAGTGAGCGGTCACGCTGAGCTGCTGCGTCCTGCCCGCCGGGAGGCTGACCGAAGCGGGCTCCACGTCGATAGATTCAAGTTCGGCTGCGCCCACCACCACGGGAACAGCTGCAGTCTTCCCTTCGTAGGCGACGACCACGTTCGTAGAACCCTCCGAAATTCCTTTGACCAGGCCGGTCCCGGAAACCGCCGCGACCGAGCTGTTCTCCGACTGGTAAGAAGCCTGGTCTGTCACATCTCTGGCGCTCCCGTCCGAGTAGTGGGCGACAACTCTAAGCTGTTGGGTTCTGCCCGCCGGAATGCTGACCGAGGCAGGCTCGACGGAAATGGATTCTGCCACAGGAGCGCTCACCGTAACGCGAACAGCTGCGGTCCTGCCTTCGAAGGAAACGCTGATGTCGGTGGTGCCCTGACTTTCCCCGGTAACCAGGCCGGAACTGGAAACAGCTGCAACCGAAGTGTTGCCCGACAGGTAGGAAGCCTGGTCCGTCACGTCCCGGCTGGACCCGTCGGAGTAGTGGGCGGTTACAATCAGCTGCTGGGTCTTTCCCGCAACCAGATTCACGGACGCAGGCTGAACCGAAACGGACTCCACAACCGGAGCGCCCACACTGACCGGAACAACCGCGGTCTTTCCTCCGTAGCTCACCGTGATGGCAGCCGTGCCCTGGGAGAGGCCGGTCACCAGACCCGCTCCGGAAATGCTCGCCACAGCCTCATTGTCGGACTGGTAGAAAGCCTCACCGGTCACATCCACAGTGCTCCCGTCCGAGTAGCGGGCCGTGACAGTGAGCTGCTGCGTCCTCCCCGCGGGGATGCTCACGGAGGCGGGCTCAACGGCAATCGCTTCCAGCGCAGCGCTGACCGTCACCGGGACCGTTGCGGTCTGGCCGCCGTAGGTGACCGTCACCTCGGTGGCTCCCGGGGCCAGCCCCGTGACCAGCCCGCGCTCCACACGTGCCACCCCGGCGTCCGCGGGCAGGAATTCCGCCAGGGAAGTGACATCGGCAGAACTGCCGTCGGAGTAGTGCGCGGTCGCGGTGAGCCGGGCAGAACTCCCCTCGTCCAGCGTGAGAGAGGAGGGCTCTACGGTCAAGCTCACGACGGTCACCTCCGACTGGTTCTCCGCGGGCGCCTCTCCCCCGGCAAGGGGAGTGCCGCCCCCGCCGGCGATGGGCGCCACCCCGCCAGGCTCGTAGACCACGCTGACTCCCGAGCCGACGATCAAAGGAGCCCCCAGGTAGAGGATGATCTTGTTGCCGTCAAGCTCCACCGCTATGACAGGGATCTCCCGGCCCTCGGAGAAGACCCGGAAGCCCATGCTGCCCTGGTAGTAGCCCGAACCGAGGTCTGCCGGTACCGCGAGCCTCACGCGGCAGCCGTCCGGCAGGACAACCGGGTCGTAAAACGCCAGCGGGGCCTCGCTCCCGTTGGCCGCCGCCACCGGTTGGGTAGCTTCCACCAGAGGGGCGCCGCTGACCGTGGTTATCTCCCGGCCCACCACGGGGACGTAGGAGACGGCGACCGGCTCGCCCGCGGGAATGCGGTAAACGGGGTAAAGCCGCACGCGCGTGCCCTCCGCGACCACCCGCGACACGGGGATGGTCGCAGTTCCGGTATGGATTGTAAAACCGGCCGGGCCGTCATAGTCAACGACAGCCACAGCAGTAGGCAGGTCGATGCAGACGACGTCGCCGCTTGCAGGCACATAGATCGTGCCCCGGGCGATGCTGAAGGGAACCGTGCTGCGGTTGACCGCCGCGGTCTGCTGCGGAACGGCAGCCTGCCCGCCGCTAACCGGAGTGATGGGATGGTCCGGGTCGGGCCAGTACTCGACGATGACCTCGCTCCCCACGGTCACGGGGTGCTCCAGGTAGAGCCACACCTCGCTGTACGGCCACCCGCCGGTGCCGTCTTTGACCTCGACCCTGATCACGGGGACGTCGATGCCGTTTTCAGTCACCGTGAAGCCGGCCGCGCAGTCGTAGGCGACGGGCACGAGGAGCTGGGGGACCTTGAGGACGATGATGTCCCCGGTCTCTGAAGCCACGCACCCTTCCGCCACGGTCACCTGCACCGCCGCGGTCAGGCCCTGGTAGCTCACCGTAACTGTTGCGCTCCCCGGGGACACCGCGGTGACCAGCCCACCCGGAGAAACGGCGGCCACGGAGGCGTTGTCCGACTGGTAGGAAGACTGGGCCGTCACGTCCCAGGTCAACCCGCTGCTCAGGTGCGCCGTGACGGTCACCTGCCCGGTCTGGCCCCTCAGAAGAGACACGGAGCTCGGCGAAACGCTCAGGCCGACAACCGCCGGGGCAGAGCCGCCGGCCTCGCCGGGCCTGGGCAGTGCCTTCAGCCAGGGGTAGGAAACGCCCTCTTCTATGGCC
>JACIWI010000084.1:3834-4431 GCA_014361055.1 Candidatus Bipolaricaulota bacterium
GTCGGTGACCCTGCCGGAATAAATCTTCCCCACCAGACCGCCTACACCGGAGGAGCCGCTCACCGGCCCGGCGCTGTAGCTGGTCGACACGGAAGCGCTGCCGCTGCTCAAGCTCCCCACCAAACCGCC
Organism: Candidatus Bipolaricaulota bacterium; assembly: GCA_014361055.1. Classification (GTDB taxonomy): domain Bacteria; phylum Bipolaricaulota; class Bipolaricaulia; order Bipolaricaulales; family Bipolaricaulaceae; genus JACIWI01. Next base: position 3,964 of record JACIWI010000084.1, read on the forward strand.
CACATTGCTGGCGCCCGTGACCTGGGCAAGCGCAAAACAATCGCGGACGGTGCCGACATACAGGCCTCCTGCCAGCCCGCCCGTAGCGTTGCCGCCCTCGACCGTGCCCGTAAAATAACAAGTGCTAATTCTGCCGTTGCCGATGTACCCCACCAGGCCGCCTACCCAGCTCTCACTGCCGCCTGTCACGCTGCCAACGGCATAGCAGTTCGTTACTTCGGGCACGGCCAGGCCCGTCGTGATGTACCCCGCCAGAGAACCGGTACGATAGCCCCCACGGACGTTTACGCCCTCGAGCCCCAGGTTCTTCACCATGCCATCTTGAATAACGCCGAAAAGCCCGGTGTAGTCCCCTGTCCGGTTGATGTACAGGTTCCGGATCGCGTGGCCGTTCCCGTCAAATACCCCTTTAAATGGGCTGGCAAACGTGCCGATCGGCTGCCAGCCGCTTCCCTGGTTGTACGGGGG
>JACIWI010000085.1 GCA_014361055.1 Candidatus Bipolaricaulota bacterium
TCAAGAGAAAGGTGCGGTCGGCGGTGACCGACATCGGCCTCATCCCCGGGCCGGACATGTCCCCTGGGGTCGCGAACCTGTTCGCGATCCTGGAGCTGGTGGCCCCGGCCGAGGTGGTGGAGGGGCTCAGGGCGGAGCACCGCGAGGGGAAGCTCCTCTACAAGAACCTAAAGGAGACGCTGTTTACCCACCTCATGGTCACGCTTCGCCCGATCCGGGAGCGACGGCGGGAGCTCCTCGCGCAAGGAAAGGTGGACGAGGTGCTGGCCGCCGGGGCGGAGCGGGCGAGGGAGATCGCCCGGGAGGTAATGGGCGAGGTGCGGGCCCGGGTCGGATTGGCTTAGGCCCGGACGGTGCACGAGACGAGCCGAGAGATCTCCCTGGCCACGATCTTGAGCTCTTCCCCGGTCAAGGCCGACCGCGTCCGGAAGCTTCCGTCCACCAGGCGCTTCCCGGTGGGGACGAAGAACCGCTGAAGCACGTAGCGCCGGGCGCCCCGGATCTCGCGGGCGATGGCGAGAAGGTCCTCCCCGGTCAAGCCCGGGGCGACCGTGGTCCGGAACTCGTAGTCCGGGGCGTGGGCGCGCACACGGGCGATGCTTTCCCGAACCGCATGTACGACGTCATCGCCGGGACGAGCCCTCGCCGCGATCGCCCCCATCCCGACGTACTCGTCGTACCGCTCGAAAGGGGCCTTCACGTCCAGGGCCACGTGGTCCACGAGCTCTGCCTCAAGGAGGCGGGCCACCACGTCGGGGTGGGTCCCGTTGGTGTCGAGCTTCACCTTGAGCCCCAAGGCCTTGACCTCCCGGAGGAAGGGAAGGAGGTCCGGCTGGAGGGTCGGTTCGCCCCCGGTGACGACGAGGCCGTCGAGGAAACCCTTGCGCTCGCGCAGCCGGGCCAGGACTCCCTCGGGAGGAAGCTTCGGGAGCGCCCGGGAAAGCTCGGGCAAGACGAGCTCGGCGTTGTAGCAGAAGGGACACCGCAGGTTACACCCCACGGTCCACAGGACCGCCGCTACCTTCCCAGGATAGTCGATGAGCGAAGTCCCTTGCAGGTAGGTGATGTCCATCCCTTCACTCGCGGGAGAGGGGGGTCAGGGTCGGTTGGAACATCTTGCGGTCGCGAAACTCCGCTTGTTTGCCGGCGTTCCACTGCTCAAGGGGCCGGAGGTACCCCACCACCCGGGAGTACACCTCGGCGGGCGCCCCACAGGTCGGACAGCGCTCGTGCTCCCCTACGAGGTACCCATGAGCGGGGCACACAGAGAACGTCGGGGTCAGGGTGAGGTAGGGGATACGGAAGTTCCCTATCACCTTCGCCACCAGGGATTTCACCGCTTCCGTAGAAGGAAGCCGCTCCCCCAGCCACACGTGGAACACGGTCCCTCCGGTGTACCGGGTCTGCAGGGGCTCCTGCAGGGAGAGCGCCTCGAACAGGTCGCCCTCGAAGTCCACCGGGAGTTGCGACGAGTTCGTGTAGTACGGGGCAGCGCCGCGCTCCCGCACGGCCCGCTCGTTGGCGACCACGATCCCCGGATGCCGGTCCTTGTCGAGCATCGCCAGGCGGTAGCTCGTCCCCTCAGCCGGGGTCGCCTCCAGGTTCCACGGATGCCCGGTGGCTTCTTGGAACCCCACGAGCACCTCGCGCATCCTGTCGAGGACGCGGAGGGCGAACGCGATCCCCTCCTCCTCGGCCAGGGTGCACCCCAGGAGGTTGAGGGCGGCCTCGTTCATCCCGATGACCCCGATCGTGGAAAAGTGCTGAGCCCAATACTCCCCCCGCAGCTCCTTCACCCCGCGCAGGTAGAACTTGGAGTAAGGATACAAGCCCTGGTCGGTGAGGCGCTCCAGCACCTTCCGCTTGATGATGAGAGACTTTCCGGCGAGCTGCATGAGCTCGTGGAGGCGGTCGAAGAACTCCTCCTCGCTCCGAGAGAGGTAGGCCAGGCGCGGCAAGTTGAGGGTGACCACGCCGATCGACCCGGTGAGTGGGTTGGACCCGAAGAGCCCCCCTCCCCGGCGCCGCAGCTCCCGCACATCGAGGCGTAGGCGACAGCACATGCTACGCGCGTCCTCGGGGCGCATCTCGGAGTTGACGAAGTTCGCGAAGTACGGGATCCCGTATTTGGCGGTCATCTCCCAGACCGGGGCGAGGTTCGGGTCGTCCCACGGGAAGTCGGGGGTGACGTTGTAGGTGGGGATGGGAAACGTGAACACTCGGCCGCGGGCATCGCCCTCGGCCATCACCTCCGAGAGCGCCCGGTTGAAGAGGTTCGTCTCCCGGGTGAACTCGCCGTATGTAGCGTGGATGGGCTTCCCGCCCACGATGCTCTTGAGATCGGCCATGTGGGCGGGCGGGCGGAGATCGAGGGTGATGTTGGTGAACGGGGTCTGAAATCCGACGCGGGTTGGGACGTTTAGGTTATAAACGAACTCCTGGAGTGCCTGTTTAATCTCTGGATAGGAGAGGGCATCTTTCGCGATGAACGGGGCAAGGAGGGTATCCAGGCCCGAGAAGGCCTGGGCCCCGGCGGCCTCCCCCTGGAGGGTATACAGGAAGTTCACGGCCTGCAGGAGGGCAACCCGGAAGTGCTTGGGCGGTTCTGACTCCACCTTCCCCCGCGCCCCGCGGAACCCCTGGGCGAGGAGGTCGGCGAGGTCCCACCCCACGCAGTAGGGGCCGAGCGTCCCCAGGTCGTGGATATGGAAGTCTCCGTCCACGTGGGCCTTCCGGATGTGCTCCGGGTAGACCCTGGTCAGCCAGTACTTGCCGATGATCTTCTCGGTGAGGAACACGTTCAGGCCCTGGAGGGAGAACGACATGTTCGAGTTCTCCCGGACCCGCCAGTCCTGCCCGTTCAAGTAGCTCGCCACAAGTTCGGGGTCGACGAGCTCCTTGACCTCGCGGAGCTGTTGGTGCTGATGGCGGTAGACGATGTAGGCGCGGGCGGCATCAGGGAGGCCGGCGGCCATGAGCACTTCCTCCACCGCGTCCTGGATCTCCTCCACGTGGGGGGGGCCGAACAGGGCCCCGCACCGGCCCTCGAGCGTCTTCACCACCCGCAGCGCCAGCTCCTCCCCGAGCGCCCGGTCGTCCTTCCCGACCTCGGCGAGCGCCCGGTGGATGGCGGAGGCGATCCGGTCTTGATCAAACGGAACCACGCTTCCATCGCGCTTGCGTACGTGCTCGATCATGGCCCCCCCCCTTGAACGCAACCGGTGTTACCTTAGCCCGTCCCCCGGGGGGCCGACAAGCTGAAGTTTGTCCCTTCCTTGCACCGGGCCCCGGGAAGGGCTAACATCACCCCTCGGATTCACCTAAGGATAAGGAGGGGATGGACCATTCCCAACACGCGTTCCGCCAAACGTCAGCTGCGGAAGAGCTTGGCTCACCGAAGGAGCAACCACCTGCGCAAGAGCGCCGTCCGGTTTTGGCGCCGCAAGTTTCAGAAGCTGGTCGAGGCCGGAGACAAGGAAGAAGCCCGCAAGGTCCTCCCCCAGTTTCAGAAGGCGGTGGACAAGGCCGCCGCGCGCGGGGCCATTCATCCCAACCGAGCTGCCCGCCTCAAGGCCCGACTGAGCCGTCGTCTCAAGGCCGCCTGAACAGGAGAAGGCCATGACCCAGGTTGACTTCATGGGCAAGGCGAAGTACTTCTCCTCCCTCTCGGGTGCGCTGGTGTTGGCGAGCATCCTGGTGCTGGTGTTCGTCGGCCTGCGCCCGGGCATCGACTTCACCGGCGGCGTCCAGCTCACCATCTTCTACCCCACGGGCACGAACCTCACCAACGACGCCCTCCGCAGCTACCTTGCCCCGTTCGTGGGGGAGGGCACGGCCAAATCCACCCTGTACGTCCAGAGCGTGACCGCCGACCGGGAGGGGGTGACCCTGCCCGGAAAGATCGTGACCATCCGGGAATCTTCTGAGGAGCTCAAGGCCCGGCTGCGCGAGGCCCTTGCCCGCCCCGTGGCGGGCTCGGGGATCCCGGAGCCGGCCCAGGTGAACGGTCTCCCCGACATCAGCGTGACGGACATCGGGGCTCAGGTGTCCCGGGAAATCGTCAACCGCGCCTGGCAGGCGATCCTGGTGGCGATGGCCGCGATGCTCGTGTACATCGCGTGGCGGTTCCGCCTCCGGTACGCGGTGGGGGCGGTGGCGGCCCTCATCCACGACGTGGTCATCACGTTGGGCGTGTTCGCCTTGTTCCGCTTGGAGATCGACCTTCCGGTGATCGCCGCCCTGCTCACGGTGGTCGGTTACTCCCTCAACGACACGATCATCATCTTCGACCGGGTGCGGGAAAACCTGAAGCTCTCCAAGAAGACCCCGCTCCGCGATCTCATCAACCGTTCCATCAACCAGACGCTCACCCGGACCATCAACACCGTGTCCACCACGTTGGTCCCCATCGTGATCCTGTTCGTGTTCGGCGGGACCGCGTTGCGGGGGTTCACCGTGGCGATGCTGATGGGCGTGATCGTCGGCACCTATTCCACGTTCTACGTGGCCAACCCGATCTTCTACTGGTGGACCCTCGCCGCGGAAAAGGCGAAGGCCCGGCGCTGATCGTCTTATCCTCGTTTTCCTCGGCAGCGGGTCCAGCCGAGCCCGATGTGGTAGAGGAGGAACGGGACCGCCCACAGCCTTCGGACCCGACGTGGGTCCTGGGCTGCCCGCCACAGCCACTCCAGCCCTAGCCGCTGCCAAGCCCGAGGGGCCCGGCAGAACCGGCCGGCCCAGAGGTCCAGCGTCCCCCCCACCCCCATGAGGAGACCGGCCCCGAGGTCGCGGTGGGCGAGGATCCACCGCTCCTGTTTGGGATGCCCGAGCGCCACGAGAAGCAAATCGGGCTGCAGCCGGCGGATTTCGCGAACGGGGCCGTCCCCCGCGAAGTACCCGTGGTGCGTGCCCACGATCCTGAGCCCGGGGAACGCGGCGCGCACCCGGCGCGCGGCGGCCGCAGCCACCCCTGGCCGGCCCCCGAGGAGGTACGCCGACCACCCTACTTCGGTCCCCCGTGCGCACAGCGCCCACGCCAGGTCCACCCCGGCCACCCGGGGCAGGGGGTGCCCCCCGACCCGTGCCGCCCAGGCGAGAGCGGTTCCATCGCACGCCACCAAGTCCGCCTGTCGGTACAGGGCGCGGATATCGTCGTACAGGATAGCCCGCGCGGCCGCCCAGGCGTCCGGGGTGAACAGGGCGATCCCTCGCTCCCCCTGGGCGAGGCGGCGGGCCACCTCGTCCACGAACCCATCCTGGGAAAGCGCGGTGAGCGGGATGCCGAGCACCTCCACCCGGCCCTCTCCTGCCCGTACGGGGGGAGTAGGACCGAGGACGGCACGGCGCAGGTTCATTCCTGGGTTGGTTCGATGACCACCCGGCGGCCGCTGCCCTTCCCCACCGAGTACGTGCGCACCCCAGGGAAGTCGGCCAGCACGAGATGGATCACCCGGCGGTCCTGAGGGGGCATCGGCTCCAACTGGATCCGGCGCCGCTCGGCCACCACCCGTTCCGCCACCCGACGAGCCCGCTCCGCGAGCTCGTGACGGCGGGCGAGCGCCTCCCCGTTGATGTCCACCACGATGCGGACGCCTTGGGGCAGATCGGCCCGGAGGTGGAGCTGGGCCACCCGGCCCAAGGCGGCCCGGAAGGCAGGATCCCCTTGGGGGATGAGCTTGAACGGCCCGCTCAGGTTGACGTAGACGTCCCCTTCCTCGGGGGTGACCTCCACCTGCCCCGGCTCACCCAGCACGACGAGGAAACCGGAGAAGAACTGGCGGATAGCCTCACTGGTCTTGGCTTCCATCGTCCACCGTGGCGGTGGGGACCCGGGCTTCGCGGGCCATCTCCCAGTCGAAGATCCACTGCTGCCCGATCTGGAGGAGGGTGGTGAGGAGCCAGTACAGCCACAGTCCGGCCGGGAAGCTCATGAAGAGCAAGGCCATGACGAGCGGGAACACCCACCCCAGGACCTGGCTCCCCCCGGTAGGGGGTTCCGGCAGGCGCCGCTGGGTGAACCACTGCTGGAGGAGCTGCGCTCCGGTAGCCAGGATCAGCAGGATGTAGTACGGATCAGGCTGAGAGAGGTCGCGGATCCAGAGGAACCCTGGGGAGAGGTGGATCTGCTCCGCCGAGTACATGATCGTCTGCCACAGCAGGATCAGGATCGGAAACTGCAGCAGCATCGGAAGACACCCACCCAACGGGTTGACCCCCTCCTGACGGTACAGCTCCATCATCTGCTGTTGCAGGGCCTGCCGGTCGTCTTTGTACCGCTCCTGGAGCTTCTTGAGCTTGGGGGCGAGCCGCTGCATCTTGGCCATCGACCGGTATTGGTTGCGCATGAGCGGGTACACGACGATGCGGGTGATCAGGGTGAACAGGATGATCGCCCACCCGTAGTTCCCGGTGATCCGATACAGCCACTCGAAGAACTGCATCACCCACACCAGGAAGCGGGAGAAGAACCCGAGCGGGGTCAGCACCTCCAGTCCGGACCTCTGCAGGAGGAGATATCGGTTGCGGCCGCTGTAGAGCGTTCCCCGGATCGCCAATTCGCCGATGGCCTCCAGGCCGAACACGGGCTGGCCGGCCGCGTTTTGCCCGAGGAACGGGGTGCCCGCCCCCTCCTCGACCCTCAAGAAGTACACCATCTCCTTGCCCACCAGGCCCACGCCCTCGAACTTGGTGTAGGTGCCCGGGGCGAGGGGGGCGGTGTAGACCTTGCCATCGTAGAGGAACCGGAGGTCTGGGACATCCCGGCCGCTCGGGCGATGGCCAAGGACGAGCCTCACCTTTTGTCCTGGGGCCTGGACGCGGACGTCCACGTCCATCGTGTAGAACGCATCCCAGTTGATGGTGAACGCCTTGTCGACGACGAGGCCGTCTCCGGACCTCTGCAGCCGCACCACCGCCACATCCGGGGCCAGGGGTTCCACGGCCAAGGCGTACACAGTTGGATCGGCGGTGGCCTCGCCGAGCCACACCTCGAACGGCAGGCTGACCCCCGGGCCGAGGGAGGGTTGAACGCCGCCCTCCCACCCCGGCACCGCGTCCATGTTCTGGGTGCGGTAGCTCGTGAAGTGCACGTACGCGCTCCGCAGGCTCCCCCCCAGCTCGGCGAACTGGTACCGCACCAGGCCATTGGTGACCTGTACCACCTCGCCGTCGTCGTAGAGCAGGCGCACGATCTCCAGGGGCTGGCCGGCCAGCACGGTGAGGAAACAGGGACTGAACACGAGGGCCAAGGCCAGGACTGTTCTCCACATTGCCGGACGAACTTTAACGGGTGTCAAGGGAGGCCGCAACCAGTTGTGTGGGGGTGGGAAACCGCATACACTGTGTAGATCATGTTCACCGGCATTGTGCGCGCCGTGGGCCAGGTGGTGCGGCGGGAGCCGCGGCGGCTGACGGTGCGCGCCGAGGGCGTGGCCGTGGACGAGGGGGCGAGCCTGGCGGTGAACGGGGTTTGCCTAACCGTGGCCGCCGTGCGCGATGGGCAGATGACGATGGATCTTTCCCAGGAAACACTCGCCCGCACTGCCCTGGGTGACCTTCGGCCGGGAGAGGCGGTGAACCTGGAGCCGGCCCTCCGGGTAGGAGAAGAATTGGGGGGCCACTTCCTCCTCGGGCACGTGGACACGGTGGGCAAGGTAGCCCTCGTTGCGCGACGAGGGGAGGACGTGCTGCTCGGCGTCTCCTTCGATCCCCGGTTCGCCGAGCTCGTGGTGGACAAGGGGTCGGTGGGGGTGGACGGGATTAGCCTAACCCCATACGAGGTTGAGGAGGGGAGCTTTCGCTGTGCGATCGTCCCCTATACCTGGGAGCACACGAACCTCCGTGCCCGCCATGTGGGGGACCGGGTGAACCTCGAGTTCGACGTGTTGGCCAAGTACGTGCGGCGGTGGAGGGAGCGGTGAAGCTGACGTCGGTAGAGGAAGCGGTGGCGGCGATCCGGGCCGGCCGGATGATCATCGTCGTCGATGACGAGGACCGGGAGAACGAGGGCGACCTCGTGATGGCCGCGGAGAAGGCGACCGCAGACGCGGTGAACTTCATGCTCCGCGAGGGGCGAGGCCTCCTGTGCGTGCCCCTTTCCCGGAAGTGGGCGGAGCGGCTGGAGCTCCGCCCGATGGTGGAGCCGCCTCAGGACAGCCACGAGACGGCGTTCACCGTGTCTGTGGACGCCCGGGTCGGCGTCACCACCGGCATCTCCGCCCACGACCGGGCGCGCACGATCCGCGTCCTAGCCGACCCGAGCTCGCGGCCGGAGGACCTCGCCCGGCCCGGGCACGTGTTCCCCCTGATCGCCCGCGACGGCGGCGTCCTGCGCCGGGCCGGGCACACCGAGGCCGCGGTGGACCTGTGCGTGCTCGCCGGCCTCGCCCCGGTGGGGGTGATCTGCGAGATCATGAACGACGACGGGACGATGGCCCGCCTCCCTGACCTCGTGGCGTTCGGGGAACGTCATGGGCTCCCGATTCTGACCATCGCCGACCTCATCGCGTACCGCAAGAGGCGGGAAAAGCTGGTGGACCGGATCTGCGAGGCGGACCTGCCCACGCGGTGGGGGGAGTTCCGCATCGTCACCTTCCGCGACCGGATCGCCGGGCAGGAGCACGTGGCCTTGGTGAAGGGCGACCTCGCTGGGGAGGCGCCGGTGCTGGTGCGGGTGCACTCGGAGTGCCTGACCGGGGACGCCCTGGGGTCGCTGCGGTGCGACTGCGGCGACCAGCTCCACGCCGCGCTCGACATGGTCGACCGGGAAGGGCGGGGGGTGGTGCTCTACATGCGCCAGGAGGGACGGGGGATTGGGCTCGTGGGCAAGGTCTGCGCCTACCACCTTCAGGATCAAGGCCTGGACACGGTGGAGGCCAACCTGCGCCTCGGATACCCCCCAGACCTCCGGGACTACGGGATCGGGGCCCAGATCCTGGTGGACCTGGGGGTGAAGAAGATCCGGCTCCTCACGAACAACCCGCGCAAGGTGGCCGGGCTCGCTGGCTACGGCCTGGAGATCGTGGAGCGGGTGCCGATCGAGGTCGAGCCGAACCCGTACAACGTGCGCTACCTCAAGGCGAAGAAGGAGAAGCTCGGCCACGAGCTCAGGAAGGTATGAAGGAGGAAGGATGGCCGCCTACGAGGGAAAGCTAGACGGAAAGGGGCTGAAGGTCGGGATCGCCGTGTCCCGGTTCAACGAGCTCGTGACCAAGGAGCTCCTGGCCGGGGCGGTGGACCGCCTGCGGCGGCTGGGGGTAGAGGAGAAGGACATCGCGGTGGCATGGGTGCCGGGGGCGTTCGAGCTCCCGCGGGCGGTGCGGGCCCTCGGCTCGTCGGGCAAGGTCCACGGGGTCCTCGCCCTGGCGGCGGTGGTGCGCGGCGCCACGCCCCACTTCGAGTACGTGGCCGCCGAGGTCGCTAAGGGCGTTGCGAAGCTTAATCTGGAGCTCCCGGTGCCGGTGGCGTTCGGGGTGATCACCGCGGACACGCAAGATCAGGCCTTGGAGCGGGCCGGGGGCAAGGTCGGCAACAAGGGCGCCCAGGCCGCAGAGGCCTTGGTGGAGATGGTGAACCTGGAGCGGGCGATCGGTGGATGAAGGTCGAGAGCGTACGGGGGATGCGGGATATCCTGCCCGAAGAAGCTCCCCTTTGGCAGCGCCTGGAGGCGGAGATCCGTGCTACCTTTGCCCTGTACGGGTACCGGGAGATCCGCCCGCCGCTGGTGGAGCTCGCGGCCCTGTTCAGCCGGGGGGTGGGGGAGACCACCGACGTCGTACACAAGGAGATGTACGTGTTCCCCGACAAAAAGGGCCTTAAGCTTGCCCTGCGTCCGGAGGCGACGGCGTCGGTGGTCCGGGCGTACGTGGAGCACGGCCTGTACGCCAAAGGGGATTTGGCCAAGCTCTACTACATGGGGCCCATGTTCCGTTACGAGAAGCCCCAGAAGGGCCGCCAGCGCCAGTTCCACCAGTACGGGGTGGAGGCCCTAGGGTCGCTCGATCCGGCGCTGGATGCCGAGGTCATCGACCTGGCGAGCTTCCTCATGGAGCGGTTGGGCCTCCGCCGGGAAGGGCTGCTCCTGCGGCTCAACTCCATTGGCTGCGCTGGGGATCGGGTCGGCTACCGGGAAGCTCTGCGCCAGCACTTCCTCCCCCGGGCGTCCGAGCTGTGTGCCGACTGCCAGCGCCGCCTTGCCGAAAATCCGATGCGCATCCTCGATTGCAAGCAACCCCAATGCCAGCCCGCGATCCGAAGCGCGCCGAAGAGCGTAGACCACCTGTGTGACGCCTGCCGACACCACTTCCAACAGGTCAGGGAGCATCTCGACGCGCTCGCGCTCAGGTATGGGCTCGACCACACCCTGGTCCGCGGGTTCGACTACTACACCCGGACCGTGTTCGAGCTCGCCTCCCGGGAGCTTGGGGCCCAGGATGCGCTTCTGGGCGGGGGGCGGTACGACGACCTGGTGGAGCTTCTCGGGGGACCGGCCACGCCCGGGGTCGGGTTTGCCGGGGGGATGGAACGGTTGGTGCTCGTGCTCCAGGCCCAACGGGGGGAGCAAACGGACGAGACGCCCGAGCTTGCGTGCTGCGTGGTCCCGATCGGGGACGAGGCGCGGAAGAAGGCGATCGAGCTCCTTGCCCGGCTCAGGCGGGCCGGAGTTTCTGCGGACATGGAGTACATGGGGCGTTCGCTCCGGAAGGCGATGCAGGTGGCGGGACGCCGCGCCCGCTACGCTCTGATCGTGGGCCCGGAGGAGCTTGAACAGGGTCAGGTCAAGGTAAAGGACCTTGCCACCGGCGAACAGCGCCTGCTGGAGCTCCAGGAGTTTTCCGCTGCCCCCGAAGCGCTCCGGAGCAGGTTTCCAAGATGATGCCCCAGCCCAAGGGGACGTCGGGTTTGGCGTCGGGGATGAACCCCGACGCTACGGTCCGAGGCGTAGCGTCGCCCTTTATGGGCGACGTTTCGTAAGGCCGTGCGCGGCCACGTGGCGGTGGAGCGCCTCGTGGAACCGAACCACCGCCGCCCCACCCGCCGGATGGTGGGTCAGGGCGAGGTCGAACCCGCGATCCTTGACCAGAAGCAGCTCCGGCTCGTCAAGGTCGATCCCAGCCAGGACCGATCTGGCTGCCCGGCCAGTAGATGGCCGTATCCCCGGGGACGTGCGTCCACAGGCCAGCGACCCATCCCTACCCGTGCCACCATACCGCCAACCGCCCGTATAATGGGGCCGGCAAAGGGTGAGGGACCGGAGATGCCGAAGTGGGTTTGCTCGTTGTGCGGTGAAGTGGTGAACGGGAGTTCTCGCCCCAAGAAGTGCCCGAGCTGCGGCGCCTCGAAGGAGAAGTTCGAAAAGGACGGGTGATCCCCGGACTCGGTTCATCTGGGTGTGGCCGCCACGGGGAGGGGGCATAGGTCACCGATCCCGCCACAGGCGCCAAGCTCGTGGGGCCTGGAACTTCCGGCGATCCCAGTTCTTCGTTCGCCCCCGCTCGGGGGTAAGGTCAGGGTGAGGGAGTTCGTTCCCACTGGCTAGCCCAGAAAACGAGAGGAGAAGAAGAGCTGGGCGGTTTCTTCCAGCTTCTCGGCGAGGGCAAGGGCCTGCCGCAGGGTTAACCCCACCGCCACCGTGCCATGCCGGGCGAGGAGCACGGCGTTCCCGCCCCCCAAGGCGGCCACCGCGGCGTGGGCCAAATCCCACGTCCCCGGCGGGGCATGCCGGGCTACGGGAATCGCCCGGCCGAACAGGAGCCCCCCCTCGTCGTGGGCCACCGGAAGCTCGGGAAGGGACACGGCCACCGCGGTGGCGTACGGGGAGTGGGCATGCACAATGGCCCGCACGTCCGGCCGGGCCCGGTAGATGGCGACGTGCAACCGCCACTCCGACGAGGGTCGCCCGCTCCCGGACAGGGCTTTTCCCCCAAGGTCAATGGCCACCACCTGACGGGCCTGCAGGTACCGGTAAGGGATGTGGGTGGGGGTGATGAGGACGGCGTCGTCCACCCGGACCGAGACGTTGCCGGAGCTCCCCCGCACCAGACCCCGGGCCGCCATTTCCCGGGCGGTCTCCGCCACCCGCTCACGCCAGGGCCTGAGGGATCGTGTCATGGTAAGGCGGGCGGAGCACCCCCCGCTCGGTGATGATGGCCGTGACGAGCTCCGCCGGGGTCACGTCGAACGCCGGGTTCCACGCCCGCGCCCCGCGCGGGGCGAACGTGACCCCGCGCGGCGCAACCACCTCCTCCTCCGCCCGCTCCTCGATCGGGATCTCCGCCCCCGTAGCCACGGCGAGGTCGATCGTTGAGGTGGGGGCAGCGCTGTAGAACGGGATGCCATGACGATGGGCAAGACAGGCCAGGGTATAGGTGCCGATCTTGTTGACCACGTCGCCGTTCCTGGCGATGCGGTCCGCCCCCACCAGGACCGCGTCCACCCCGTCCCGGGCCATGAGCCATCCTGCCGCCCCGTCCACGATCAGCCGGAACGGGATCCGTTCTGTGAGGAGCTCCCACGCCGTGAGCCGCGCCCCCTGGAGGAGGGGGCGCGTCTCGCACGCGTACACCTCGCGGAGCTTCCCTTGCTCCCAGGCCCTCCGCACTACCCCGAGGGCGGTGCCGTACCCGCCGGTGGCCAAACCCCCGGTGTTGCAGACGGTCAGCACCCGCGCCCTTTCCGGAAGGAGGGCCGCCCCGTGCTCCCCGATCCGCCGGTTGGCGGCGATGTCCTCCTCGTGGATCCGCACCGCCTCCGCGAGGACCCCCCGGCGCAGCTCCTCTGGGTCCGAACGGGCAAGTCGGCGGAATGCGCCTTCCATCCGGCGGATGGCCCAGAACAGGTTCACCGCGGTAGGGCGCGTCCGGGAAAGGCCCTCCGCGGCCTCCTCGAACGCGGCCCGGGGGTCCTTGCCCGGAGACGGGTTCCAGACCGCGAGGGCGAGGCCGTATGCGGCGGCGATCCCGATCGCCGGCGCCCCGCGGACCCGCATCGTCCGGATCGCCTCCGCCACCTCTCGCCAGCCAGAGAGCCTGAGCCAAACCTCCTCTTGCGGTAGCCGCGTCTGATCGAGGAGAACGACCCGCCCTTCCTCCCACCGCAGGGGCGTGATCACCCGCGCTCCTTCACGTACGGCTTCCCCAGGGCCTTGGGGACCTTGGCTCGGCCCAGGAACCCGGCCAGCACGACCACGGTGAGGATGTAGGGAAGCATCAGCGAGAACTGGGAGGGGATGTACGCCTGAAGCCGCATCTGCAGGGCATCGACAAACCCAAACAGGTAGGCAGCGAGGAGCGCCGGCAAAGGTCGGTAGTTCCCCACCACCATCGCCGCGATGCCGATGAACCCCCGTCCCCCCACCATGCCATCGGTGAACCGTCCCAGGTTGTTGAACAAGAACGCCCCAGCGAGCCCGCACAGGGCCCCGTTGACCACGGTAAAGAGGAGACGAGCCCGGTACACGTTGATCCCCGCGGTGTCCGCCGCCCGGGGGTGCTCCCCCACCACCCGCAGCCGAAGGCCCCACGGCGTGCGGAAGATGAACACCTGAGCGATCGCCACCACGGCCAGCATCGCCCCCACCAGGAACCACGGGTTCAGGGTCGGGGCGGCGGCGGACGTGCCCCGCCAGCCCCAGATGATGCGGGTGGAGAACAAGGCGAACCCGGCCACGAGCAGGTTCACCGCCACCCCGCTCACCACGTGGTCCGCCCTGAGGTACACGCTCCACAGGGCGTGGAGCGCCCCAAGCACCATCCCCACCGCCACCGCCGCCGCAAGCGCCAGCCACGGGCTCTGGGTGAAGAAGGCCACCATCGCCGCCACGAGTGCCCCGGCCACCGTGATGCCCTCCACCCCGACGTTGATCACCCCGGCGAGCTCGGAGAACGTCTCCCCCACCGCCACCAGGGCGATCGGGGTCGCCAGGCGCAACGCGGCGATGAACAGGTCAACGCTCAGCACGGACATGGTCGCTCCTCGGCAGACGGACCCGACGCAGCCAGCGGATGAGCTCCGGGGCCACCACGAACAGGATCACGATCCCCTGGATCACCGCGGCCAGGTCTGCCGGGGCCACCCCGGCCCGGTCGATGGCCATCCCCCCCGCCCGGAGCGCCCCCATCAGGATCGCGGCGAGGATCGCGGCGATGGGGTGAGCTCTGGCAATGAGCCCGCCGGCGATCCCGTCCCAGCCATATCCCGGCGAGAAGAACTCGATGAACCGGCGGTGGGTGCCCAAGATCTCCGCCGCCCCGCCCAAACCCGCGAGCGCCCCGGCCAGGGTCAGGGCGAGGATCATGCTCCCCGATACGTCGATCCCCCCGTACTCGGCAGCCTGGGGGTTCTGCCCCACCGCCCGGATTTGGTACCCACGCGGGGTACGAAAGATGAAGTACCACACGAGCACGGCCACCATGGCCCCCACCGCGATCCCCCACGACAGTTGGGCCCCGGCCATGAACCGCGGCAGCTCTGCACTGCGCAGGATGCGCACCGTCTGGTTCGCCCATTGGGTGCCGTGATACGGCCCCCGGGGCGAGACGAGCCAGCTCGTGAGGTAGATGGCCACGTAGGAGAGCATCATCGTGGTCACGAACTCGTTCGCCCCGCGCCGGGCCCGCAGCCACCCGGGAACGAGGCCCCACAACCCTCCGGCCACGGCGCCAAACAGCAGGCACACCACGGTGTGCAGCACCGGGGGGAGCTCCAAGGTGAACCCGGCCCACGCCGCGGCGAATGCGCCCACGTAGAGCTGCCCCTCCGCCCCGATGTTGAACAGGCCACAACGAAACGCGATCACGAACGAAAGCGAGGTGAAGAGGATCGGGGTCGCTTGGGTCAACGTCTGGAACAACTGGTAGCGGCCCCCGAACGCGCCCCGGACGAGCTCCCGGTACACCGCGGGCACGGAGTACCCGGCGACCGCGCACACCGCCGCCCCCACCCCGAGGGCAAGGGCGATCGCCCCCACCACCGGCCCCGCTTCCCTAAGCCACCGCACCCTTGCCCCCCAGCATGGCCAAACCCAGGTCGTGCTTGGTCGCCTCCTCCCGTCGCCATACCCCCACCACCGCCCCCTTGTACATCACCGCCACCCGGTCGGCGAGCATCATCACCTCGTCGAGGTCCATGGACACCAAAAGCACCGCGCACCCCTGGCGGCGCATGGCTAGAAGCTGGTTCCACACGAACTCCATTCCCGCGACATCGAGCCCCCGCGTCGGCTGCACCGCCACCACCACCCGCGGCCCGCGCCCAAGCTCCCGGGCCAGGATCAGCCGCTGTTGGTTCCCCCCGGACAGGGCTTGTACCGGGGTACGCACCGACGGGGCGGCGATGGAGAACCGCTCCACCAGCTCCTGGGCGTAGCGGGCGATGTTGCGGCGGGCCTGGGCCCACGGGCCGATGGCGAAACGGGGGTCGCACTCCTGGCCGAGGACGGCGTTCTCGGCCACGGTGAACGGGAGGATGAGGCCACGCTGCTGCCGGTCCTCCGGGATGTGGACCAACCCGGCCCGGGCGAGCTTCCGGGGGCTGGCCCCGGTGAGGTCGCGCTCGCCCACGGAAACGTGGCCGGCTTGGGGCTGCCGGAGACCGCAGATCGCCTCCACCAGCTCCTTCTGGCCGTTCCCCTGCACCCCAGCGATCCCCAGGATCTCGTGGTCGTGGACGACAAGGCTCACCCCCCGTACTGCCTGCACCCCCCGGTCGTCCGTGACCACGAGGCCCTCCACCGCGAGCAGGGGGTGCCCCTCGCTCTCCACCGGTTCCGGCCGTACCTGGAACACCACCTCCCGGCCGACCATGAGCTCGGCGAGGCGGGCCGGGGTCGCCTGGCGTGCCGGGAGCGTGCCCACGTTCTTCCCCTTCCGCAGCACGGTGATCCGGTCGCACACGGCGAGCGCCTCGTCGAGCTTGTGGGTGATGAACACCACCGCCTTCCCCTGCTCCTTGAGCACGCGCACGGCGGCGAACAACGCCTCCGTCTCCTGCTCGGCGAGCACGGCGGTAGGCTCGTCCAGGATCAGCACCTCCGCCCCGCGGTACAGGGCCTTGAGGATCTCCACCCGCTGCTGCTCCCCTACCGCGAGCTCCTCCACCCGGGCCGTGGGGTCTACCTCGAGCCCGTACTGCTTCACCAACACCTCGATCCGGCGGACCATGGCCCGGCGATCGAACAGGGGCCCGCGGGTGGGCTCCCAGCCCACGGCGATGTTCTCCGCCACCGTAAGCCGGGGGACGAGCATGAAGTGCTGGTGCACCATGCCAATGCCAAGGCGGATGGCCACGGCGGGGCTTCCGATGCGGGTGGGGGTTCCCCGGACGAAGATCCTCCCCCCATCGGGCTGGTAGAGGCCGTACAGGATGCTCATGAGCACCGTTTTGCCGGCCCCGTTCTCCCCAAGGAGGCCGTGGGCCTCGCCGAAGTCCAGGGAAAAGTCGATGCCGGCGTTGGCCAGAACGCCGGGGAACCGCTTCACGATCCCCTCCATGCGCACGGCCTGAGAGATGCGCCGGGCTCCGCCTGGCGTCTCTTCTACGCCGGGCATCGACCTTCCCCTTATCCCTGATCAGAAAGGAGCACTACTCGTGCTCGATCACGATCGTCCCGTCGAGGATCCCCTGGGCGGCCTCGGCCACCTTGGCGATGATCCAGTCGGGGATGTCCACGAGGGAGTAGCTGGCGACCACGTAGGGCGGGAGTGCATCCTCGCTGCCCACGGCGATCCCGGTGCCGAGTTTGGCCTCGGAGACCATGCCGTAGCTGATGACGCCCGCGGCCCAGGTGCCCTCCACCGCCTTCATGATCTCCGTGTACACGGCGAGGTCCACCCGCTTCAGGCCCGAGGCGATGATCACGTCGGCGTGCTCAGGCGCGGACCAGGCCTGGTCCACGTCAGTGCCGATGGCCCACCAAACCCCGGGGTTCTCCTCGGCCGCGGCGAACACCCCGAGGTGGGATTTCCCGGCCGCCCCGTAGATCACGTCCGCCCCGGCCTGGTACATCTCCAGGGCCAGTTCCTTCCCCAGGGTGGGGTTGTTCCAGGCACCCACGTACCGGACGAGGACGTCTTCCTTCTTGATCGCGGGGTTGGCCCACATCGCGCCCTGGGTGAAGCCCTGGACGAACCGGCGGATGAGGGGGATGTCCATCCCGCCCTCCACCCCCACCTTCTCGGTCTTGGTCCACAGCCCGGCCACAACCCCGCACAGGAATGCCTCTTCCCAGTCGTTGAACACGACGGAGGCCACGTTGGGGACAGCGGCCACGGCGTCGATGACCACGAACTTCTGGTTCGGATAATCCGGCGCCACTTCTTCCAACACCGGGGCTTGATCAAACCCGATGCACACGATGATCGTGTACTCACCGGTGCGGGCGAACTCCCGTTGGAACGCCTCGTAGTCGGCGATGGAGCGCGGCTCCACATAGCTGAACACCTGGTCCACCGGGACCCCATACTTGGCCGCGAGCTCCTTCGCCGCCCGCTCCGCTCCCCAGTAGCCCTGGTCGTTGAACGACCGGTCTCCAAGGCCACCCGTGGCCAGGATCAGCCCGATCTTGGGGACACCCTGACCGAAGGCCACCGCCACACCCAGGACCATCAACAACGCCCACAGCAAACCCTTGCGCATGAAACACCTCCTCTATCCACGGTCTACACGAGCTCACTTCGCGTTCGCTCTACCGCTACGGCCCTTCTCACCCCCTCCCGATCGGCTTTGGACAGGTTCACCTCCGCTCCATGATCCGCCCCTCCACCTCGGGGGCCACCGGAGAGTGGGCGCGGAGGTAGTCGGCGAGGACCTCATAGTCCACGAACCCGAGGTTGATGACCTGCTGCGCCTCGAGGAACACGTCATAGCCGTCCCCACCGCTGGCGAGGAAGTTGTTGGTAACCACACGGTAGGTTCCCTTGGGGTTGATCGGCCGCCAGCCTTCTTCCGTCCACACCTCCACGGACACGATGCGCTCTCCGGCGGCCTTGGTCGGATCCCAGGTGAACCGGATCCCGGCCACCTGGGGGAACCGCCCCTTGGCCTGCTCGACCAGGCTCACCCCGTTCTCCAGGGCAGCGCGGAGCTGGGCCCCGGTGACGTCGAGGACCACAAGGTAGTTCCCGAATGGGAGGACCTCCATGACCTGGCCCAGGGTGACCTCCCCGGCGGGGATGGAGGCCCGGATCCCGCCCCCGTTCTGGATGGCGATCTGGGCTCCGGCAGCCCTCGCCTTCCACAACATCGCGTCGGCGATGAGGTTCCCAAGGTTCGTCTCCCGGGTGCGCACCCGGGCCTTGTCTCCGTCCAGGTCGACCCG
Source organism: Candidatus Bipolaricaulota bacterium (assembly GCA_014361055.1). Classification (GTDB taxonomy): domain Bacteria; phylum Bipolaricaulota; class Bipolaricaulia; order Bipolaricaulales; family Bipolaricaulaceae; genus JACIWI01. Next base: position 18,314 of record JACIWI010000085.1, read on the forward strand.
CGTCTCCCCCACTGCCTGTGCCTTGAGGGCGGCGATGGGGGCGCCAAACACGGCGAGCTGGGCCTCGATCGCCTTGTCCATGGGTACCTCGGCCACCGGGATGAGCTCCCCGTTCCAACCGGTCAGGACCCCTTGCCCGTCGAACGTCACCTCCAACCGACCGAGGTGCTGGGCATGCTCCCCGGCCTGGACGACCAGGGTGGGGATGCGGACGTCCGCGACCGCGATCCGATCCCGAATGGCGGCGAACGTGGCGGGACCGATCCCGGACACGTTCATGATCTCCTCGATCTTCTGGAACGGCCCGTGAGCCCCCCGCCAATCCACGATCCGCTGGGCCAACGTGGGACCGATCCGGGGGAGGGCCACAAGCTCGTCCACGCTGGCGGTGTTGATGTTCACGAGCTTGCGCTCCACCACCGCCGGGTACTCGGCGGGGAGTGTATGGGAGTGTCCGCCCACCACGATGTCGATCCCGGTCACGGACGTGGCGAGCTCCAGGTCACGATCCCAACCGAGGTGGGTCAGGGCGATGATCACGGTGACGCCCTGGGCGGTGAGCTCGTCCACCGCCCGCCGGGCGGCGGCGAACGCGTCGCCGATGGCGATGTTCGGCCCAGGGTTCGAGCTCCACGCCGTGTCCTCGGTGGTGAGCCCGATGATCCCCACCCGGTTCCCGGCCACGTCCACGATGACGTAGGGCAGGATCTCCCCGGCGAGGAGGGGCTCCTGAGAGAAGTCGAAGTTGGCCGCAAGAAGGGGGAACCCCACCGCCTCGGCGAACTTGGCCAGGGTCGCCGAGCCCTCGTCGAACTCGTGGTTCCCGAGGGCCATGGCGGTGAAGTCCATGTGGTCCATGACCCATGCGTCCGCCGCCCCCTTGTGCACGGTGAAGTAGAGGGTCCCCAGGAACGCGTCCCCGGCATGGAGGAGGACCACTTCCGGGACCTGCGCCCGAATCTCCTGGATCAGCGTGGCCTGACGGGCCATGTTCTCCAAGTGCGAATGGGTGTCGTTCGTATGAAGGATGGTCAACGTCCAATCGGTTTCGGCCCAGGTGACCTGGGTCGGAAGAGCGAGCACCACCAACATCGCTAGCAACCACTTCCTCATCGCATCCTCCTTGTTGGCCCTCCTTTCAAGGTGTAGCTGAGGAAGATCGCCTACGCCCCTTTCCCACCTCCTTCCCATCCTGCGATCCTGAGGAGCGCCTCCAGGGCGACCTCGATCTCCCGATCGATGGCCTGCCGGACGGTGTCCCGATGGGGATTATAGTCGCCGAGTGTGGCCCGGCGGGCGTCCCCGTCGATGGCGAGGATGGCCCCGGCCCGGACCCCGCGCAGGGCAGCCACGCAGAACACGGCCGCGCACTCCATCTCCACCGCCAGGGCCCCACTCCGGGAGAACGCATCGAGCCCAAGGTCCAGGACCCCGCGGTAGAACGCGTCGAGGGTGACGACCACGCCGCGATGGACAGGGAGGCCGCGTCCCCCGGACAACTCCCAAAGGGCGGCAGCCACGTCCGGATCGCTCAAGGCCGGGAACTCCACGGGCAGGAGCCGCGGCGTGGTCCCCTCCGCCCGCACCGCACCGAGGGCTACGACCAGGTCACCGTCCCGCACGCGATCCTGGAGCGACCCCGCGGTCCCCACCCGGATCAGGACCTTGGCCCCGGCGCGGATCGCCTCCTCGACGCAGATCGCAGCCCCGGGGGCGCCGACCCCAGTGGAGACCACGCCCACCGGGAGGCCCCGCCAGGTGCCGCGGTAGGCGTGGAACTCGCGGTTCTTGGCCATCTCCTCCGCCCCATCCAGCCGCTGGGCGATGCGCGCGGCGCGGGCCGGATCGCCGGGCAGAAGCGCGTACGGAGGGAGGTCGCCGGGGGCGATGCCGAGGGTTGGGAGTCGCGGCTGCACCATGACGCCCTGAGTATACCGAACGCAGTCCGATGTGCGCCTGCTTCGGTCCCATCGTTCTTCGGAAGCCGATTCCCCCGCATGATTGACACCCGGAACCGGCCGGGTACGATGGCCGTACTCGCGCGCGGGAAACGGAGGTGAAAGCTCTATGTCCTCGCAACCTGGCCTGCCGCAAGACCTCGCGTTCCACCCACTGACCCCGAAGCGGTGGCCGGACCTCGAGGAGCTGTTTGGGGAGCGGGGCGCGAGCGGCGGCTGTTGGTGCATGTGGTGGCGGCTCCCCCGGTCGGAGTTCGTGCGGCAAAAAGGGGCGGGGAACAAGGCCGCCCTGAAGCGGATCGTGGACTCGGGCGAGGTCCCGGGGATCCTCGCCTACGCCAGCGGAAAGCCCGCGGCGTGGTGCGCCATAGGCCCCCGGGAGCGGTACCCGGCCCTGGACCGGGCCCGGACCCTGAAACGGGTCGACGACGAGCGGGTGTGGTCGGTGGTGTGCTTCTTTGTGGCCAAGCAGTTCCGGCGCCAGGGGATCACGGTACCGCTCCTCAAGGCGGCGGTGGCGTTC
>JACIWI010000086.1 GCA_014361055.1 Candidatus Bipolaricaulota bacterium
GGATAAGCCGCTCCAGCTCCCGATCCCGGCCGATGACCGGGTCGAGCGCCCCCGCCGCCGCTGCCTCCACCAGGTTGCGCCCGAACTCGCCGAGCTCCCCGGGGAGGCGGGCGTGGCTGGTGCGCACCCGCACTCCACCCCGGCGGGGGGAGAAGTAGTCGCGGGCGGAGCGCAGGTCGATGCCGTGGGCGCGGAGGATTTCCGCCGCCGTGCACTCCCCTTCCCGGAGGATGGCGAGGAGCAGGTGCTCCGGTTCAATGGTGTCCGCGCCCTCCCGCCGGGCCTCCTCGTAGGAGAGCTTCATCACCCGCCGCAGCCGTTGGGTGGGCTCGAGGTCATCGGGGGCCACGTAGAGCTTCCCCCGTCCCTTTTGGCGCTCCACGATGCGGGTCACCCGGTCGTAGGTCAGCCCCTTCCCCTCCAGGAACCGCGCCACCCGCGACCCTTCCAGACGCAGGGCGGCGAGAAGCAGGTGTTCCGTCCCTACGTACCGGTGGCGCCACTCCCCGGCCTCTTCCTGGGACGCGGCGAGCAACTTCATCGCTTCCTTAGAGAACTTTTCGTACATCCGGTGGCCTCCACCCGTAATTATACCCGTTCGCCCTTTCCCTCACGGGAGAAACTGTCCAGGGCCGCGACGAGCCCGCCCTCGAGGAACCGCAGCGCGAGCCGGGCCGCCCGGTCAGCAGCGCAGGCCAGCACGTTCGCTTCCTCCGGGGGAGGGGGGGACAACACGTAGTCCACCAGGTCTACCCCGCGCGGGGGGGCGCCGATCCCCACCCGCAGGCGGGGGACCTCCTCGGTACCCAGCGCCGCCAGCACGGACTGCATGCCGCGGTGGCTGCCTGGCCCGCCGGCGGGCCGGAGCCGCACCTCGCCCACGGGCAGGTCCACGTCGTCGTAGACGACGAGGAGATCCGGTGGGGCGAGGGCAAAGCACGCGGCGAGCTCCCGCACGGCCTCGCCGGACCGGTTCATGTACGTGAGGGGACGCAGGATGAGGCTTTCCCCCCGCTGGTAGACCTCGCCCCACGGCTGCACCCGACGTCGCCAACGGCCGGCGCGCAGCAGCCGTTCCGAGACCCAAAAGCCGAGGTTGTGTCGGGTAGCGATGTACTCCGGGCCCGGATTCCCGAGAGCGACGACCGCCCTCAAGCCGCGGGCTCGCCTCCCTCAGGCGGGGTCGGGGCGGCCTCAGCCGGGGCGGCCTCCGGAGCCGCCACCACCGCCCGCGGGGCCAGCACCGTGGCCACCACGTTGTCCGGGGGAAGCAGAGGGCGAACGCCTTCTTCCCACGCCAGGTCCTTGACCAGGATCGAATCCCCCACCCCGAGGTTGGACATGTCGATCGCCACGAAAGGCGGGATCTTCTCCGGGGGGGCCTCGACGGGGATGTAGGCGTGGACGTGTTCGAGGACGCCGCCGTCCTTCAACCCCCGCGGGGTACCGGTGAGCTTCACCGGGACCTGCATCACCAGCGATCGGCCGGGCTCGGGCACGTACAGGTCGAGGTGGAGGAACCGCTCCGTGATCGGATCCACCTGGATCTCCTTCACGAACACCCGGTACACCTCGCCCCGGTCGACCTGGACCTCGACCATGGTGGACCGGGTCACGTGATCGAACAGGTTCAGGAGGTCCTTCTCGGAGATGGTGACGTGCACCGGTTCGACATGTGCGCCGTAGAGCACCGCCGGGACCTGGCCCTGGCGCCGAAGGGCGTTGGGGTTCACGTTGAGGGGCCGCCGCATCGCTTTCACCAACATGGATGTCCTCCTAGCTACGCACCAACAGGTCGCTTACCGATTGGCGGTTGTAGATCCGCCGGATGGCGTCCGCGATCAGTTGGGCCACCGACACGACCTCGACCTTGGGATGGCCTTGGACATGCCGAGGGCAAATGGTATCGGTCACGAAAACCTTCTGCAAGGGGGATCGTTCGAGGACGGACAGGGCGTCGCCGCAGAACAGGCCGTGTGTGCAGGCGGCGAACACCTGGGTCGCCCCGGCCTCGACCAGCCGTTCCGCCGCGGTGACCAGGGTATGCCCGGTGGCGAGGATGTCGTCCACCAGGAGCACGTCGTGCCCGTCCACATCCCCGATGACGTACTGCACCTCCACTTCCTCGTCGTGGATCCCGATACGGTGCTTCTCCACGATGGCGATGGGGGTTCCCAGTTCCCGCCCCAGCCGACGGGCCCGCCACACCCCGCCCAGATCGGGGGAAACGACCATCAGGTCCGTCAAGAGCTCGGGGTAGCGCGTCTTTACGTGATCGGCGAACAGCTTGTCGCTGCGCAGGTGGTCGACGGGCACGTTGAAGAACCCCTGGATTTGGCCGGCATGGAGTTCCATCGTCAGCACCCGATGCACGCCGGCCGCCTCGAGCAGGTTGGCCACGAGGCGGGCGGAGATGGGCACCCGGCCCTTCTTCTTCCGGTCCTGACGGGCATAGCCGAAGTACGGGATCACCGCACAGATCATCTGGGCCGAGGCCCGGCGCAGGGCGTCCACCATGAGCAGGAGCTCCATCAGGTGGTCGTTCACCGGGGGAGACAGGGGCTGGAAGACGAACACCTCCTTGCCCCGCACCGTCTGCTGGATCTCCACCCGGACTTCCCCGTCAGGGAACCGTCCCGGGGTGAGGGCCTCCGGATCCGCCTGGCACAGCTCGGCGCCGAGGAGCCTGGCCACCTCTTGGGCGAGGGTTACGTTCGCTCGGCCTGACAGCAATCCCAACTTGTTCAACCTTGTTCCCCCCGTTCCTTGGCCCATCCAGGCTTGACCACCTGAGGGGAGCGTTCAACGGCGAGCGCATAGGGCGGGACGTCCTCGGTGATCACTGAACCTGCCCCCACCACCGCCCCCTCGCCGATGCGGACCGGGGCCACGAGAGCGGCGTTGCTGCCGATGAACGCCCCCGGCCCGATCTCGGTGCGCTGCTTCTCCTTGCGGCCGGGCTGCAAGTTGCAGGTGATGGTCCCCGCCCCGATGTTCGCCCCCGCTCCCACCTCGGCGTCACCGATGTACGCGAGATGGGAAACCTTGGCCCCCTCCCCGATGAAGGCCGCTTTCACCTCCACGAAGTTCCCGACCCGGGCCCCCGCTCCGATCCGCGCCCCCGGCCGGAGGTGCGCGTAGGGGCCGATCTGGGCAGCTGGCCCCACGTACGCCCCCTCCAGCACCGAGTACCACACCCGCGCCCCGGCCTCGACCTCGGTGTCCACCAGGTACGCCCCGGGGCCGATCGCACACCCCCCGCCGATGGCGGTGTGGCCGAGGAGGTGAGTGCCGGGGTGGAGGACCGTGTCCGGCCCCACCGTGGCGTCCGGGGAGATGTACACCGTGGCCGGATCGACCACGGTGACCCCGGCCTGCATGAGGGCGGTGAGGAGGCGGGTTCGCAGGGCAGCCTCGGCCCGGGCGAGGTCAACCCGGTCGTTGATCCCCATGAGGTCCTCGGCGTGCGGCCAGAGGAGGGCCGCCGCCTTCCCCCGGCGGGCGAACACGGCCACCAAGTCCGTCAGGTAGTACTCGGCTTTGGCGTTGTCCGTGGACAGGCCCGCCAAGGCCTGCCAGAGGTGGGGCGTGTTCGTGAGGCAGTAGATCCCGGAGTTGACCTCGCGGATCGCCCGTTCATCCGCGGTGGCGTCCTGGGCCTCCACGATCCGCACCGGGCGCCCGTCCTCCCGCACCACCCGGCCGTAGGCACGCGGATCAGGCGGTTCCATGGTGAGGAACGAGAGCTCCGCCCCGGCCTCCGCGTGGTAGCTGAGGAGCGCCCGCAGGGCTGCCGGCGGCACGAGGGGAACATCGCCGGGGAGGACCAGGGTCCGGCGCGCGGAGAGCGCCGGCTTTGCCACGAGCAAGGCGTGGCCCGTGCCGCGGGGATCGCCCTGGTCCACGAACTGGAGAGGGCGCCCGGAGAACGCGGCACGGACCTCGTCCCCGCCGAAACCCACCACCACCACCGTACGGGCGGGGGCCAAAGCCAAAGCGGCTCGGATTGAGTATTCGAGGAGGGGCAGGCCGGCCAAGGGGTGAAGGACCTTGGGGCGACGGGAACGCATCCGCGTCCCCTTCCCCGCCGCCAGGATCACCACGTCCAGCGATTCCGCCATCTGCCCCATACTTTAGCCGTAGCCGCCGGGGATGGCAAAACGGACGGTTGCGGTTTCCCACCGGCCGCCTATACTGCCCGGCCAGGAGGTCGCCATGCGTATCTTCTCTGGCATCCAACCGACAGGGGAGCTCCACATCGGGAACTACTTCGGGGCCATCCGGCAGTGGGTCGAGCTTCAGGAAGGGAACGACTGCATTTACTGCATCGTGGACTACCACGCCCTCACGAACGAGGACACCGTGCCGGACGAGCTCCGCCGGGCCCGGCGGGAGCTGGCCCTGGACCTCCTCGCCTGCGGGATCGACCCCGAGCGAGCGATCCTGTTCCTCCAATCGGACGTTCCCGAGCACACCGAGCTCGCCTGGATCCTGGGTTGCGTGACCTCGTTCGGAGACCTCTCCCGCATGACCCAGTTCAAGCAGAAGGCAGCGGAACAGGAGTTCGTGAATGGGGGCCTGTTCTACTACCCGGTGCTCCAGGCGGCGGACATCTTGCTGTACCGCGCGGACCACGTGCCGGTGGGAGAGGACCAGGTCCAGCACCTGGAGCTGGCCCGCCGGATCGCGCGTCGGTTCAACTACCGGTTCGGCCAGTACTTCCCGGAGCCGGAGCCCATTTTGGGCAAGGGGGCCCGGATCATGTCCCTGGCCGACCCGGAGCGGAAGATGAGCAAGTCCGCGGGTCCCGATCACTACGTGGGGCTGATGGAGCCGGAGGAATCCATCAAGAGAAAGGTGCGGTCGGCGGTGACCGACATCGGCCTCATCCCCGGGCAGGACATGTCCCCTGGGGTCGCGAACCTGTTC
>JACIWI010000087.1:0-4458 GCA_014361055.1 Candidatus Bipolaricaulota bacterium
GAAAATTTGGCCCTGGCCCTGAAGAAGGGGCGCCGGGGCCTCGCTCCCCTCCTCACCCCCAGGCGCCGCCGGCTCCTCGCCGGGGAAGTAGGTGCTTTGGAGATGGGGCTGGAGAGGAGGCTTGGGGAGCGGGTGGCCCACCTCTCCGGTGGGGAGCGCCAAGCCCTGGCCGTGCTCATGGCCACCCTCACCCAGCCCAAGCTCCTCCTCCTCGACGAGCACACCGCGGCCCTGGACCCGGCCAACGCCGAGCGGGTCTTGGCCATCACCGCCCGGCTCGTCCAGGATGGCCGAATCACCGCCCTCATGGTCACCCACCGCATGGACCAGGCTTTGGGCGTGGGAAACCGGCTGATCATGATGCACAAGGGCCGAATCCTCCTGGATTTTGGGGAGAGCGAGAAGGCCAGATTGGGCGTGGAGGACCTGGTCCAGCTCTTCCGGCAGGTGGGGGTGGCCGACGACGGCCTCCTCCTCGGGACGGGGAACAATGCGCGATAAGGGCATCGCCATTTTGGGGTTGGGCACGATCGGGATGGCCCTGGCCGCGGGGATCCTCCGGGCCAGCCTCGTCCCCAAGGAGAGGCTCGCCGGGACCACCGCTCACCCCGAGACCGCCCGGGAGGTTCAGGAGCGCCTGGGCATCACCGTCACCACCGACAACCGCGCCCTGGCCCGAGAGGCGGACCTCCTGATCCTGGCGGTGAAGCCCAAAACGGTGCCCAAGGTCCTCTTGGAGACCCGCGACGTGGTCTCGCCCCGGCAGGTCTTGATCTCCGTGGCCGCGGCCACCCCTACCTCCCTCATCGAGGAGGTTCTGGACCGACCGATCCCGGTGGTGCGGGCCATGCCCAACATCCCCAGCCAGATCGGTCAGGGGATGACCGGGATCTGCGCCGGCCGCTACGCGAAAGCCGAGCACCTGGAGCTGGCCAAGGCCATCTTCGGGACGGTGGGCCGAGTGGCCCTGATCGAGGAGGAGGAGCTGATGGACGCGGTGACCGCCCTCTCCGGCTCCGGCCCGGCCTACGCCTGCCTCATCATCGAGGCCCTAAGCGAAGGAGGGGTGAAGATGGGGCTTCCCCGGAAGCTGGCCACCGAGCTCGCCGCCCAGGCCCTGTTGGGCGGGGCGGCCCTGGTCCTGGCCTCCGGCGAGCACCCCGCCCTCCTCAAGGACGAGGTGACCACCCCGGCCGGGGTGACGATCGATGGGCTCATGGCCCTGGAGGCCGGGGGCCTGCGGGTGGCCCTGATCAAGGCGGTAATGGCCGCCACCGCCCGGGGGAAGGCCCTGGGCCGGGTCCTCTCAAGCCGAGCGATGTCCAGGGAACCCCCCTGGACTTAGCCCACAAGCCGCCAACCCACCACCACCGCGCGGCCCTAGGGGGAGGGGGAGAGGAGCGCGACCCTTCGCGGGGCACAAAGCTCCTCCCGCTCCCCCAACCGGGCCCGGCGTACCGCCCGCCGGAGGACCTCGATCGTCCGGTCGTAGGTCTCCCGGTCCACCGGGTACGGGGTCCCGTCCTTTCCGCCGTGGGCGTAGGCGAACCGGGCCGGATCCCAGAACGAGGCCGGGGCCCCGTAGAGGAGCTCGGAAAGAAGGGCCAGGGCCCGCAGTCCCTTCGCCCCCAGGCCCGGTGTGGTCAGGAGCGCCTCGAAGTCCGGGGCCGCCCGCTCGTAGGCGGAGAGGAACACCGTGCGCAGGCGCTTGGGGTCGAGGTCGGCGACGAGCAAGGCGTGGCGGCGGGGGAGCTCCATGCGCCGAACCCGCACGAGCTCCGTCACCAGCCGATCCGGAGGGCGGGAGGCGAGCTCGGGGATCGTGACGCGGGCCGGTTCCGCCTCGCGGGCGACCAGGTTGAGGACGAGGCCCGCCTTCGGCCCCACCACCCCGGCACAACGTCGCCCATAAAGGGCGACGTACACCCCGGACCGTAGCATCGGGGTTCATGCCCGACGTTTGGGGTGGTAGCGGCGGGCCATCCGTGTCTCCTCGTTCATCCCCTGCTGGACCACGCACCAGTGCCCCTCCCGGTCGAAGAGGAACGTAGGTGGTAGATCTGGAACCCATCCTGGAGGGCGGCCGAATCCACCTTGGCGGCCATCCGGGAGGCGTAGACGAGGGGGGAGGGCTCGATCCCCTCCCGCTCCGCCCAGGCCACGATCTCGTCGGGCGTCCGCCGGGAGGCCGCGCCCTTCCCCCCGGCGGCGAACACCCCCGCCTCCCGCAGGGCCTCCTTCAGGGCCCCACAGGTGGTGGTGAGGCCGCTGGAGTGCCAATCGAACCCTAAAAGACACCCCACGGCCTGGAACCAGGCAGGATCGGAGAGGCGGGCCAGGACACCATCGGTCCCAAGCTCGTCGGCCAGGACGAGGACGATCCCCTGCGCCAGCCGCACCATGCGCGAAAACAGCCATCACGGGACACGGCCGCCGTGCAAGGGAAGATCCGCTGTTCCCGTCCGTTGTGCCATCCCCAGCCATGGTACTCCGCGCTCCTTGCGGGACAAGCGACCGGAACGCTACACTAACGCGGTCATGCTTCGGCAGGACGTGATCGCCTTCTTGGAGGAGCGCTTCCCACAGGCCCTCGCCGAGCCCTGGGACCGGACCGGCCTTCAGGTCGGCCCGCTGGACGCCCCTTGCCGGCGGGCCCTCGTGGCCCTGGATCTCGACCTCGGGCTGGTCCCCACGCTTCAAGGCGTCGACCTCCTCATCACCCATCACCCCCTGCTCTTCCGTCCCCTCGACCGGCTGCTGCCGGGGACGCCGCTTGGGGACAAGGTCCGCGCCCTCCTCGCCGGCGGGGCCGCGTGCTACGCCGTGCACACCCCGTACGACGTCGCTCGGGGAGGCCTGGGCGAGGTCCTGGCCGATCTCCTGGGGCTCCATGGGCCGCGCCCGCTCGTCCCACGGGGGAGGTTGATCAAGCTCGTGGTGTTCGTGCCCGAGAGCCACGCCGACGCGGTGGCGGCCGCGGTGTTCGCCGCCGGGGCCGGACAGATCGGGCGCTATGGGCATTGCTCGTTCCGTGCCCCCGGCACGGGGACGTTCCTCCCCGGGGAGGGGACGCGTCCCTACATCGGTGCGATCGGGCGGGAGGAGCGCGTGGACGAGGTGCGCCTGGAGACGGTGGTCCCAGCCGAGCGGCTCACCCAGGCCCTTTCCGCCCTGCGCGCCGCCCACCCCTACGAGGAAGTGGCGTACGACGTGTACCCCCTCGAGAACGCAGCCGCATGGCACGGCCTGGGCCGGGTGGGGGACCTGCTTCAGGAGACCCCGGCGCGGGAGGTGGTCGCCCGCCTGGCCTGCGCGCTGGAGGCGTCCGGTCCCAGGTCCACCTACGGCGACCTCGACCGCCCGGTGCGGCGGGTCGCGATCTGTGGAGGGGACGGCGGTGACCTATGGCAAGACGCGTTCACCGCTGGGGCCGAGCTTTACCTCACCGGGGAGATCGGGTACCACCAGGGCCTGGAGGCAGCCGAATCCGGCCTTGCCGTAGCCGCGCTCGGGCACCGGGAGACGGAGCGCCCGTTCGTGGGGCACGTGGCCGGCCTCCTTCGGGAGCAGTTCCCGTCGCTCGAGGTAATCGCGGCATGACCGACCAGCTTCAGCAGCTGCTCGCGCTCGCGGAGGTGGACAAGGCCATTCGCACCGTGGACGGCCGTCTCGCCGATCTCGCCGCGGAGGAGGCGCGGCTGCGTGACCGGCTGGCCCAGGAAGAGGAGGCGTTCCGCGAGCGCCAGGAGGCACACCGGCGCCTGCGGCACGAGGCCCTCACCAAGTCCACCGAGGTCGACGCCACCGATGCCAAGATCCGCGGGTACCAGAAGAAGCTCGACCACGAGATCATCCCGTACAAGGAGATGGAGTACCTGCGGGAGCAGGTGGCCCTCCTTCGTGCCCGCCTGGATGGGCTGGCCGAGGAGGCGCTCCGGCTCATGGAGGAAGCGGAACAGGATGGGGAGCGGCTGCGGGAGGACGAGGCGCGCCACCGGGAGCGGGTCGGGCGCATCCAGGACGACCTCGCCGCGGTGGGCCGTCAGCGGGACGAGCTTCTCAAGCAAAAGGATGACCTCAACGCGAAGAGAGAGGTCCTGGCCGCGGAGGTCCCTCCCCACCTACACCAGCACTACGAGCGCCTGCGGGGGAGCGTGTCCAGCCCGGTGGTCCCGGTGGACGGGGGCACGTGCGGGGGGTGCCACCTACGCCTGGCCGATACCACCCTCGAGCGGGTCCGGGAGGGCCGGGAGGTGGTGACCTGCGAAAACTGCTCGCGGTTCCTGTACTGGCAGTGGCGCTGACCGTCGCCCCTCCCCTTCTTCCTGACCCGATCGGCTCGATCAACGACTACGGCCAAACCCTGGAGCGAGCGGAGCGGGAGCGGCTGAAGGAGATCATCGCCGCCCTCGAGGGTCATGGGCTCGCTCTCGTGTACTTGGCGAGCTGGCGCGATCC
>JACIWI010000087.1:4468-5135 GCA_014361055.1 Candidatus Bipolaricaulota bacterium
TCCGTTCGGGAACCCCAGTGTCTACGCCCACGTGGTGTTCCGGGCGTGGCGCCTTCCCCCGGAGGCGGTGCTGGTGGTGCTCCTCCGGGTCGAGGGGGCGGGGTGGCGGGCGGTCGCCCAGCTCGGGGGCAAGGCCCAGGAGGCGATCCCGGCCGGGCCGTGGGAGGACCTCCTCGCCCGCGCGGAGGTGGAGGCCAACCGCGGGCGGACGGCTTCGGCCGTGCTCAAGTTGGCCCAGGGGCTCCTGGAACTCGTCACCACAGGCCCTGCCCGGACGAAGGACGAGGGGAGAACGCTGGGGATATGGCCGTACGTGGTCGTCGGCGTGGGCAGCGCAGCTGGGGTTGTGTTCTTCATCGTCCGACGGGTCTGCCCACGGTGCTTGCGACCGCTGCGCCGCCGGGAGTCGTTGGGCGGTATAATGTGGGTGTGCCCCCGTTGTCGATACACGAGGGCACCCGTGCGGTGGGGGAGACGGCCAGGGGGCCGCGGGGGTGTTTATCCCTGAGGAAGGTCCGGACTCCGCCGGGCAGGCCGCTCGGGGAAACCCGAGAGGGGGCGACCCCTGGAAAGTGCCACAGAGAACAGACCGCCAGCGGCCCCGCCCTAACCCTCCCTAGAGGAGGGAAGGGAGGGGTGCGGGCAAGGGTGAAACGGTGGGGCAAGA
>JACIWI010000088.1 GCA_014361055.1 Candidatus Bipolaricaulota bacterium
CTGGGGGTGAGGAGGGGAGCGAGGCCCCGGCGCCCCTTCTTCAGGGCCAGGGCCAAATTTTCTGCCACCGTCATGTGGGCCGCCGTGCCCCGGAGGGGATCCTGGAACACCCGCCCGATCCAGCGGGCCCGGCGGTGGGCCGGCCAGCGGGTGATGTCCCGGCCGGCCAGGCACACCCGGCCCCGCTCGGGCCGACAGGTCCCGGCGATCACGCTGAGGAGCGTGGTCTTCCCCGCCCCGTTGGACCCGATCACCGTGGCGAAATCCCCCTCCGCCACTGCCAGATTCAGGTCCTGGAGGGCCATCACCCGCTCCGTGCCGAGGGAGAAGGTCTTGGTCACGTCGGCGAGCTCGAGGATCATGGGGTCTCCCCTCGCAGGGCCGCCCGCAAGGCCGGCGCGGCCAATGCCCCCAACACCACCAGGGCCGTGAGGAGGCGGAGGTCGGAGGCCGTGAACCCCAACGCTGCCCCGTACCGGAGGGCCACGGAAATGGCCAGGCGGTAGGCGCAGGACCCGAGGACCACCGCCAGGGCCGCCAAAACCACCGACCGCGGCTGGAGGAGGACCTCCCCGATGATCACCGAGGCCAGCCCGGCCACGATCGTCCCCACCCCCATCCCCACATCAGCAAACCCCGAATACTGGGCGGCGAGGGCCCCGGACAGGGCCACAAGCCCGTTGGAGAGGGCCAGGCCCAGGATGACCATGGTGTCGGGGCTGCCCCCGTAGGCCCGGACCATGTCCGGGTTGCCCCCGCAGGCCCGCATCGCTGCGCCGAGCTCGGTGTGGAGGAAGAGGACGAGGAGGCCTAGGCCGAGCAGGGCCACCAGGCCCCCGCCGACCAGGGCTTCCCAGCCCCGGGGGACCCGTAACGCCTGGGCCAAAACCCCCAAGGCCGACGGCCGGCCGAGGAGGGGAAGGTTGGGCCTTCCCATGATCCGGAGGTTCAGGGAGTAGAGCATGATCATGGTCAACACCCCGGCCAGAAGGCCGTGGATGCGGAGCTTGGTGGCGAGGGCCCCGGTCAGGGCCCCCGCCACCATCCCGGCCCCACCGGCGGCCAGGGCGGCCAGGACCGGGTTTCCCCCCCCCCCCCCCCCCCCCCCGGCCCCCCCCCCCCCCCGG
>JACIWI010000089.1 GCA_014361055.1 Candidatus Bipolaricaulota bacterium
TGTGCGCCCCCGCCGCGTGCTGGGGGACGAGCTCCTGGTGATGGGGGGGTCATGGGGCTCGCGGGGGTTGGTGGACGCGATCGTGCGGGCCGCGCCGGCATTGGCTCAGGTGCCGGGACTGCGCCTGCGGGTGGTGGTCGGGGAGGCGGCTCCCCCGGAGGAGGTGGCGCAGAGGCTCCGTGCGGCCGGGCTGGGCCAGGCCGAGGTGATCCGGTACACGGATCAGGTGGGGGAAGCGCTGTCCCGGGCCCGGCTGGTGGTAGCCCGGGCCGGGGCCACCACCGTGGCCGAGCTGGCCGCCGCCGGCTGTCCAGCCGTGCTCATCCCATGGGGCGCGGCTGCCGATGGCCACCAGCACGCCAATGCCCACGCGTTGGCCGAGGCCGGGGGGTGCGTGCTCATCGAGGACCGGGTCCTCGTCGGCCTCGACCTCGGGGCATTGGTGTCCCAACTGTGGCGGGACGAGGCCAAGCTCGCGGCGATGGCCGCGGGAGCCCGCCTCGCCGGCCGGCCTGACGCCGCCCAGCGGGTGGCGGAGGCGCTGGTCCGCCTGACGGAGGCGAGGGCATGACCGGGCTTGGCGGACGGGTTCACCTCGTGGGCATCGGTGGGGACGGCATGGCCGGCCTTGCCCATCTCCTGCGGGAGGGGGGGGCCACCGTGTCCGGCTCCGACGTCCGCGACTCCCCTCGATTGCGCGCGCTGCGGCTGTGGGCCGAGGTGCACGTGGGGCATCGGGCTGAGCACCTCCCGGAGAACGCGGATGCGGTGGTGTTCTCTTCGGCCATCGCCCACGACAACCCGGAGCTCGTGGCCGCACAGGGCATTCCCATCTGGCCGCGGCTCCCGGCGCTGCGCGAGGTGCTGCGCGGCCGCGAGCTCGTGGCGGTGGTCGGCACCCATGGCAAGACGACGACCACCACCTGGATTGCCCACCTCGTGCGGGCGGTGACCGGGGAGGGTGGGCACTACGTGGGGGGCGAGGTCCCTGGCCTCCCTTCGGCCACGCTGGGGGGAGGGAAGGCGTTCGTGGCCGAGGTGGACGAGTCCGACGGCTACTTCACCTGCCTCGAGCCGGCGGTGGCGGTGCTGACCTCGGTGGACAACGATCACGTGGGGACCTACGGTGGGTTCGCCGGCCTGCAAGGGGCGTTCACCCGGTTCCTGGCCCGGGCGAAGAAGGCCGCGGTGTGCGCGGACGATCCGGTGGCGGCGCGGCTTGGCCTTGAGCTCCAGCGCCCGCTGACCTACGGCCTGAGCGAAGACGCCGACGTCCGCGCGGTGGGGATCGAGTACCACCGCGAGCGGGCGGCGTGTGAGCTCCTGGTCCACGGGAGGCCGAGCGGAGAGGTGGAGGTCCCCGGTCCGGGGGCGCACAACGTGCGCAACGCCCTCGGGGCGCTTTCAGCCGGGATGCTCCTCGGTCTGCCCTTGCCTGCCCTGGCCGACGCGCTCCGCACAGCCCCCCGCCCCCGCCGGCGGCTGGAGGTCTTGGAGGAGAACGGGTACCTGGTGGTGGACGACTACGCCCATCATCCCACCGAGGTCGCAGCCGGGCTCGCCGCGCTGCGGGTGGGATGGCCGGAGCGCCGGATCGTCGCGATCTTTCAACCCCATCGGTACTCCCGCACGAAGGCCCTCGCTGGGGCGTTCGGGCAGGTGCTGGCCCGCGCCGATTGTGTGGTGGTGACCGAAATCTACCCCGCGTTCGAGCGGCCGATCCCCGGGGTGAGCGGGCGGCAGGTGGCGGACGCGGTCCAAGCCGCCGGGGGGCGGGCCGTGTTCCGGGCCGGGCTTGCGGGGGCGATGGATGCGGCGGCGGAGGTCATCCGGCCGGGGGACGTGGTGGTGTGTTTCGGGGCGGGGGACATATGGCGACTTGCACGCGAGATGGCTCGTGGGCTCTCCTACGGGTACTAGGGGATCTCCCCGGTGAGATTCGGGTGAACGAACCGTTGGCCCCCTACACCACGTTCCGCATCGGCGGTCGGGCGTGGGCCATGTTTCGCCCCTATGGGCCGGAGGCGTTGGCGGAGGCGGTGGTGCGGGCGCGGGCCCACGGGTTCCCGTGGCTGGTCCTGGGTGGGGGGTCCAAGGTGCTCGTCCCCGATCAGGGGTTCCCGGGGTTGGTGGTCCTGACCTCCGGGCTCACCGGCTGGCACGAAGAGGACGACCTCCTGCGGGTGGGCGCGGGGGCGGCCCTGCCCAAGGTGGCCCGCCACGGCCTCGCCAAGTTGGCGGGGATCCCGGGCACGGTCGGGGGGGCGGTGGCGATGAACGCCGGCACCAAGTACGGGGCCATCGCCGACCAGGTGGTGTGGGTCCGGGCCCTCCTTCCGAGCGGGCGGGTTCATACGTTTCGGCCCGAGGAATGTGGCTTCACCTACCGTGACTCCCTGTTCCGTCGGGTGCGCCTGCCGGTGTTGGAGGTGGGACTCCGGCCGGTTCCCGGCCCGGCGGTGGAACCACTCCTCGCCGAGCGGCGCGGGAGTCAGCCCCTGAACTTGCCCTCGGCTGGGTGCGTGTTCCGCAACCCCACGGACGCCCCACCCGCGGGGTGGCTGATCGACCACGCCGGCCTGAAGGGGGCGCGCATCGGCGACGCGGTGGTGTCGGAGCGGCACGCCAATTTCATCTGCAACCTCGGCCGGGCCCGAGCCAGCGACGTGTTGGCCCTAGTGGAGCGAATCCGCGCCCGGGTCGAGCAGCTGTTCGGGGTGTGGCTGACGCTGGAGCTCGAGGTCGTGGGGGAGTGATCCGGGCATTTCGGGCCGGCTGCCTGGCCCTGGTATTGGCCGTCCTGCTCGTAGCCACCCTGCGCTGGGGGGGATGGTGGCGGATCCGGGAGGTCCGCGTTCCCGAGACCCGTTATTTCACCACCGAACAGTTGACAGAGATTCTATTGGGTGCTAATGTACTCCGATTGGACATTAGGGGAGTCCGGGACGTGGTTCGGCGTGACCCGAGGGTCCAGGAGGTGCGGATCAGGGTTCGACCGATATGGCAGCGGGTTGAAGTGGACATCCGGGAAAGGGAGCCGGTGGCACAGGTTCGGCTGAAGCAAGGGCAGGCGGTGTGGGTAGACGCCGAAGGGGTGATCCTCGGGGTTGCGCCGGAGGCGGCGTTGGTCGGCATAGTTCCCGAAGGGCCGCGGGTCCGTCCGGAGGCGGTGGCCGCGGCCTTGTCCATCGCTCGTCTCGATCCCGAGCTGCGCGCTTCCTTTCCCGTGTTCGACGCTTCTGATCCGGACTGCGTGGTGGCCAAGGGAGCTGGGGGCCCCACCCTCCTCCTTGGTGCGATTGGCCAGCTCGGCGACAAACTCGCTATCCTAGAAGGGCTATGGGACATGGATGGACTTGCCAAGTACGCGGCGGTGGACCTGCGGTGGGGGGACCAGGTGATCCTCACAAGACGCCGATGAGGGTGGTGGTCGGATGAGGCGGGAGCGGCTGGTGGTGGGGTTGGACGTGGGGACGACCAAGGTGGCCTGTCTTGTGGCCAACGTGGTCGATGATTTCATCGAGATCATCGGCATGGGGATGGCTCCTTCCCGGGGTCTGGAGAAGGGTGTGGTGGTGGACATCGGCCGCACCATCCAGTCCATCCGCAAGGCGGTGGAGGAAGCGGAAAACATGGCCGATGTGAAGGTGGAAAGTGCCTACGTGGGCATCGCCGGGAAACACATCCGGTCCCTCAACAACTCGGCTACGGTGTCCATTACCCGCCCGGATCGCATCATCACCGCGGAGGACGTGCGGCGGGTGGTGGAGGCGGCCCGGACGATGCCCCTGGCCCCGGACGTGGAGCTCATCCACGTCATCCCTAGACAGTACATCGTGGACGGCCAGGAGGGGATCACCGACCCGGTGGGCATGACCGGCACGCGCCTCGAGGTGGACGTGCACATCGTGATGGGGTCGGTGACCGCGGTCCACAACCTGGTGCGGTGCGTGGAAGCCCTCGGGATCAGCATCGCCCAGATCGTGCTCGAACCGCTGGCCTCCTCGATGGCCGTGCTCAGCTCGGCGGAGAAGGAGCTCGGGGTGGTGCTCCTCGACTGCGGCGGCGGGACCACCGACCTCTCCGTGTTCCGCGGCGGGGACATCTGGTTTTCCAAGACCATCCCCATCGCCGGAGAGCACATCACCAACGACATCACCGTGGGCCTTCAGACCCCGATCGAGGAGGCGGAGCGGATCAAGAAGGCGTACGGGACATGTCTTGTGGACGCGGTGGGAGACGAGGAGAAGATCGAGGTCGCCACCATCGGCGGGGAAGGGACGAAGACCGTGTCCCGCAAGAAGCTCGCCAAGATCATCGAGCCACGGGTGGAGGAGATCCTGGATCTGGCGATGCAGGAGGTGGAGGACGCTGGGTACCGCGACCTCATCCCGGCGGGGATGGTCATCACCGGGGGCACGGCGTTGCTGGACGGGATGGTGGAGTTCGCCCAGCGCCGCTACGGGATCCCTGCCCGGCGTGGCAGCATCCCTCAGGGCATCCACGGCCTGCGGGACATCGTGGAGTCCCCGGTGTTCGCCACCGGGATCGGGCTCCTCAAGTACGCGGTGGAGGGGCGTGACTTCGTGCGCTCGAAGCGGTCTCGGTCCGGGGTCGCCGGCGGGGGCATGTTCAATAAGCTGTTCCGCTGGTTCCGCAAGTTCTTGCGGGGGTGAACGGGGATGATGGGCGAAAGCCCGGCCAAGATCATGGTGGTGGGGGTAGGCGGTGGTGGCGGAAACGCCGTCGACCGCATGACCCGGGCCGGGCTCACGGGCGTGGAGCTGGTGGCGATGAACACCGATGTCCAGGTGTTGGAGATGGTGGAGGCCCACCGGCACCTCCAGATCGGGATCAAGCTCACCGGGGGGTTGGGGGCGGGCGGGGACCCGGAGATCGGGCGGCTGGCGGCCGAGGAGTCCCGGGAGGACATTGCCGACCTCCTGGAGGGCTTGGACATGGTGTTCGTCACCGCGGGGATGGGCGGTGGTACCGGCACTGGGGCCGCCCCTGTGGTGGCCGAGGTGGCCAAGGAGCTCGGCGTCCTCACCGTGGCCATCGTCACCCGGCCGTTCTCGTTTGAGGGCCTGGCCCGGGCCCAGAAGGCGGAGATGGGCATCCAGCGCCTATCTAAGAACGTGGACGCCATCGTCACCATCTCCAACGACCGCCTGCTCAAGGTCGCCCCCCCGGACATGCCCCTCACCCGGGCGTTCGAGCTCGTGGACGAGGTCCTCCGCCAAGGGGTGCAAGGGGTGACCGAGCTCATCACCGTGCCCGGCCTGATCAACCTGGACTTCGCCGACGTGGAGGCGGTGCTCAGGGGGGCGGGGACGGCGATGATGGGGATCGGCGAAGCGGAGGGGGAGAACAAGACCCGCGAGGCGGCCCGCAGGTCCATCTCCTCGCCCCTCCTCGACTTCAGCGTCAAGGGGGCGAAGAAAGCGATCCTCAACATCACCGGGGGGGATGACCTTACCCTGGAGGAGGTCACCGCCGCGGCCGGGGTGATCCACGAGGCCCTGTCGGACAAGGCTGACCTCATCTTTGGGGCCACGATCCGGGAGGGGATGGAGAAGGCGCGGGTGACCGTGATCGCCACCGGGTTCCCGGCTGTGGCCGGGACCGAGGTCACCGGGTCCGAGGAAGAGACGATCCTGGAGCGGTACGAGCGCGAAGGCATTCGCGACGATTACGACATCCCTACCTTCCTCCGGCGGGCCCGCCGCCAGGAGCTCCCGTAGAGCTGGTGGATGGCAAGCCGCCCTGGGTTCTCTGGTGGCCCTGGCTACTCTGGGAAGCGGTGGGTGATGGGCATCCGGCGCCCCATCCCGAACGCCTTCGGGGAGACCTTGATCACGAGCGGGAGCTGCTTCCGTTTGTACTCCGAGGCGTTGAGCCGGCGTAGGGCGTCGCGGGTGACGCTCTCGCCGAATCGGGCGGCGAGCTCGGTCCAGGCCGCGTTCTGCACCACCAGCGCCTGCACAAGAGGGTCGAGGATGTCGTACGGCGGGAGGTCCTGGTCGTCCCGCTGGTCCGGACGAAGCTCGGCCGACGGCGGCCGGGCCATGACGGGCTCCGGGAGCAAGGCGCGGCCGGCCTGTTCGTTGATATGGTGGGCCAAGGCATAGACCTCGGCCTTCACGAGATCGCCGATCGGGGCCAGAGCTCCCACCGTATCCCCGTACAGGGTGTTGTAGCCCATGGCGATCTCCGACTTGTTGCCCGGGCACAGCACCACGTGTCCGGTGGCGTTGGCCAGGGCCATGAGGAGAAGCCCGCGGATCCGGGCCTGGAGGTTCTCCTCCACTATCCCCCTCACCGGGACGTGGGGGGCGAGGCTTGCCCGCAGGGCGTCGAGCGCGGGATCGATGGGGATCACCAGGAGGCGGATCCCCAGGTTGTCGGCCACGGCATGGGCGTTTTCATGGGAAAGATCTCCCGTGTACGGCCCGGGCAGGAATGCCCCCAGCACCCGCGTTGGGCCTAAGGCCTGGCAGGCCAGGGCTGCCACCACCGCCGAGTCCACGCCGCCGGAGATCCCGATCACCACACCGGGGAGCCCGTTCTTCTCCACGTAGTCGCGGATCCCCATCACCAAGGCCTGGTGGATCTCGGCGATCCCGTCCTCCGGCGGCGGGGCCACCGGTACCCCGGCCGTGTCGAAGAGGTACACCCCCTCGGTGAACGAGGGCGCGGAAAGGAGGAACGCCCCGTCGGGCCGGACGGCGAACGATCCACCGTCGAACACGAGCTCGTCTTGGGCTCCGACGAGGTTGGCGTAGACTAGCGGCGCCCCGGCGAGCTCCGCCCACCGCCGGGCGAGAGCGTGGCGGATCGCGGGCTTGCCTTGGAAGTACGGGGATGCAGACACGTTCATGAGAAGCTCCACCCCGGCCGCGGCCTGGGCGGCCAGCACCCCGCCCTCGTACCAGAAGTCCTCGCACACCGACAGCCCCAGGTGCAGGCCTTGCCAGGAGTGCACGGCGACCTCGGTCCCGGGGGCGAAGAAGCGCTCTTCCTCGAACACGTCGAACGAGGGCAGGTGCTGCTTGGCTTGATGGCCAACGATCTCGCCGTCGGCGATGAGGAAGGCTGTGTTGTACAGGGCCAGGTCGCCGCCGAACGCGGCTGCCGACGGGTCGGCCCGGTTGGCCTCCCGATGCCCGGCCCGCAGGACGTGGCCGATCACCACCGCGATGTCCCGGGTTGCCTCCACCACGGCTTGGAACTCCGCCTCCGCGGCATCGAGGAACCCGCGGCGCAGGAGGAGATCTCGGGGGGGATACCCGAGGAGGGCGTGCTCGGGGAACACCACCAGGTCCGCGCCCTGGCCTCGGGCCTCGCCGATGGCGGAGAGGATCTTGGCCCGGTTCCCGGCGAGATCCCCCACCGTGGGGTTGATCTGCCCGAGGGCGATCTTCACCGGCGGTCCTTGTCCACGCCCCCGTAGTAGGTGACCCAGCTTGGGGCGTCGAGCAAGCGGTCGGTGCACTCGATGATCGCCATATCGTCCCCGGCGAGGAGCCGTGCCTGGGCATCGGAGAGCGCGGCGTGGGATTCCTGATCGGGGAACTGGCGTGGTCTGAACTTGGACATCCGGCGGCACAGAAACCCGGACAACCTCACCATGGCCCCAGCGTATACCCGGATTGCCCCCGTCTTGTCAAGAGGCCATCCGGCACCCCTGGGCCGACCACCTGGGGCTGTAAGGGTCGCCCTTCCGCCTGGGCTGGGAGGTGAGGCATGCGGTGGGATGGGTAGGCCACAGGCGGAAGGGCGCAAACTTACGGACGGAGTATACCGGAACTCTGCCCCGGGGTCCATTGGAACCAGGGTCCGGCGGAAGGCGAAACCTTCCCTTGCCCCCAAG
Organism: Candidatus Bipolaricaulota bacterium; assembly: GCA_014361055.1. Lineage (GTDB taxonomy): Bacteria > Bipolaricaulota > Bipolaricaulia > Bipolaricaulales > Bipolaricaulaceae > JACIWI01. The sequence continues at coordinate 7,874 of JACIWI010000089.1, forward strand.
TGTATATTCTTCCAAAGGTTAAGTACGGTCGCGCACCGTTGTCTGCTTTGTAGGACGTCCTTCATGCTTTTTGCTGCGTCCCACTCCAGACCATGAGGCTGCTTCCACACCCCGCCCCAGTCGCGATCGGCCAACCGGTTGCCGAGGGAGGACCCGGTGGACATGACATGGGGAGGGCCAAGGAGGGGTGACCACATGCTGCACAAGGGTTGGGGCGTTGGGCTGTGCATCTTGTGGGCCTTGCTCGGGTGGGCGCAGACGTACGGTCCGGGCGAGGTATGGTACGGTGGGGTCCGGCTTCAGTTCGCAGGGAAACTTGCGACGGCCGGAACGTGTGCCCCGGCCACCCAACCGGGACCGGGCGTGACTCAGATCCAATGCCAGGTCCCCGAAGGGGCAGCGGGGACAATCGAGCTCACGGCGACCCGGACCCCGGCCGGGGCGGTGAATATCCGGGCGGAGTCCCCGCCGGCCGGATGGCCGAGCTCACTCTGGGTCCAGCAAATGGGCCAGTGGGTGGATTCCCGGAGTTCGGTAGCCTCCGGATGGGGGGCGGTAACGGCGCAGTACCGGTTCACCCCGCCCGCGGGGAGCGCGGGACGGAGCTATGAAGTTCGGTTCCGGGCGTGGACCGCGGGGGTCATCGGCGAGCTGGAACTTCGGGTGATCCTGGACGTGGTCCGCGGGATCACCCCAACTCCGCCGACCCCGCCCACGTACGGGCCGTTCACCGGGACCACCGATGGGGCGGGTCGATTTGATGTCCCGATCCCCACGCTCCCCAATACCGCCGTGACCGGGCTTCTCACCGAGTGCACCGTGCGGCCCCTTCCCTACACCCCGGTCTCGGTTACCCTGGTTCCCAAGCCAGGGACCACGATCCGAGGGGTTGGGGATATCGGGGCGGTGCGGGTCTCCTCCCCTGGGTACCCGGAGGCCGAGATCGTTCAACTGACGCTCGCCTCGTCCATGGACATGTGGGGGCGGACGTACACCACCGTTGACGTGGGCACGGTGTGTCTCCGGCCCACTGTGCCGCCGGTGACTCCTCCGCCCGGCCCGATCACCGGAAAGACTGACGGGGAGGGCAAGTTCACCGTACCGCTCCCCTGGCCGGGGACCACGGTAACCGGTCGGCTCACCGAGTGTGGGCAGCAGCCGCTTCCCAACCAGACCTTCACCCTCACCCTTCTTCCCAAGGGCGAGGTGATCGCCTCCCCCGAAGACATCGCTGGGTTCACTTTCTCTGTCCCTGGCTACCAGAAGATCCCAGTGACCCAGTTCTCCAAGTTCTCCCTGTTCGGCCTGACGGGCTACCTCACGGGTGACGTGTGCTTGCCGTCACCTTGCACCCTGATCATCCGGGGCAAGGTGGACGATGGGGCACCTCACGGCGGGCCGGCATACCCGATCTCCACAAGCAAGGTGTGGCTGTTCGTCCTGGAAGAGGGAGACACGCTCCCGCTCGATCCCCTAAGCGTGCTTGCGCGAAGGCCCACGGCGGAGACGAGCACCAACCACACCAACGAGCGTTCATTTGACGGCACTGAATTCAGGAGGGCGGAGGAGGCGCGGTACGAGTTCCGTCTGCAGTGGGCGGGCAGGTGCCCTCCTCGTGTCGTGGTGGTGTCCCTGCTCTGGTACCACGAACGGGACCTCATGGCCGTGAGCTCGGAGAACCCGATTGGGGGGCGCTACGTTCCGATCTACCTTGCTAATCTCGTGTTGCCTCCCAGGTCGCCCTACGCGCCAGCGTACCCCTCCAGTCGCCAATGGCAACAAACTCGTCCCAACGAGTACTCGGTAGAGGTGGATTTCTCCTACGGACGCGACCCGTTGGCGCGTGACTCGGCGAGGGTGATCGGCGTGGCGGGGAGGGTTACGTCGGAGGAGTGGGATCGAAAGGGTGTGGATCCCGACGTTTTCATGCGGGGCTGCGCCCACTTCTACTTCTACGGCTACAAGGCGATGCGGTATATCGAACACCTAGCCCAGCAACTGGGCGTGTCACTACAGCCTGTGGCGGTCAGCATGTTCACTACTGGCACAACCCGCTGTCACTCACAGAACGTAGAGTTCGGGGACCTTGCGGGTGGGGCTGGCCGTCGGGTCAACGCCGATGCTCAAGTGATGATCATGGCCGGGGACAACGACAGCGATGCGAGCGACAACGAGAAGCCGGACAACACAATATGGCACGAGCTTGGACACTACTGGTGGCTCCAGATCTACGGGCGGTTCTTCCACGGGGCTGACGAGAACCACAAAGGCTACACGAACCCTACCACCACGGACTCACTGCAGGAGGGGTTCGCCGAGTTCACCTCCATGCTCATCGCCGAGCACTACGGGGATCCGCGGCCGTTCAGGTATAACTCGCAAGGGAACAATCATAACCTAGAGGTGGACGTCCAGGTCTGGGGGCCCCCATTGGAGGAGTGGGCCATCGCGGGCCTGCTCTGGGACCTCCATGACGGCGGCGACGTCGAAAGAAAACCGGTAGGGACCATCTCCACTGTGGTCGAAACGAGGGATCATGTCACACTCAGCGACGCCCAGGTCTTCGAGATCTTCGTCGAGAGAAAACCCATCTCGTTGAAGGACTTGCACGATGCTCTCGTCGCTTACCCGGCCCATGCGGTCACCGATACCGATGGGGATGGAGTACCCGATGTCCGCGAGCTCTTCGTCGCCCACGGAGGGTTTGAGGATATCGCCCCCACCAATCGGCGATGGGATGGTGGGGACGAGCGCATCGGATTCGGCGGCCGGGCTGGGAGACCCAAGTCCCCTCCTCTCCCCCAGGCCTACTTGCTCATCCGGCTGGTGGACACGGCCGGCCGTGCAGTCCCACCCGGCGGAGCCATGATGCATGTGGACATGAGATTCGCCGATCCCTTCACCTACTACAACTACCAGGATACGCGTCCGCTGGGCTCGAGTCGGGTCTACTTCGTCATGCCCCCGGATTTCTATCCGGTCACGGCGTTCATCACCGTCGACGTCCCCGGCGTGGGGAAGAGCGAGCCGCTGACGTTGACCGCCGAGCAGTATTGGAATCTCTATGAGCGCGCGGTCGAGGCGGGCTTGGACTACTTGCTTGAGCATACGTTTGTTCTAGCTCCTTAGGGGAGCAGCGGGGGAGGGGTTAGGCTTTGCCCTTGACCCCACCAGTTTTTCGATGCCACGGGGCTTTGGCGGGCACAGGAGGTGATGCGAAAGGGCGATATCTGCGGGGCGCTGGGAGGTGCTTGTGGACGGTGTAGGTGTAAAAGAAAGGGGAGGCAACGACAGGAGGTGTTCCATGCGCATGTCCAGAGTCAGCCGGGCAGTGATGTTTGGGGTGGCGCTCGTGGCCGTGGTGGCCTATATAGCTGGGGGACAGACCTACCGCCCGCCGTATGCGGATTGTCAGCATTGGGGCCAAACCATAGGGGTAGCGGAGTCCCGCCATTCCTGCAACAGGTATTCCGGGGCCATCGGGGCCTTCGCTAGTGCCTACGCGGGGGGCGGGGCAGCCGAGGCGAAGCAGTACCTGTACATCGATGTTCCAACGCGGGCCCAGGTGAGCGTGGACGCTACGATCACCTACGTGGGCGGCACCGTGGCCTATGGGTTCGCCGCGTTCGCCGGGACCCAGGCCGTGTGGGAGATCGACGGGGCCCAGAGCCGGCAGGACATCGACCCCGCGTTTGGCTACGACGACATCGCCCAGAAGGTGATCGACCTTGCGCTCCTCGGGGCCGGCGGGATCGGCTCGGTGGCCCAGGCCGCCGAGGCGATCGGCCTCATCTACAATGCCGCACAGCTCGCGAGCGCCCTCGACCAGCTCATGCAGGCCGGGAAGGCCAAGCAATTCCACATCAGGTTCTCGTTCGATGCCGCGCCCGGGATGCACGTGGTCGGGGTCGGTTTCCGCGTAAACGTCTCAGGGGCGATCACCGGCTCGGCGTTCGCGGTCATGGCCGGGCAGGTGTCCTCGATCGCGGTGACCGGGTTAGGCGGCCCTGTGATCCTGAACGTGCCAGGGCTGGGCACGGTCTCGGCCGGCGCGGGTGGCCGGACGGTGGTCATCCAGAGTGCGGGGCCGGTGATCGAGTACGCGCTCCAGTACGGGACGACCTACCAGCAAGGGGAGGTGGGGGCGAACCAGAGCCTAACCCTGAACATCCCCCATTACGCGGCGTTCAGTCTGACCATCGCCCGGCCCGTGGAGGGGAAGATCGGGTGGATCCACGCCCGGGAGAACGACAACCGGATCGTGTACGTGACGAAGCGTGGTTAAGCCAAGAATGGCAGAATAGGGGGCATCTGGACGGACTCCGGTGGATCAAGGAGGTGAACCGGGAGATCGAGGCATCATTTGGGGCCAAGGTCCTCCACCAGTACGCCACGCTCGGGCCGTACGACTTCGTGAACATCGTCGAGGCACCGGATGCGGCGGCCATCGCTTGGGTGAGCAGTCTGGGGTGGAGCCTCACTGGGGGTAGGGGAAACATGCGCGGATGGCAGGTGTGGGCGGTGTTTCTTGGGATATTGTGCCTATCAGGGTGGGCACAGACCGCGCCCCCCTCGGATCCTGCCGCAGAGGTGGATAGGCTCCCGTGGAGCACGACTCGGCCGCTCACCTGGGACGATTTCCGCGGCCCACCGCCTCAGGACACAGCCGGGCGAGCGCAGGCCGCTCAACTCCACCTTGCCCTGACGTACTCCCTGCAATATGAGCTGTGGTTCGACAGGGCCTCCGGGATGTGGCGGGCTAGGATCGCGTCCTTGGCCGTGACCAATGTCATGGACAAGACCAAATCATGGGTATATCCGGACAAGAAGACCGACGTTCTCCTGAACCATGAACAGAAGCATTTCGATCTGGGAGAGGTGTACCGGCGGGTTTTGGAGAGGTCCTTGTGGAGGGCGGCGGGGGAGGGCGCCACCCGTGAGGCGGCTGAGCAAGATCTGAATACAAAGATAGGCGACACGAGCCGACAGATCCTGGACGTTCACGCCAGGGTTCAGGACCAGTACGACCGGGAGACGGACCACGGGAGGCACGCCGAGAAGCAAGCGGAATGGGACAAGAGGATTGCAGAGTGGCTGGCCGATCCAGCCAAGGCTCCGTGAGCCTGATCGGGAAGAGCCGGCTTACCGGCCGATCTTCTCCAGCGCCGTCTCCACGGACCACCCGCTGAACCCGGCGTCGTACTCCACCTTCCACCACACGAAGTTGTCGGCCTGTTTTGGCCCGTCCACCACCTTTCCCTGGC
>JACIWI010000009.1 GCA_014361055.1 Candidatus Bipolaricaulota bacterium
ACCAATACCGGCCGCAGGTCCTGGATGTCCGCCAAGAGCAGGAACTGCCCGTGGCCGGCCTGGGCCAGCCCGGCCAGGACCTCCACGTCGGCGTCACCCCCGATGCCGATCGCCGACACCCCGATCCCGGATTCGGCGATCTTCCGATACAGGATAGAGAAATCCCGGTCCTCGCGGAGGGTCTTCCCGTCGGAGATGACGATGATGTGGCGGATGCGGGCGGTCACCTCGGCCAAGGCCGAAAGCGCCTCCTCCATCGCCGGGTACACGTCCGTGCCCCCGCTCGGGGAAAGCCCGCGCAGGGCCTGGAACAGGGGTTCTGCCGCCTCGGCCACCGGGGCCGGGCGCACCAGCCAGTGCACGAACCGGTCAAACGCCAGTGCCCCGACGATGTCCTCGGGGGGCATCACCTCCACCGCCGCCGCCGCGGCCTCCTTGAGGAGGTCGATCTTGACCATCCCCCGGGACCGCCCGGCCATGGACGACGACCGGTCCAGCACGAACAGCACCGCCGCGGTCGCCTCCTGCAGGCGCTCCGGCACCGTGTAGGTCACCGGCAGCAGCTCCTCCACCGGCCCCACGTACCCGGCCACCGCCCGGCGGCCCTGGATGACCAGGAGTCCCCCACCTCCGGCCACGTACGCCCGCAGCCCGGCCAGGGCCCGTTCCCCGATCAGCCCCAGCGGGTGGTCGTCCAGGATCACCAGCCGCACGTCGCCCAAGTCCTCGCAGGACAGGAAATCCCGCCGGGTGAAGGCCACCCCGGCCGCGGCGAGGAGCTGATCTACCGCGCTATCCCCTTGGCCCACCACCAGCACCGCCGGGGCCTCCCCCACCGTCACCGCCCAGGTGAGGGCGTTGTTCTCCGGCACCGGGTCCTTCGGGACGACGACCTCCAGCCGGTATACGTGGATCCCCGGAGCCGGGGGGCGGTCGGCGAACGCGAGCCGGGTCCGGCCGGGCTCGATCTGGACCTGGTCCGATTGGACGAGCTCGGCTCCCCGGAACAACGCCGCGGTGGCCGTCACCGGATGGCTGGCTTCGATCAAGGCGTCCAGGGTCACCGTGCCCAGCGGGGCGTCCCGCGGGCCCGACAGGTCAGCTACCCGCACCAGATCGGACCGGCTCACCGGGAACGCGGAGATGGGGATGCCCCGGGCTCGGGCCCGGGCCGCCGCGGCCAGCGCGTCCCCGTGCGTGGCCCGGCCGTCGGACACCAGCACCAGTTGGGTCGGCCCGGACGGGGCCAACGCCAGGGCCAGGTCCACCGCCGCCCCGATGTCGGTGGCGTACCGCTCGACCTGGGCCAAGGAGGCCGCTGCTCCCGGCATGCCCGGGCCCGGCCATCGGTCCACCTGGGGCAAGCCCCCGAACGACACCACCCCCACCCGGGCGCCCCGCCCGGCCAAGGCCGTCCGCAGCTCCCCCAGCGCCGCCTCCGCCTCCTCCCCCACGCTCGCCGACCGGTCGAGGAGGAGGAAGATCGTCTCCTCGCTCCGGCGCATGGACACCTCGGGCTGGGCGAACGCCAGGGCGAGCAGGGTCAGGGTGAGGGCCCGACCGAGGAGCGGTCGTCCCTTGCGCAGGGACAAGGTGAGCACGGCCAGGGCCGGGATCAGCCCGACGAGCCCCCACGGGACGAGGAACCGCATCACCCGCCTCTCCGCCAGGCCAGCGCCCACTCCCCCGCCAGAACGAAGAGCGTCGCCAGACCCAACCATGGCCAGATCGGGAGGGCCGCCGTAGCTCGCTCGGGCACGACCGGCAGGGCCGGGGGGGCGGCCCCGGGGAGCGATTCCTCCCAGGGGACGTTTACGGCGATCGGCTCCCGTCGTCCGTCACGGCGGAGCTCGTACAGCCCGGGGCGATCCGGGACCCAGGTCCCGGTTACCGGCCCGGTTGGGGTCAGGACCTCGGCCCCCTCCGCCAGGTCCATCGCCTCCCCCACGTGGAGGTCCCGGCCGGGCCGGTGGGGGAGAAGCCAGGCCAACGCGTTGCTGAGGAGGATGGGGAAGTCCACGGTCAGCGGGAGGTTGGATCGAGGAAGGTCGAGGGTCAGGAGGACCCGACGGCCGGGGGCGGCTTCCCAGCAGGCGAGGGCCGGCCGGTCGTCGGCCCATAGGGCCACCTCCGCCCCATCCGGGAGCAGCGGTGGGCGGACGGCGGCGGCCTGGAAGTTCCCCGGGACCACGTGCCGGAGGAGCGGGCTTTCCCCCCCGTGGATGGCCCCTGCCGGGACGAACCCAC
>JACIWI010000090.1 GCA_014361055.1 Candidatus Bipolaricaulota bacterium
GTCCCGCCCCCCGGCCCGCACCCACAACCCGAGGGCCACCGACCGAAGGTGGGCCATCGGTTCCACGAAGAGCTCGAGGCCACTCGATGCCTTCCCCGCCAAGCAGCCGGGGTAGAGTTCGGTCATCCCTCGGCGCCTTCGACGTGCACCGGGCTCTTGGGGAGCACCCGCCGTAGCTTGTACCGTTTTTCGCGGCCCTGTTCGTCGATCTCCAGGATCTCCACCAGCATCCGGTCGCCCTTCTTGGCCACCTGATCCGGCTCCGCCTTTGTCCCCAGCCGCGACTTGTGCACCAGCCCCCGCACGCCCGGAGCGATCTCCACGAACACCCCGTAGTCCACGACGTTCGTGACCCGGCCGGGCACGATGTCCCCGACCTTGAGGGTTGGCTTCTCCTGGACCAGCTTGAACCGGGGGCGCCCGGTGTCGTCGGCGCCGATCACCTCCACCATGACCTCGTCGCCCACCTGGACCACGTCCTCCACCTTCTTCACGTAGCCATCGGACAGGTTGGAGATGTGGACCAGGCCGTCCACGCCGGGGCGGAGCTCGACGAACGCCCCGAACGGGGCCAGGCGCACCACCTTGGCCCGGAACGTCATCCCGACCTCCAGCTCCTCGGTCAGTTCCTGGATCATCTCTCGGGCGCGGGCCACGGCGTCGGCGGAGTCGCCGACGATCTTCACCGTGCCGTCGTCCTCGATGTCGATCTCGGTGCCCGTGTCCTCCTGGAGCTTGCGGATGACCCGGCCGCCAGGGCCGATGACTGCCCCGATCTTGTCCGGGTTGATGTGCAGGACGTCCAGGCACGGCGCGTACGGGGAGAGGCTGGGGCGCGGCCGCGGCAGGACCTGTTCCATCAGGTCGAGGATCGCCAGGCGGGCGGCCCTGGCCCGGGCCAGCGCCTCGCGCATGAGGTCGGCGGAGATGCCCCCGGTCTTCACGTCCAACTGGAACGCGGTCACCCCGTCCCGCGTCCCGGCGACCTTGAAATCCATGTCCCCAAAGTGGTCCTCGAGGCCGATGATGTCGGTGAGCACCACGTACCGGCCGCTGGCCTCGTCTCCCACCAGGCCCATCGCCACCCCGGCCACCGGACGCTTGAGGGGGACCCCGGCGTCCATCATCGCCAAGCACCCCGAGCACACCGAGGCCATGGACGAAGACCCGTTGGACTCGATGATCTCGGACACAACGCGGATGATGTACGGGAACTCGTCTTCGGATGGAAGCACCGCCGCAAGCGCCCCCTCAGCGAGGCGGCCGTGCCCGATTTCCCGCCGGGACGGCGGCCCGATGCGGCCGGCCTCCCCCACCGCGAACGGGGGGAAGTTGTAGTGGAGCATGAACCGCTTCAGGCCCTCCTCCATCATCAGGTCCACGATCTGGGCGTCACGCCGGGTGGCGCCGAGGGTGCACGTGCCCAGGGACTGGGTCTCGCCGCGGGTGAACAGGGCCGACCCGTGCACCCGGGGAAGGAGCCCGACCTGGATCGTGATCGGCCGGAGCTCGTCCGGCCAGCGGCCGTCCATGCGCTCGCCCCGGTCCAGGACGAGTCGGCGGGCGAATTCCCGGTACACGTCCTCGAACGCAGCCGTGGCAAGGCTCTCGATCCGCGTCCGCTCCTCCTCGGGGTAGCCGGCGGCCACCGCGGTCGCGGCCTCCTCGGCCAGGGCCTCGGCCAGCCGCTCCCGCGCCCGTTTGCTGGGCGCCCGCTTGAGATCCGGCAGGCGATCCCACACCAGGGCCTTCACCCGCTCCCGCACCGCTTGTTCCTCGGCCGAGGGGGCGACCGCCTCGCGCTTGGTCACCACATGGCGAGCGGCGAACCGGTCCTGGAGGGCGATCAGCTCCCGGATCACTTGGTGTGCGGTCTGGATGGCCTCGACCACCTGGTCCTCGGCGATCTCCCGCATGTGCCCTTCGACCATGGTCACCGTGGACCGGGTCCCGGCGACGACGATGTCCATTGGCCCCTTCTCCCGCACCTCATCGCGGGGGTGGACCACGATCCGGCCCTCTTCCATGCCCAGCCGCACCCCGGCCACCGGCCCCTGGAACGGGGCCGGCGAGATGAGCAGGGCAGCGGAAGCGCCGAGGAGGGCGGCCACGTCCGGCGGGGCGTCCTTCTCCACCGAGAGCACCGTGGCCACGATGTGCACCTCTTCCCGGTATCCATCCGGGAACAGGGGGCGGATCGGGCGGTCGATCAACCGCGCCGCCAGCACCGCCTCATCCGAGGGCTTGCCCTCCCGCTTGAAGAACCCTCCGGGGATCTTCCCCCCGGCGTAGAACCTCTCCTCGAAGTCCACCCGCAGGGGGAAGTAGCCCAGATCCTGTTCCGTGGGCGCGCACACCACCGTGACCAGGACCTTGGTGTCGCCCCAGGTCACGAGCACGGCGCCGTCGGCCTGGCGGGCCACAGTACCGCTCTCCAGTCGAAAAACCCGTCCTGCTACTTCTGCTTCTTCAACTACTGGCATCCGTTTCACACACCTCTTAAGTTCAGGTCTTGGATCAGCCTCGCGTACCGGCGGGGGTCGGTTTGGTGAAGGTACCGGAGCAACCGCCGTCGTTGACCCACCAGCTTGTGCAGGCCACGGCGGGAGTGGAAATCCTTGCGGTGCACCTTGAGGTGCTCGGTGAGCTGCTCGATCCGCGCCGTGAGCAGGGCCACCTGCACCTCGGTCGAGCCGGTATCCGCGGGGCTTTGGGCGAACTTTCGGATCAATTCCTGCTTTGCTTCCTTCGAGAACGCCACGTTCCACCTCCAATCGCCCGTCCCCAAGCGGGCGTACGCCTGGGAAGGGTTCAATTACCGAAAGCGCCGGGCCAGCTCTCGGCAGCGGGCCATCACCGCTGCCTCGTCGAGGGTCACGAGCTCGCCCTCGACGAGCAGCAGCCGCCCGTCGACGAACACCATATCCACGTCCGCCCCTTGTGCGGAGTAAACGAGGTCCGCCAGCGGGTTATGCCCGGGACATAAATGGGGCTTGTTGAGCGTCACCATCACCCCATCTGCCCGGCGTCCGGGCTCTATTGTACCCAGTTCCTTGCCCAGGCCAAGGGCGGCCGCCCCGCGCCAGGTGGCGCAGGCCAACGCCTCGGCGGCGGGGAGGGCCTCCGGATCCTCGGCCTTCTGCTTGGCGAGGATGGCGGCGAGGCGCGTCTCCTCCACCATGTTGAGGTCGCCGGCAGAGCCGGCCCCGTCCGTGCCCAGGGCCACGTTCACCCCGCCCCGCAGCATCTCCGCGACCGGGGCGATCCCGCAGGCGAGCTTCAGGTTCGAGGTGGGGCAATGGACCGCACTCGCCCGATGGGCGGCGAGGATCTCGATGTCCTTCTCCGTCATGTGCACGCAGTGGGCGGCGATGACGGGGACGCCGAACACGCCCAGGCCCTCCAGCCACTCCGCCGGGGACCGCCCGGTCTCCGCCCGCATCCGGTCCACTTCCTCCTTCGTCTCCGCGAGGTGGGTGTGGATGGGAACCTTGAGCTCCCGGGCCAGGGCGGTGGCGTTGCGCCATACCTCCGGCCCGCACGTGTAGGGAGCATGGGGGGAGAGGGCGGCCCGGATGCGGCCCTCGGCCTTTCCGTCCCATTCGCGTACGAACGCCTCGGCCCGGGCGAGCTCAGGCTCGATCCGGTCCGGGGTGGGGGCGATGATCCCGTACGAGAGGAGGGCCCGGAGGCCGGCCTCGTCCACCGCTTGGGCCACCTCTTCCATGAAGAAGTACATGTCGGCGAACGCGGTGGTCCCGGACCGGATCATCTCGATGAGGCCGAGGAGGGAGAACCAGTACACGTCCTCCCCGGTGAGGTTCCGCTCCGCCGGCCAGATCTTCTCCGTAAGCCAGCGCATGAGGGGGAGGTCGTCAGCCAGCCCACGGAACAGGGTCATCGCGAGATGAGTGTGGGCATTGACCAGACCCGGAAAGAGGAGGTGCCCTTCCCCGTCGATCACCCGGTCGAACTCCCCTCCTGCCCCGCCGCCTTCCACGACCGCCGCGTACCGGCGGCCCTCGATCACCACGTCGGCGTGGGGGATCACCCCTCGGTCTGGTCGCGGGATCACCGCTGCCCCTCGGATGAGGATGCGCATGGATTACGAGTATAAACCCGGGTCCCCTTTTTCGGCCAATCCTGGGTGCGCTATCATGGGGCGAGTGGCGATGGAGGGCAGGTGGGCGGAACAGGTGGCGTGTGACTTTCTTCGCGCCCAGGGGATGAGGATCGTGGCCCGCAATTGGCGCTGGCGGGGCGGGGAGATCGACATCGTTGCCAAGGATGGGCCGACGTTGGTATTCGTGGAGGTAAAGGGACGGGCCAGCCGGAGGTTCGGAGGCCCGGAGGAGGCGGTGACCGCAGGGAAGCGGCAGCGCCTATGGCGGGCGGCACAGGCGTTCCTCGGGGGGACGGCGGAGGAGGTGCCGGTGCGGTTCGACGTGGTGGCGGTGGGCCCGGATGGGGTAAGGCACGTACGGGATGCCTTCGGCGAAGAGGATGTTCGCCCAGGTGCTTAGCGGGACCCCGTACGGGGTGGAGGCCAAGCTCGTCGAGGTCCAGTGCGATGTAGGGGCGGGCCTGCCCGGATTCACCATCGTCGGCCTCCCGGAGAAGGAGGTGTCGGAGGCCCGGGATCGGGTGCGCACGGCGATCCGCAACGTGGGCCGGTCCTTTCCCCAGCTCCGGATCACCGCCAACCTCGCCCCGGCCGACCTCAAGAAGGAAGGGGCCGGATTCGACCTCGCTCTGGCCGTGGCCTTGCTGGTGGCGACCGGGCAGGTCCCTGCGGAGCGGACCCGCGGGGTCGTGTTCTTGGGGGAGCTGGCCCTGGACGGGGGGCTGCGCCCGGTACGGGGGACGCTGTCCGTGGCCCTCGCCGCCCGCGAGGCCGGGCTCGCCCGGATGATGGTGTCCGCGGCCTCGGCCCCCGAGGCGGCGTTGGTGGAGGGGCTGATCGTCTATCCGGTGGCCGACCTCGGGGAGGCGGTGGCGTTCCTCGCCGGGGAGCGGGACATCCCCCCGGCCCCCCGCGTGCTCCCCGAGGCGGATCCGCCGGACTGGATCGACCTCGCCCTCGTCCGCGGGCAGGAGCATGCCCGCCGGGCGCTGGAGATCGCGGCCGCCGGCGGCCACCATCTCCTGATGGTGGGACCTCCAGGAGCGGGGAAGTCCCTCCTCGCCCGATGCCTCCCGGGGATCCTCCCGCCCCTCTCGTTCGACGAGGCCCTCGAGGTGACCCGCATCCACTCCGTGGCCGGGTTGCTATCCCCGGAACGGCCGCTCGTCCGGTGGCGGCCGTTTCGCTCTCCCCACCACACCATCTCCTACGCGGGCATGGTCGGCGGGGGGCATGGGGTTCCCGCCCCGGGGGAGATCACCCTTGCCCACCACGGGGTCCTGTTCCTGGACGAGCTGCCCGAGTTCGACCGCAAGGTCCTGGAGGCCCTGCGTCAGCCCCTCGAGGAGCAGCGGATCACCGTGGTCCGGGCCGGGGTGAGCGTGACCTTTCCTGCCTCGTTCATGTTGGTGGGGGCGATGAACCCCTGCCCGTGTGGCCACCTCGGGGACCCCCTGCGCCCCTGCCGCTGTCGGCCCCATGAGGTCGTGCAGTACCGGAAGAGGCTCTCTGGTCCGTTCCTCGACCGGATCGACCTCTTCGTGGAGGTGCCGCGCCTGACGAGGGACGAGCTCCTTGGCGAGGGGGGCGGGGAGCCGTCGGAGGCGGTGCGGGCGCGGGTGGGCGCGGCCCGGGAGGTTCAGCGGCAGCGGCTGGACGGCCGGATCCACACCAACGCGGAGATGGGCCCGAAGGAGGTGCGCCGGTGGTGCCGGCTGACCCCGGACGGCCGGCAGCTCCTGGGCCGGGCGGTGGACCACTTCGCCCTCACCGGCCGCGGTTACGTCCGCGTGCTCAAGGTGGCGCGGACGATTGCGGACCTCTCCGGGGCCGATACCATCCAGCCCGAACACCTGGCGGAAGCCCTGCAGTACCGGGCGTTCTCGGAGGAGGGGATAGCGTGAAACGCACGGCGTTCCTGTGTGCGGTCCTGATGTGGGCCTCGTTGGCCCTGGCCCAGCAGCCGTTCACCGTGGGTCGGGTGGAGGTGGTGGGCAACGCGAATGTGCCCACCGCGGAGATCCTGGCCGCGGTCGGGTTCAAGGCCGGGGACACGGTGGACGCGGCGCGGGTGCGGGCCGCGGTCCAGGCGATCTCGGGCCTCGGGTACTTCGCGGGCGTCACCCCGGAGCTGGCCGTGGAAGGGGACATCGTGGTGGTCCGGTTCCGGGTGGTCGAGTTCCCCAAGATCGAGCGGATCACGATCGAGGGGGTGCCGCCTGCCCCCAAGGGCTCGGGGACCCTATGGTCTTGGATCCAGGCGGCGCTGGCGAGCCCGCCCCGGCCGAGCGAGTCCAGGATCCGCGAGATCCTCAAGGAACACGGGATCAAGCCTGGCCAGGTCTTGAACCAGGTCAAGCTGGAGGAGGCCCTCAAGGCGGTCCTGGAGGAGTACCGCAAGAAGGACCTCGCTACCGTCCAGATCGGGCGCATCATCCCCGGGGCGGAGCTGGTGATCGAGATCCAGGAGCTCCCGGTGCTGGGGCACCGGTTCCGGGGCCTCGTCACCGTGCCGGAGGAGGAGGCGCGGGCCCTCGTGTCCGTGCCGGTGGGGGCGCTCGGGAAGATCTCGGACATCCAGGCCACCCTGGCCCGACTGGGCCGGGCGGTGTACTTCGCCCAGGCCGGGGTGGTCCCCGAGCTCGGCGACGGGGGGGTATGGCTGACCTGGGAGTTCACGGAGCGAACCGTCCTCGCCGAGCCTGCCTCGGTGCGGGGGATTGAGCTCCTCGGGGTGACCGCATTCCCCCTGGACCGGTTGACCGCACGGATCGGCCCCCTGCCCGCCGGACCGGCTACCAACTACCATGTCCTGCGCGCCCTCGCCGGGGTCAACGAGTACTACCGGCGGGAGGGGTACTTCATGGTGGAGTTCGTGGGGGAGGGCGTTGCCGACGGCATCCTCCGGGTGCGGGTGAAGGAGGGGCGGATCCAGAAGATCGAGGTGGGCGGCTCCCCCCGGACCGCGGAGTGGGTGATCCGCCGGGTGATGGACCTCGCGGAAGGGCAGCTCCTCACCGAGGCCCGGTACACCGCGGCCCGCCAGGCCCTGATGGCGCTCGGGTACTTCAGCGACGTGCGCCTGGAGCCGAGCTGGACCGATGAGGACCTCCTGCTCACGGTGACCGTGATCGAGCAGGAGAAACTGGGGAGCATCCAAGGGACGATGACCTACTCCCCCCAGGAAAAGGGCCTGGTTGGAAACCTATCGTATGCGCAGAAGAACCTGTTTGGCACCGCGCAAGACGTGTCGGTGTCCCTTGCCCAAGGGCTGGGGGAGGCCGGCTCCAGCACGTGGAGCTTGGGCTACCGCGCCCATTCCTTCCCCGTCTACGACCTGGTGGGCCTTGATCTGTACCGCAAGGCGACCGGAAAGGACCCCACCACGGTGACCCTCGGGGGCAGCGCCACCCTGTCCTACCCGATGGCCCCTTACCTCGACCTCACCCTGACCCTCACCAGCGAGCGGGCGTGGGAGGTTCCGGACGAGAAGGCGCTCGACCCCCGGACCGCGGTCGAGGTCGGCCTGGCCTACGACGACCGGGACAGCCCGTTCTTCCCGCGCACCGGAAACCGGGGGCGCGTTGCGGTGGAACAGGCGGGCCTGTTCGCCCCGGGGGTGGAGTACCTGTCCATCCGGGCGGAACTGTCCCGGTTCTGGCCGGTGGACATTGTGGCCCCGTTCTGGGATGGCCGGGCGGCCCTGGCCGGGCGGGTCCTCGTGCGGTGGGGCATGGGCCTGCCGGAGCGGTTCTGGTTCGACCTGGGCGGGGTGGACTCGGTGCGGGGGGCAAGGGGCGTGCGCACGGACCGGCTGGCCTTGCTCAACACCGAGCTTCGGTTCGAGCTCGTCCAGGGAGCTTCCCTGGCGTTGTTCTGGGACCTTGGGGCGGACCTGACCCAGTTGGGACGGGTGAAGTCGTCCGTCGGGCTGGAGATCGCCGCGTACGTGGCCGGCATGTTCGTGCGCATTGACATGGCTTGGCCATCCGATCGGCCGTTCTCGTGGGTGCCCGCGTTCGAGTTCGGGATGAGCCCGATGTTTTAAGCTAGAATGATCCTATAGGAGGGAAGCGATGAAGACCAACGTGGTGGTGGCCCTGCTCGTGGGGGCGCTGGTCCTGGGGTTCGCCGGCGGGATCGTGGGCGGGCTGGTGTTCGCCCCCAAGGGCGACGGGGACACGCAAGGGCTCACGTCCCGGATCGTGAAGCTCGAGGAGCGTCAGGCGGCGGTGGAGGGCCGGGTCGCCGGCCTCTCCCAGGGCGGGGCCGGGCTCAAGGTGGGGGTGGTGGACGCGGAGACCCTGTTCACCCGGGTGTTCCTGCCCCAGGTCCAGGCGGAGCGGACGGCGATGGAGGCCAAGGGCAAGGAGATCCAGGACCTCCAAGCCCGCTATGTGCGCGGCGAGATCAAGCAGGACGCGTACCAGCAGCAGGGCGCTCGGCTCCAGGTGGAGCTCCTCCAGGCCCAGCTCCGCGTCAACCTGTCCATGCTCGACAAGATGATCGCCTCCCCGGGGTTTGCCAACCTCAAGTCCGATCTGGAACAGCTTCGAACCCAAGCGAAGCCGCTGGAGACCGAGGTTCAGAACCTGCTCAAGGAGGCCCAGGTGGCGATCCTGGACATGGCCGGGTTCGCCGGTCGGCTTCAGCAGCTTCAGGCCGCATTCCAGCAGCTCGATCAGCTCCTGACCCAGGTCGCGGCGATGAAGATCCTGGAGATCTCCCAGCAGGTGGCCAAGGAAAAGGGGTACGACGTGGTCCTGCGCACCAAGGACGTGGTCCTATACCGCCGCGAGGGGGCGGTGGTGGACCTGTCCGCGGACGTGGAGCAGCGGCTGTGGAACCTGTTCCCGGCGAGATGACGTGGACGTGGAGGCCCTGAAGCGCCGCCTGCCTCTCGGGTACCCGTACCTCCTCCTCGATCGGGTGGTGGAGCGGACGGAGGACGAGGTGGTGGCCCAGAAGTGCGTCACCGTCAACGAGCCCTACTTCCAGGGCCACTTCCGTCCCCCGTACCCGTCCCTCATGCCGGGGACGATGATCGTCGAGGGGATGGCCCAGGCCGCCGGGCTCCTGTTTGCGGAAGGGGAGCTCGCGGTGCTGGCTGGGGTAGACCGGGCCCGGTTCCGCCGCCCGGTGGTGCCCGGGGACCGCCTCACCTTTCGCGCCCGGGCGGTGCGGCGCCGGGCGGGCCTGATCGTGGCCGAGGTGCGGGCCGAGGTGGACGGCGAGACCGTGGCCGAGGCCAAGGTTACCCTGGTCAAGGTCGATGTGGAAAAAGCTGATTGAGTCGGTGCCCAACGTGTCCGAGGGCCGCGACCGGGAGGCCATCGCGGCGATGGCCGCGGCGATGCGGGCCGTGCCCATGGTGCGCCTGCTGGACGTGCAATCCGACCCCGATCACCACCGCACCGTGTTCACCCTGGTCGGGGAGCCGGACGGGGTGGTGGACGCGCTCCTCGCCCTGTTCGCCTCCGCCCTGCCGCGGATCGACCTCCGCCGGCACCGGGGGGAGCACCCGCGGATGGGGGCGGTGGACGTGGTGCCGCTCGTCCCCGTGCGCGGGGTGACCATGGCCGACTGCGTGGCCCTGGCCCGCCGCCTTGGACAGGAGGTGTGGGAGCGGTTCCGGGTGCCGGTGTACCTGTACGGGGAGGCGGCGGCCCGCCCCGAGCGGCGGGACCTCGCGGAGATCAGGAAAGGGGAGTTCGAGGGGTTCCCCGACAAGATCCAGAGGGCCGAGTGGGCCCCGGACTTCGGCGAGCCGGCCGTCCACCCCACCGCCGGGGTCACCGCGATCGGGGCCCGGGAGTTCCTGATCGCGTTCAACGTGAACCTAGGCACGTCCGACCTCGGGGTGGCGAAGGCCATCGCCAAGGCGGTGCGCGGCTCCTCGGGCGGATTCCGGTACGTGAAGGCGCTGGGCATCTCCCTGGCCGAGCGGGGCATCGTCCAGGTGTCGGTGAACCTCACCAACTACAAGAAGACCCCGATCCCGAGGGTGCTCGAGTGCATCCGCCGTGAGGCCGCCCGGTACGGGGTGTCGGTGGTGGGAACGGAGATCGTGGGGCTCGTGCCCCAGGAGGCCTTGGACCAGGTGGCCGAGTACTACCTGGCCCTGGAGCGGTTCTCCCCGGACATGGTGTTCGAGCGACGCGTCCAGGAGGCCCTGGGCTGATCCTGGACATCAACCGCGGACGGCTACGCAGGATGATCACCACAGACGACCTCCAGCTGTTGAGGTTGGTGTTGAGCTCTGAACCGCGGGTCTCTTCGGGTCCTCTGCGCCCTCGGCGGTGAGATCCGTGGAGTGGGCGTTCGGCCGTCGCCGGATCACCGTGCTCGGCCTGGGGCAGACCGGGCGGGCCCTCGTGTCGGCCCTGGCCCTGACCAAGGTGTCGCTGTTCCTTTCGGAGAAGCGGCGCCTCTCTCCCGAGGAACGGAAGTTCCTCCACGGCCATGGCGTGCCCTGGGAGGAGGGCGGGCACAGCGAACGGGCCCTGGACGCCGACCTCCTCGTGCCCAGCCCTGGGGTCCCCTCCCACGCCCCGGTGCTCCAAGAGGCCCGTGCGCGGGGGCTTCTCATCTGGTCGGAGATCGAGCTCGCGTTTCGCCTCGCCCGCCCCAAGGTCCTGATCGCCGTCACCGGCACCAACGGCAAGTCCACCACCACCGAGCTCGTCGGGGCGATCCTCGCCGCCGGGGGCCTCGCCCCGGTGGTGGCCGGCAACATCGGCCGCCCGGCCATCTCCACCGTGGACGAGGTCGCGGGGCGACCGTGGGTGCTCGAGGTGAGCTCGTACCAACTGGAGTGGACGTTCGCGTTCCGCCCCACGGTCGCGGTGTGGCTCAACTTCGCCCCTGACCACCTCGACCACCACCGCACCTTGGGCGCGTACTTCGCGGCCAAGGCGCGGATCCTCGCCCGCCAGACCGCGGACGACACGGCGGTGCTGCCGCCCGAGCTCCTGGCCCGGGTGGCGGTGCGGGGCCGGGGGGTGGACTACACCCAGGCCGTGCTGCCGGCAGGGTGGGGGGAGGGACTGCCTGCTCA
>JACIWI010000091.1 GCA_014361055.1 Candidatus Bipolaricaulota bacterium
GAGCCGGTGGGGGAATACCGGGGGATCCCGTTCGTCGATGACTCCAAGGGCACCAACGCGCATGCCACCGCCGCCGCTTTGCGCGCGGTCGCCGGGCCGGTGGTGCTCATCCTCGGCGGCCGACACAAGGGGGGTGGGTACGAAGCCCTCGCTTCTCTCCTGCGGGACAAGGCCCGCCACTGCGTGCTGATCGGTGAATCCCAGCGGTACTTCGCCGCCCTCCTCGACGGATGGGGGGTCCCGTACGAGCTCGCCCGGAACCCCCTGGACGCCCTGCGCCGGGCGTACCGTGCCGCCAAGCCTGGGGACACGGTGCTCCTCTCTCCAGCCTGCGCCAGCTTTGATCAGTTCAGGGATTACGCCCATCGGGGCGAGGCGTTTCGGCAGGCGTTCGCCCAGCTGTCCGCCGGCGACGCCCCCTCTGTCCCCTAACCTGAGGACGTCCCGCACCCGCGCCCCGGAACGATAGCCCGACCCCTGGCCGCCCAGGTCCTTTGGGTTTGGGGACATACGGGCCACACTGGCCCGCTATGGGCAGCCTCGAGGGCAAGATCCTGGTGGTGGTTGTTTTTTTGCTCTTGGCGGGCCTCCTGTTCGTGTACTCGGCGAGCTTTCCCCTGTCCCTGCAGGCCACCGGAGACCCGCTCAGCTTCCTCAAGCGGCAATGCATCGGGGCGGCGCTGGGCCTGGTGGCGATGGTGATCCTGTGGCGCCTGGACTATCACGTGTGGGAGAAGATCGATGATGTCCTCCTCTTCGGCGCGTTCGCCCTGCTCCTCTTGACGTTGGTGCCGCCACTGGCGGAGGGGTCGCGCTGGCTCCGGCTGGGCCCGCTGCCGTTCCAGCCCTCGGAGTTTGGCAAGGTTGCCCTCGTCCTGTACGTGTCGGGGTCCCTCGTCCGGCGGGGGGAGCGGATCCGCGATTTCCGGGATGGGGTCGTGCCGTACCTCCTGGTGGTGGGGGCGTTTGGGCTCGTCCTCCTGTTCCAACCCGACTTTGGCATGCTCGTCCTGTACGCGGCGGTGGTGGCGTTCCTGTTGTGGGCCGGGGGCGTGCCCGTGCGCCACCTGCTCCTCGCCGCGGCTGCGGTCGTCCCCCCCGGGGCGTTGCTCCTGTTCACCGCCCGGTACCGGCTCGAGCGCCTGGTGGCGTTCCTCAACCCCGAGGCGTACCGGGATACCTACGGGTACCAGGTGTACCAGTCGCTGATCGCCATCGGGGCGGGAGGGCTGTGGGGGCGGGGCATCGGCGCCTCGCGGGCCAAGCTCCTCTACCTGCCGGCGGCCCACAACGACTTCATCTTCGCCGTGGTGGCCGAGGAGACCGGGCTCATCGGCACGATATGCCTGGTGGGGCTGCTTGGGCTCCTCGTGTGGCTGGGGTTCCGGGTGGCATCGCGGGCCCCGGACCGGCTGGGAGCATTGTATGCGCTGGGGAGCTCCTTTCTCCTGGGGTTCCAGGCCCTCCTCAACCTGGGGGTGGTGGTGGGGTTGTTGCCGGTGACCGGCCTCACCCTACCGTTTGTCAGCTACGGAGGTTCTTCGCTCATGGTCAGCTTGGCGCTCACAGGGTTGCTCCTCGGGGTGGCCCGGGCGGCCCGCGCTTCGGCGGTGGCGGTGTTGGTGCCGGAGGTGCGGGCATGAGGGTGCTGGTGGCCGCGGGCGGCTCCGGCGGGCACATCTATCCCGCCCTGGCGGTGCTGGAGGAATTGCGGTCCTCGGGGCGCCTCTCCGCCGCCGGGTGGGTAGGGCGGCCGAACGGCATGGAGGCCCGGATCTTGTCTGGTTATCCGTGGGTCGAGTTCTTCGCGCTCCCGTCACGGGGGCTGGCCCGCACGCGGCCGTGGACATGGCCAGGGGCCCTTCTCCAAACCGGTCTCGGGGTGGTCCGGGCGGTGCGGATCGTGCGGCGGTTCCGCCCCGATGTCGTCCTTGGCATGGGCGGGTACCCCGCGTTCGCCCCGGGGGTGGCGGCGAAGCTCCTCGGCGTCCCGGTGGCCATCCACGAGCAGAACGCGCGCATGGGCCTGGTAAACCGGATGTTGACCCCGCTCGCAGACCTCGTGCTCTTGTCCTTCCCCGTCACCGGCGGCGCGCCCCGGCGGAAGCGAGGCGTCTTCGTCACCGGGAATCCGGTGCGGGCGGACATCGTGCGCCCCCGCCGCGTGCTGGGGGACGAGCTCCTGGTGATGGGGGGGTCATGGGGCTCGCGGGGGTTGGTGGACGCGATCGTGCGGGCCG
>JACIWI010000092.1 GCA_014361055.1 Candidatus Bipolaricaulota bacterium
TCCGGGGAGGAGGGGGGCATGTGGGAGAAGTGGCTCGTGGTCGGCGGGTACCTCGCGGTGCTTGCGGGGATTGGGCTTTGGGCGCGGAGGCGTACCCGGCGCAGCCTGGAGGACTACTTCGTGGCTTCGCGTACCCTTTCTCCTTGGGTCCTGTTCCTCACCATGGCCGCCACCAACTTCAGCGCCTTCACCGTGTTCGGGTTTTCCGGGGCCGGGTGGCGGATCGGGTACGCGTTCTACCCCATCATGGCCTTTGGCACAGGGTTCATGGCCATCTCGTTTTATTTCATCGGCTTTCCGGTGTGGCGGCTGGGGAGGGAGAAGGGGCTTCTTACCCCGCCGGAGCTCGTGTTCGACCGGTTCCGGAGCCCGACGTTGCGGCTGCTCTTCCTCGCCGTGATGGCCGTCTTCACCCTGCCGTACCTCGCCATGCAGCCCATGGCCGCCGGGTACGCCCTGGAGGAGCTTTTGGGGCTCCCCTATTTTGCGGGGGCGGCCCTGATCACCGCCGTGATGCTTTTTTACACGTTCCTCGGGGGGATGCGGGGGGTGGCGTGGACCGACGTGGTGCAGGGGGGGATGATGTTGGTCCTGCTCCTCGTGGCCCTGGGGGTGGTGGCGGCCCCGTTTGGGGGCCTGTCGGCGGCCAACCGGGCCGCGGCCTCGGCCTGGCCGGGGCTCTTCTCCCGTCCCGGGCTGGGCGGGGCCTTCCCACCGGGGATCTGGTTTGGGTACATGCTCCTGTGGCTGCTGTGCGACCCCATGTTCCCCCATCTCTTCCAACGTTTCTATGCCGCCCGGGACGAGCGGGCCCTGGCCACCACGATGGTCCTGTACCCCCTGGTCACCGGGATCCTGTTCTTGCTTCCGGTGGCGATCGGAGTGGTAGGGCGGCTCGCGTTCCCCGAGCTTCCGAGCGGGATCGCCTCCGACCGGATCCTTCCCCTGCTCCTTTCCCGGTACGCCCCGCCCGTTCTGGAGGCCCTGGTCCTTACCGCGGCCCTCGCCGCCCTCATGTCCACCTTGGACTCCCAGCTCCTCACCCTTTCCTCCATGCTCACCAGGGATCTGTACGAGCCGTTGGCGAAGCGCCCTGCTCCTCCCTGGCTGGGGAAGTTGTTCGTGGCCGGGCTCGCCTTGGCGGGGCTGGCGATCGCCTGGCGGCCCCCCGCCACCTTCTTGGAGATCGCCACCGAGGCCTTCACCGGACTGGCCGTCCTCTTCCCCACGGTGGTGGCCGCCCTCTACTGGCGGCGGGCGACGGCCTCAGGGGCCATCGCCTCCATCCTGGTGGGGGAGGGGCTGGTGGTGGCCTACCGCTTCCGGCTGCTGCCGGGGTTTGGGACCCTCCCCGTGATCCCCATCGTGGCCGCGGCGAGCCTTGCGCTCGTGGGCATGAGCCTCCTCACCCCGCCCCGCCCATGCGCCGGACGGGAAAGGGGACGTGTCAGGTGGGGGTGGGGTCTGGGTTTCGTCCTCCTGTTTTTCTTGGGCCACGACTTCTGGGCGTGGGGGGACGGGCGGCCGGGTCCGGTTGGCTTTCCGTGGCGGGTGTGGTACTTCCTCGGGCTGGGTGTGGTTACGGCCCTGGCCTTCGGGCTCTTCTCCCGGGGCCGGCCCACCGCCCACGTCGGCCTTCGGACCGGCAGCAGCGTGCCAGGTCCGCGGGAGCCTCGGGATGGGCTCAGCCCTTGATGCAGACCAGGGGGCGGACGCGGGCGACTTTTGCGTTCAGGCCGGCCCCCACCGCCGCCTCCACCACCAGCTCTACATCCTTGTACGCCCCCGGCGCTTCCTCCGCCGCCCCGGCTAGGGAGTGGGCGCGGACGACGATCCCCTTCCCGGCGAGCTCGCGCACCAGCTGGTCCCCGCGCCACCGCTTCTTGGCCTTGACCCGGGACATCGCCCGCCCGGCCCCGTGGACTCCGGAACCGAATACCTTGTCCATCCCCACCTCTGTCCCGCGCAGGATGTAGGAGGCGGTGCCCATCGTCCCGCCGACGAAGATGGGGTGCCCCACCTTCCGGTACGCTGGCGGGTTCTCCGGCCGCCCGGGGCCGAACGCGCGGGTGGAACCCTTGCGGTGCACGAGGAGCGTCTTCTCCGCCCCATCCACCCGGTGCCGCTCGAACTTTACGTTGTTGTGGCCCACATCGTAGATGGTGCGGATCTTCTCCATGGGGATGGCGAACAGCGGCGCCAGCGCCTCGCGCACGAGGTGAGCGATCACCTGCCGGTTGGCGAACGCGCAGTTGATCCCGGCCGCCACCGCGGCCAGGTACCGCTCCCCCTCTGGGGACTTGATCGGGGCGCAGACGAGCTCCCGCTCGCGGATCGGGATCCCGTACTTGCGGCTCGCCCGCTCCAGCTCCTGGAGGTAGTCCTGACCGATCTGGTGGCCGAGGGCCCGGGAGCCACAGTGGATCGCGATCAAGATTTGGTCCTGTTCGATCCCGTAGGCCCGAGCGGCCTCAGGATCGTACACTTCCTCCACGAATTGGACCTCGAGGTAGTGGTTGCCCGAGCCGAGCGTCCCCACCTGGCGGAACTGGCGCTCCTTGGCCTTTGGGGACACGGCAGCTGGGTCGGCCCCGTCCATCCTCCCGCCCTCCTCGATGTACTCGAGGTCCTCGGGGATCCCGAACCCCCGCTCGAGGGCGAACTCGGCCCCCTTGCTCAGGACCTCGTCGATCCCGGCTACGGTGAGGCGGAGCTTCCCCTCCGACCCGAGGCCCGCCGGCACGTGGGCGAACAGGGCGTCGGCCATCTCCTCCTTGCGCGCCTCGACCTCCTTCCGGGAAAGCGGGGTCGACAGCACCCGCACCCCGCAGTTGATGTCGAACCCCACACCTCCCATCGCCACCACGCCCTCGTCGGGGTCGAACGCGCCCACCCCGCCGATGGGGAACCCGTAGCCCGGGTGCACATCGGGCATGGCGATCGAGGCCTTGACGATCCCCGGGAGTGAGGCCACGTTCTTCACCTGATCGATCGCGTTCCACTCATGCCCGCCGCCTTCGCCCTCGCCGCCTTCGCCCCTCTCGGCAAGGAGCGGTTTGAGCAGGGCCGCGGAGATGTAGATCCGCCCCGGGACCCGCATCTCCCCCGTCTTGGGAAGCTCCCACTCGTATTCGGTGATCCGTTTTAGCTCCATGTTCTCCCCCTCACCCTACCCTCTCCCCCGGTAGAGAGGGGACACCCTAGATCATCCGCCAACCGGTCAACTGCGTCACAGGTCGACCACGCACTGGGCGATGAACCGGTCGCCGTCCTGCCCCACGCGCACCCCGTAGTACGTGGCCGCCTTCACCTCCACCCCGAGCCGGTGCCGGGCCGAGTCCACCGGTTCGCCCAGGGCCCGCCCGCGGAGGCGCCACCCATCCCCCTCGCGGGCGATCTCCACCGCGAACCGGGAGAACAGCAACCCCTCGATGTCCCGCCGAGCGAGGAGCTCCCCGAGCCACGCC
>JACIWI010000093.1 GCA_014361055.1 Candidatus Bipolaricaulota bacterium
GGCCGAGGAAGAGGACCTGGAGGCGCTCATCGCCCGGATGCACGCCGAGCTCCCCACGGCCCCCACGGCGTTGCTCGTCAAGGGGTCGCGGGCGATGGCCCTGGAGCGGGCGGTGGACGCCCTCGCCCGCGGCTGACCGCCTGGGTGCCGGGGCAATCTACGCCGCGAGGTCGGGCCAGGCCTGTTTCCCCCACAGCTTGAACCCGAGCGCCGCCAGGAACGCAACCGCGGTGATCGTCCCCCACAGGAGCAGCGGGGAGGTGGGGAACGCGTCGAGGAGAACCCCCCCGAGGAACGGCCCCGCCGACCACCCCATCGTCTCGGCGAGGCCGAACGCCCCCATGTATCGGCCGCGGTGGGCCGGCGGGGCCAGTTCCGCGGTCACGGTGAGCGTGCTCGGGGCGAACACGATCTCCCCCAGGGTGACCACGGCGATCGCCCCCAGCAGGCCCGGGAACGCCCGCAGCCAGCCGAACGCAAGGTACCCTACCCCATAGAGAAGGCTCCCCAGCGCCAGGGCCCTCCCCCGCCGCAGGCGGTCCACCCCACGGGCCACGGGGTACTGGAGGAACACCACCAGTAGCCCGTTCAGGGTGAGGAGCGCCCCGAACTTGGCCTCGGACAGGCCGAGCCGCTCCACCGTGTACACGGACAACGTGGACACGAGCTGGCCGGCCACCAGAAACACGAGCAGCGACAGGCCGACGAACGCGAGGAACCGGCGGTGGGCGAGCACCTCCCGCAACGCCCCCAGCACCGGCTCCCGCTCCCCCCGGGCGTGGGACTCGTGGGCAAACGCGGCAAGGAGGAAGAAGGCGACGCTCGACGCCAACGCGGTGACCGCGAACAGGGTCCAATACGGGAGGAACGCGGCAAGGTACCCTCCCAGCGCTGGCCCGGCCGCCCACCCCACGTTGCCCCCCACCCGCAGGAGGCCGTACGCCTCCATGCGCTGTTCACCGGGGGCGAGGTCGGCGACCATGGCCGAGATCGCGGTCATGGCCAGGGCCCCGGTGATGCGCACCCCGAGGTAAACGGCGGCGATCGCCCACACCGGGCCGGTGCCCCGGATCAGGGCAGCCAAGACCAGGAACAGCCGTATCCCCGCAGCGCCGAGCACGGTGGGCCGCCGCCCCAGCCGATCGGCAAGTTCTCCGCCGGCCATCCGGCCGGCAGCGCTGACCACAGCGTTGGCGAGCATGATCGCCCCCACCACGGTCATAGAAAGGTTCCGGTCGCGGTGGAGGTACAGGGACAGAAACGGAAGGGCGATGGAGAACCCGGCCGAGGTGATGAGCTGGCTCGCCACCAGCGCCCACAACCGGCCGTCGAACCGGCCCAGGAAGCGGCCGAGCCGCGCTGGCCAATTGGGCACGATCATGGGAGATACCGGAACAGCCAGGACAGGAGGGGGGCCAGGAGGAGGGCGGGGAGGAAGTCGGCCGCCCGGATGTCCCGCAGCTTGAGGAGGCCGATCCCCAGGGCGAGGACCACCACCCCGCCGGCCGCGGACAGCTCCACCACCGCCGGCGCGTCTGGAGAGAAGCCGGCCAGCGAGGACGCGAACAGGTGCGCGGCCAACGTCAACCCACCCTGATAGACGAGGATCACGAGGAGCGAGAGCAGCACCCCCGGCCCCAACGCCGCGGCCAGGGTGAGGGCCGAGATCCCGTCCAGGATCGACTTGGCCGCGAGCAAGGACCAATCGCCAACGAGGCCGTCTTGAATGGCCCCGAGCACGGTCAGCGGCCCCACACAAAAGAGGAGGCTGGCAGCGAGGAACCCTTCCACAACCGGACGACCGCGGAACAGGGCCTCCAGCCGCCGGCTCCCCCGTTCGATCCGCGCAGCGAGGCGGACCGCCGAGCCCAGCGCCCCCCCGAGGATGACCGCGAGCATGAGGACGAGCACGTTCTGGGTCCCCAAGGCGAGGCGGAGCCCGAGGACGACGGTGGCCAGGCCTACCCCGGCCGTGGCCGCCTCGCGTACCCGCGCCGGGACCCGTGCCCCCAGGGCCCAACCGGCGGCGCCCCCCATCAATACCGTCCCCATGTTGATCCAGGTGCCGGTCATCGTGGGCCATATGGTAGCCGGCGGGTCACACCCCCCCAAGGCACCCCCGATTTGACAGACGGAACATCGCGCTCCTAACCTGTGCGGGAGAGGTGGTGACGGATGTGGAAGGAGTTTCGAGATTTCATCGCCAAAGGGAACCTGGTGGAGATCGCGGTGGCGTTCATCATGGGCGCCGCGTTCGGGGCGGTGGTGCGGTCGTTCGTGTTCGACCTCGTGATGCCCGTGATCGGGAAGCTTGTGGGGAACGTGGATTTCTCGAACCTATTCGTCGTCCTCACCGGGGAAAGTTACCCCTCGGCGGCAGCGGCGCGGGCGGCCGGGGCGGCGGCCATCTACTACGGCGAGTTCGCAAACGCCCTCATCAACTTCCTCATCATCGCCCTGGTCATGTTCCTGCTCCTCCGGGCCGTGATGCGGATGCGGAAGCCGAAGGAGGCGCCGGCACTGACCACGAAGGAGTGCCCGTACTGCAAGACCCAGATCCCCATCGGGGCTACCCGCTGCCCGCACTGCACGTCCCAACTCGGAAGCTGACGGGCCAAACGTGGTTTCTATGGCTGAGCGGGCAAGCCCAACCAGGGACAACCAGCCCGAGGGCTATCGGAACGCGCGGATCCCCCGAAATGGGCGATTCGGCCTTCCTGGACCGTCTCGTCGCTCGGCCCATCTTGCGGGGCGGAGAGGGCCACCGGGCCACACCACCAACCCTGCGCCATCACCGGCACCACGATCATCGCCGCCACCGCCAAGGAGGCGGCGATGCTGATCAGCACCTTATCTCTCGTCGTCACGTTACCTCCGCATGTTCATACCGGCATCGGCTCCTGCCGATCTCCGGATCACCTTGCTCGACCTGCGTGAAGGCACGGTGGAGAACAAGTAGAGGATCGGTGAACGCGAACCCGTCCTCGAGGTAAGGCGTCCCCCGCGCGGCGGCCATTTGCCCAGCGCCGTATGCCCGTTGCGGTTCCTTATGGAGCCAAGGCGATGTGTCTTACATTCAAATGGCAAGCATTATGTTATAGTTGATTGCGATGGACAGCCGAGCGACCCGTCGCATGCCACACAGCCCGTGCACTCTCGCGGGGAGGTGAGGGCGATGCGGAGCGACGAGGCAACGGGGAAGGAGCCTCCGCTGCAGGGCCACCGGGAGAAGTGGACACGGCTGACCGGGCAACTCAAATCCGGAGACCACCTGTGTGCGATCTACGAGACGCCAGAGCAGCTTTGGGCCACCATGGTCCCGCTCCTCCGGGACGGCCTCGCCAAGAACGAGAAGGTCGTGTACATCGTAGCCCATCACACCGCCACGGAGATCCTGGACATGCTGACCACGGCTGGAGTCCCCGCCCACGACACGCTGCGCACAGGCCAGTTGGAGATCTTCTCCTGGGACGACACGTACCTGGCGGGGGGCTACTTCAACCCCGACCAGGTGATCGAGACGTTTCGCAAGCTCGAGGCAGACAGCCTGGCCGCCGGCTGGTCGGCGCTGCGGGTCACAGGGGAGATGACGTGGGTCCTGTCCAAGCCCCCCGAGGTGGAGCGGCTCATCGAGTACGAGGCTAAGCTCAACCATTTCTTCCCGGGGAGCCGGACGCTTGCCATCTGTCAGTACTGGGAGGAGAAGTTCGATGCCCGCATCCTTCTTGACGTGATCCGCACGCACCCCATCGTCATCGCCGGGGATATCGTGTGCGAGAACCTGTTCTACGAGCCACCGGACGAGTTCCTGGCCGTCACGGATGCCCCAGTGCCCCGCGCGGCCTACCGCCGCCGGCTCGCGGGCATTCGCGATCGAGCCCGGACGCTGGAGGCCCTGCGGCAAGAGCGGGATTTCAACCGAACCCTCATCCACGCATCCCCCGCGTTCTTCGTGGCCATCGATGCTGCCGGCAAGACCCTGTTGATGAACGACACCATGCTCCGCGCCCTGGGCTACGCGGGGGATGAGGTGGTGGGCACGGACTACCTGACCACCTTCGTCCCCGAAGGCGATCGAGCTGAACTGGCACAGGTGTTCACCCGCCTGACCTCCTTGGGACAACCCACCGTGAACGAAAACCGGGTGCGGGCAAAGGACGGCAGAGAGTTCTTGGTGGAATGGCACGGCCGATCGATGCTCAAGGAGGATGGCACCCTTGACTGCTTCTTCGGGGTGGGCATCGACATCACCGCGCGTCGGAAGACGGAGGAAGAGCTGCGCCGAGTGAACCGGGCATTGCAGGTGCTGAGCCAGTGTAGCGAAGCGGTGATCCAGGCCGCCGAAGAAGAGCCTCTCTTGGAGGAGATCTGCCGCATCGTGGTGGAGACGGGTGGGTATCGATGGGCCTGGATCGGGGTGATCGGCGAGGACGCGGAGAAGGCGGTGCTCCCCATAGCCCAGGCCGGCGTCGACGAGGGCTATGTGAAGACGCTGGGCGTCACATGGGCGGACGCTGCCCACGGCCGTGGCCTGACAAGGACCGCCCTCCGCACGGGCAAACCCGCGGTGGCGCGGGACATCCTAACCGACCCTCGGTTCGGCCCCTGGCAGGAGGAAGCGACGCGGCGTGGGTACGCGTCGTCCGCTGCCCTGCCCCTCATCGCCGAAGGCCAGACCCTGGGCATCCTCAACGTGTACGCTGCCGAACCCGATGCCTTTAGCGATGAGGAAGTCGCGCTCCTCATGAGGCTCGCCACGGTGGTGGCCTACGGCATGGCGGCCCTGCACGCGCGGGCCGCGCGAGACTTAGCTGAAGCGCAGCTGCGCCACCGGGCGAAGTTGGAGCAGGCGATCACCCAGATCTCCACGCGTTTCACCACCCTAGCCCCGCAAGAGGTGGACCGCGAGATCGCCCGCGCGCTTCAGGAGATCGGGACGTTCGCGCAGGCGGACCGCAGCCATGTGTTCCAGTTCAGCCCGGATGGGGAATACATGGTCAACACCCACGACTGGTGCGCCCCCGGGATCGAGCCGCCGCTCCAGCACCTCCAGGCGCTCCCGGTGGAAGCCTACCCGTGGTGGATGGGGAGATTGCGGCGCGGCGAGTTGATCCACGTTCCCCGGGTCCGGGAGTTGCCGGAGGAGGCCCGCGCCGAGCGGGAGCTCCTGCTCGCCCAGGGCACCCAGTCGGTGCTCGCCGTGCCCGTGGCCGTAGGCACGAGCCTCATCGGGTTCCTCAGGGTCGATTCGGTGCGAGCGGAGAAGGGGTGGCCACAGGACGCGGTCACCCTCCTCGGGATCGTGGGGGAGGTGATCGCCGGTGCCTTGCACCGCAAACGAACGGAGGAGGCGCTCCGCGAGAGCAAGGAACGCTACCGTGGTCTGTTCGAGGACGCCCCGGTGGCCTTGCTCGAGGAGGACTTCTCTCAGGTCAAGCAAGCGGTGGATGAGCTGCGGGCTCGGGGGATCACGGATTTCCGGGCTTACCTGGATGCTCATCCGGAGGTGGTGGCGGACTGGGCGGCGAGGGTCAAGATCCTCCGGTTCAACAAGGCCGTTCTGGATCTGTTCGGGGCCAAGAGCGGGGAGGAGATCCAGGCCCTCCATGCGCAGGCTGCCGGAGAGGTGCTCGACACGTCCAGGGAGGAGTTCATCGCCCTGGCCGAAGGAAAGACAGGACTCAATCAAGACGGGATCGCCTTGGATCTTGCAGGGAACCGGCACACCGTTCGGGTGCAGCTCACCGTTCCGCCTGGGGCCCGGGAACGTTGGGACCGGGTGCTTCTCTCCCTCACCGACGTCACCGAGCAGATGCGGTTGCGACAGCAGCTCCAACGCCAGGTTCAGCAACTCGAGGCCCTGCGCCAGCTTGACCTGACCATTACCGGGATCCTTGACCTCCGGATGACGCTGGACGTGCTGTTGGACCAGGTGGTGAGAGGACTGGGCGCAGATGCCGCCGACGTCCTGCTCGTGAACCCTCAACATCAAACGTTGGAGTTCGCAGCCGCCCACGGCCTCCGGTCCGGCGCTCTCC
>JACIWI010000094.1 GCA_014361055.1 Candidatus Bipolaricaulota bacterium
AACGGGGCGCACAACCTCGGCCCCCACGGTGGGGATGCCGCAGCAGGCACGGTCGCCACCGCCGCCGGCCCACACGTGTACCAGTCCGCCTGGCCCACCACCTCCTCGTACCGGAGGTCGCGGTAAGGCAAAGGCTGGAACAGAAGTTCAGCAAGGAGCACCAATATAGTTGAGGTTGGTGTAATGGAACCACACATCTCTTCAGTAAGCACAGAATCCGACCACATCTTTAGCTCGTTTCCTGTGGATCTGGAACACCAACCCCTTCGGTACCCCGCAAGTCAGCTCTTCTTGTGCTCTTTCTTCTGTGCTTAGAGTGCTTTGCGTTTCTTCTCAAGTCTGCGTACCCATTCTGGCCCCCGTTTATTTAACCACCAAATTAACTGTGCGAATAGCGACCACTGCAGAAACAAGATCACGTAATACCACCATGGGCTCTGAAAGAGCGGTTCGCCGCGGTACAACGGGAATATGACCGAAAAAACCACCATCCCCAGAAGTCCTATAACGAGAATATAAAACAGCCTGAGTAGTGACAACAGCATCATGGGCCTCCTCGGCGGGCCAACTCCTCAAGTCCCCGCACTACACCGTGTGTACTGGCACCGATGCCTGCGCCAACAAGAGTGGCAAAGCCCACATCTTTCAGAGTTAGGGGCTCGTCATTTTTGGCAGCAGTGACCACGCTCGACACAAACCCACTTACACCCCCCAACGTCATATCCCTTACCAGCGGGTGTTGGGTGGCCTTCACCGCCGTGAAAGTAGCGCCACGGACTGCGAGGTCGGCGACCTTCTTTCCCAGTTCGCCGACCAGGCGCCCAAACTCGACCACTCCCGTTTTGGCCACATCCCAAGCCTTTTGTGCTGCCCACCAGAGGATCGGCCCCAGGCCACCTCCGCCACCTCCGAGCTCGATGTCGGTCCGTTCCCCGTGGATCGCGGCAAGTTCGAGGTCTGTGAGCTCTTCACCCTGGGGTAACGCAAGTAAGAGGTCCTCCCCTGGGGCTGCCTCTGCCACGGTCACCTGGGCAAACGCCGGGAAGGCCGCCACCATGGCCGCTAGGGCCACCACAACCGCTTTCTTCCCTGCTGCCACCCCCATCACTCCTTTGAATGGCGACCAACATCATGGTGGTCCCCCCACTCAAGCCACCATTTCGCAGGTTGCGGTAGAGGCCGATTTCATCCAGCATTTTATACGACGATTAGCTGCTTCGCCCTCGAGGACGACGATGGAAGAGAGTGCTTAACAGGAACGCCCCCCCGCCAGCAATGGCAGCAATGATGGGAAGTTGGACCGTAGGGTATGTTCGGGTGAGGAAGAACGTAAGAATCACACAAGGCACGATAACAAGGGGCACACCGATCAACAACCGGTGCATTCCAAATTTTGTGTTTCGTTTTGAGAGGCAGGCAGCACACTTGCCGATGGCAATAGCTACTAATGCAATAGCTACTGACTTTACTGCCAACCATGAATCTGTCACTTTGGCCTCCAGTTAGCGATCGCTCAAAAGGTAGCGGTCAATTCCGATTACAATAAGTGCTGCAGCTCCGGCAACTCCACCGATGGCCGCGATCTTAGCCCCTTCGCTAATGTCCAGACCACCTATTTTGTAAATACCAATCGCACTTCCTGCCGCAATCCCTGCGTCGAGGAGTGCTACGAGGTACCATGCTATCTCACCCTCGACCGTGAGGAGTTCGTCGTCCGAGCATTCCTGGCCTATGGGTAGGCAAGGCTGAGCTTCCTGCGCTGGCTGAACTGCGCCCATCTGAGCGAACACGGGGACGATCCCCACCACGGCCGCTAGGGCCACCACGACCGCTTTCTTCCCTGCTGCCACCCCCATCACCTCCGCTTTCGACCTTGGATGGCAGCACTCATTATAGGGGTGCTGCCCTCTGTCAAGCCCCATGAACCTCGGAACGGGGCGCACAACCTCGGCCCCCACGGTGGGGATGCCGCAGCAGGCACGGTCGCCACCGCCGCCGGCCCACACGTGTACCAGTCCGCCTGGCCCACCACCTCCTCGTACCGGAGGTCGCGGTAGGGAACCGGCTGGAACAGAAGTTCCACGAGCAGCACCAGTTCAGCCACGATCGTCCCTTGCCGTGAGGATCAACCCACTTGGCCTGTGTTCTCAGGTCTAGAACACCCGAGCATCTGCAGCCAACTGACTCTTTTTCTGACCTCGCTCCTTCGCCTGGTGTGATCTCCCCTGCTTGGCCTCGCTGGGGGCGGGTTGACGCCAGTGGATTCAGCTCTTGTTCACTTTGCGTGTGTTTCGTCCTTCGCGGCCAGGCGGCGCTTTGCCGCTGCTTGCACCATCTCAGGAATCCACCAGAGGATTGCGATCCCTACTACATACAACAGCACCACGTCGAGTAGAATGCGCCACCACGGCCATGATGCATACCGTGCAGGACCTCCCCTAATGAGGTAGATGAACCCTGCTACCCAGCCAATGGAGAGAACGGGAAACAGAACACATTTTTTCGCGAGCAGTGGCAACACGCGCATCATCGTCCTACCTTCCCATGCGGATTGTCCAGGGATCTTCGGGGTCAATCACCCGAGGCGGGGGAGGAGCCACCCGGGTAGCGAAGGACTTGACGCCGTAACCAGCCAGGGTAGTACCCAGGCTCAGCACAACACCCTTGGCCGCGTCGGTCAGCTTCCCAGCTGTGGTCTCCTTCTCTGACGCCAGTCCGCCAGCTAAGCCGCCCAGTGTGCCACTAAGGGTAAGGTCGGTAGCCACTGGGTGTTGCACAACCTTTGTTGCCACATAGGTTATGCCTCTCTGGGCCAAGTTCACAGCGTCTGCATACTTCGACTGGAGATACGAGAGGGCTCTTTCTACCACCAACCATAGGAGTCCTCCACCACCACCTCCGAGCTCGATGTCGGTCCGTTCCCCGTGGATCGCGGCAAGTTCGAGGTCTGTGAGCTCTTCACCCTGGGGTAACACAAGTAAGAGGTCCTCCCCTGGGGTTGCCTTTGCCACGGTCACCTGGGCAAACGCCGGGAAGGCCGCCACCACGGCCGCTAGGGCCACCACAACCGCTTTCTTCCCTGCTGCCACCCCCATCACCTCCGCTTTCGACCTTGGATGGCAGCACTTATTTTATAGGGTCGCTGCCACCCCTTGTCAAGCCCCATGAACCTCGGAACGGGGCGCACAACGAGCGCCGGACCCAAAAACGCTGACGAGTTCCGCCCAACGGACCGCCACCATCCGAACGAGGAGCGTCGCACTGAGCGCACAGACGACGATCAGAGACCAGCCAAGGAAGCGTCTGGTCATTAGACGGAATGCATGTGCCACGCCCTTTCTCAGTGCTAATCCCCGAGCGGTGCTCATGGCTACAGACCAAATGCCGATGACCACCGCGACCCCTGCCCATACCGGCATGTGGTCCCTCCTTCACCTATCTGCTTTGTCGCTGAACAAGCGGTGGGAAGCGCCCACCAAAAAAGTAGCTGCGCCACCAATGCCGAATATACTCTTTGGTTGCGGATAGATCTCAGGGTGTGTGCGCGGGGCTGTTGGAGTTGGCTCCTACAAGAAGCGAAGCCAGGAGGGCGTAGGAGATGGCGAGACCAAGGACGCCAAGAGGCAGCGCGATGAGCACGGTAATACTCAGCCCTGACCCGACCAGAGTGTAGCCCAGGGCTCTCAGCCTGGTTTTGGGAACGCTTTGCAGAACGACCACGCCGCTCCCGACGAAGGATAGGCCCAACCCAACGACCGACATCATGCCAGCCAGGTACCAGGGCCCGAACGCTCTCCCGATCGCCCTCATCTCGACCAATGCCGGCAACCCCAGGCCGACGATCAGCGCCAGGCCAGCGATGGGCGCCGCAAGCAGAGCCCGCTGCCGTCGGCTCGTCGTGAACACCAAGGTATGCAGACCAAGCCAGGGGAACATGGCGATCGCCATGCCCGCCAAGATAGAAAGGAGGTGAACAGGCGTCAGATCAGCGGGAAACGCCATCATAGTGCCTGCTCCCATAAGCTGAAAGAAGCCTACTAGCCAGAGAGGCACGGCGAGTGCAAACGGGGACCCATGATACCACGGGCTGAGCAAAATCAGGAGCACCGCCCCGATCGCGGTTATACCGAGAAGTCGTCGTCGTCCATGGTTCTAAAGGGGTGGCATCGTCAGTTTATACCCGTTTGGGCAATCCAAAATCAAGCCTAGCGGCCAGGAGGAGGCCATGGTAATGGGGTTCCTGCTGGTGCGGTATCTGCACGTCTTAGCTCGGCGAAGATCGCGGATCAGAGTTGTAGGATCCCGGCCGTATCCATTGCCCTCGCTCGGCCGGATGCCGATAGGCCCCCTCGGCGGGGGAGGATGGAGCCAGGTTCGCCTGCAAGACACTGAACCCAGACGATCCCTAAATCGGCGTCGGGGATAAACCCCGACGCTACGAAGCCACGGCGGGTTCTATAGCGTCGGGCCTTGTGTCCGACGGAGTTTGTATCCTTGCAGTTTGTCTGCGACGCCTTTCCCTTGGTCTACACCACGCTCTGTCCTGTGGCAAACGAATACCGGATCTGCCTAGGGAGGACGCACGGATAACCTGAAGACCCTGGGGGTGTCTTACCGCTCTGGAAGCAACAAACAAGCTTGGGCGCGGAAACTCGCGCCCAAGCACGGCCATCTGGTGGAGGTGGCGGGAGTTGAACCCGCGTCCGAGTACACCGTGGCTTCGGCTTCTACAAGCTTAGCCCGCGTTTTGTCTCTCGGACCTTGCGCTCCCACGGGCGGGATCGCTCGGTCCAGGAGCCCCATGAGATGTCACCCAACTAGCCTGAGGCCCGCCAGTTGGACTAGCCCGTCTTGTCCACGCCCCACGGCGGCCCACGGGCAGGGACGCCGGAGACGGCCTACGCTTAGTTCAGGGCGTAGGCGGGAACAGTTGCGTAGTCGGCATTTGTTTTTGCCGTTCCGCCGGTTTAAGGAGGAGACGGACCTCCGCTTGCCACCTCACCTTGGTGTCCCCGTCGAAACCGGTCACCCCCAGGTAGCCTCCATTATACTCGCGACGGGGGCGAACGCAATGGGACAGGCGCTCCTTCCCGGATTGGCGGTGGCGTTGGGGGCCGGTGCCGCGCTCGGTGTCGCAATGCCGGCCGGGCTGGGGAGCTTGGCCGTGGCCCTCGCCCTTCTCGTGGGTGCGGCGTGGCGGCGGTCGGTGCCCCTCCTGTGGGGAGCGGCCCTGCTCGCAGGGACGGCCCTGACCGTGCAAGAACCGGTCCCACCGCATCTCCAATGGCAGCTCCCCCTCCTGCGCGCGGTCACCGGCCGCGTGGTCGACATCCCCGAGCCCCATGCCCGTACGACCTCGGTCACCCTCCAACCGGCGGACCTCCCGGTGAGGCTGCTCGCATACGTCCCGGGGGAGGCCAGGATCGCTCCTGGGGACCTCGTCGCCCTGACCGGCCGGTGGGGACCGCCCAGTTCGGACGGGTGGGGCGAGTACCTCGCCCGGCGCGGAATCCATGGCCTGTTCTGGACGAACGAGGTCACCATGGTCGAACCCGGCGGGCCCGGCCTCCTCCGCTGGGCGGCGCACGTGCGGGAGCGCCTCCTCGAGCGGCTCTACGCGACGGTGCCTGCAGACGGGGGCGACCTCCTCGCCGCCGTCCTCCTCGGGGCACGGGGACGCCTGCCCCAGGAGGAAGAGCAAGCATTCCGCACCGCCGGGGTGGCCCACGTGCTCGCCCTGTCCGGCCTCCACGTGGGGGTGTTCGCCGCCGGCGGGTGGTGGCTGCTCGGGCTCCTACGGGTGCGCCCGGCGTGGCGGTACCTGATCCTGGTCCCGGCGGTGGCGTTCTATGCCGTCCTCGGCGGGCTGCGGGTGTCGCTCCTCCGGGCAGCGATCATGTTCGCCGTGCTCGGCCTGTTCTGGGTCCTGTGGGAGCGAGGGTGGGTGCTCAAGCGGTGGCTGGATCCTCTGCAGGGCGTGGCCGTGGCGGCGCTCGTCGTCCTCATCATCTGGCCGTGGTCGGCCCTCGACGCGGGGTTCCAGCTCTCGTTCGCGGCCACCGGGGCGATCATCGTGTTCCTGCCCGCGTGGCTGCGGTCGAGCCTGCGGGGCCGGATGCCACGGTGGCTGCGGCGCCCGGCGGACCTTGCGGCGGTGACCGTTTGCGCCCAGATCGGGTCGATGCCCATCGTGGGGACTGCGTTTGGCTACCTCGCCCCGTACGGGCTTCTCGCGAACCTGCTGCTTGTGCCGTGGACGGCGGCCATCCTGTGGGGCGGCCTCCTGATCCTCGTCTTGTCCCCGCTTTCTTTTGCCCCGGCGGTGGGGAGCGCAATCCACACCGTGCTGATCGCCCCCTACCTCAGCGCGGTGCGGTGGCTCTCATTCCTGCCCGGGGCGGCCCTTCCCGTAGGGCCGGGGTTCGCCCTGTGGTGCGGGTTCGCCGCGCTGGGGGTGCTCCTCCTTCGGGCGGTCCAGGAAGAGACGTTCAGGGGAGGCGTACCACTTCCCAGAAGCGGGCCCGTTCAATGAGCCATGTCCGCCCCGGGTTCCCGTTGGGGACAAGGGGGTCGGACTTCGGTATGAAGATCAGTGAGCATGAGCCCCTGCGGGGAAAGATCGGAACATCCCACGGTGGCCTCGATCCGATCGTAGGGAGCCCCTTCCGGAGCGCCATAGAACCCGTCGCCCATCACCACGTGGACCCCGCCATAGCCTTCCCTGGCCAGGGTTGAAGAAAGCCCTCTGTCCCTCCTAAGAAGGTCTTCCAAACAGGGAAAGGAGGGACACCAAGCATGGAATTTTCCTACGCACACATCCTCCACCGTCAGGGGTGAGCGCTGGCAATGACGGCGTCCAGCATCGCCGCGGTGAGGCGGCCGGTTTGGGTGTTCTGGCGAGAGGGATGATACGAGGCGACGAGTACGGGGAGGCCCTCTCCAAGCTCATAGGTGGCCCCATGGGCGAACCGGGGGCGTAGTCGAGGAGCCGCCACGCCCATCGACTCCAGGGCCCGCAGATACCCGTCGAACGCGACCCGGCCTAACGCCAGCACCGCCCGCACGTCCCCGAGGATCCCGAGCTCCTCCACGAGGAACGGAAGGCAGCTTGCGATCTCCTCCCGGAGGGGGCGGTTCCCCGGTGGGGCGCAGCGGACCACTGCGGTGAGGTAAACGCCGGTGAGGATGAGGCCGTCGTCGGCAGAACGGGCATGGGGCTGGCTGGCAAGCCCGGCCCGATGGAGGGCGCTCATCAGGAAGTCCCCCGCTCCCCGGGGGCCGTCCCCGGTGAACATGCGCCCGGTGCGGTTGGCACCATGGGCAGCTGGGGCCAGGCCGAGGATGAGGAGCTTGGCCGCGGGATCGCCGAACCCCGGGACCGGACGTCCCCAATACGTCTCGCCCCGGAACATGGGACGCTTGGCGCGGGCCACCGCCTCTCGGTAGGCCACGAGGCGCGGGCACGACCGACAGTTCACCACCCGCTGGGCCAACCCCGCCAGCGCGCGATCCCGATCCGTCAGTCCACGTTCCGCCACACCCGGGCCGTCCCGTCCTTGGCCGTGGTCACCAGCCGCTTTCCATCAGGGAAGAACGCGATCCCCCAAATCTGATCCGTATGCCCCTGGAACTCGGCGATGAGGGATCCAGTGGCCACATCCCAAAGCTGAACTTTCCTCCCGAACCCACCGGCGGCGATCATCTTCCCGTCCGGGGAAAAGGCGATGGCGTAAATGGAGCTGTACGCGCCCGGGCCGAAGGCCCGCACCTCCTCCCAACCCTCCCTCCGGTACAGCTTGACCTGCCCCTCGTAGTTCCCCCAGGCGAGGAGGGATGCGTCCGGGGAGAAGGCCAGGGAGTAGATCCCGTCAGCCCCGGCGCGGATACGCTCCAGGAGCCGCCCGCTCGCCACATCCCAGATCAGGACGTAGCCATCACAGGAACTCGACGCGAGGAGCTTCCCATCCTGGGAGAACGCGACGCACCGTACCCAGGCCTGGTGCCCCTCCAGGGAACCGACCTCCATGCCCGTGGTCATGTCCCACAACCGGATGCTGGAATCGTGGGAGCCCGAGGCGAGGAGCGCCCCGTCCGGGGAGAACGCCACCGTCCACAGCCCGAACCGCTGCGTGCGCAGCCGGTGGATCACCTCGCCGGTTCGGAGGTCCCACACCGTCACCGCCCCGTCCCCGTCGCCGGCGGCGAGGCGTCGCCCATCCGGAGAGGCGGCAAGGGACCACACCTCGGCCGTCGGTCCCCGCAACGTCTGGCGTGGGGCGATGGGGTTATCCACGCCCCATACCTCCACCTGCCGCCCCCGGGCTATCGCCCACGCGTCGGCGGCCACGACCGCCAAGGCATGGTGGTGGTACCCTCCCTCGATGACCGCTTCTACGACCCCTTGCCCTGCCCCGATCCACGCCAGTGCTCCTAGCCCCACCAACCCAACAACGCCGAGCCCTACACGCACCGGCCATCCCCCCTTCCGTCGCCCGTCATGCTACCCCTACCCCCGCCCCTCCGCTACCATCCCTGCGGTGAGCCATGGACCGAAAGCTGGCGTGGATCGGGCTGAACCTTCTCCCCTCGCTCACCCCACGCCGCCGGGCGCGGCTGCTCGACCACTGCGGCGGGCCGGTCGAGGCGTGGCAGGCCCTGGCCACCGGGCTCCCCGGGGAACTCCTCGGTGAGGCGGGAGAGAAGGCCATGGCCGAGCGGAAGAGCGCCGACCCGGAACAGGAGCTGCACCTTGCCGAGCGGGCCGGAGCGCGGGTGGTCACCGTGGACGACCTCGACTACCCGTCTCCGCTGCGGGACATCCCGGATCCCCCGCCGGTGCTGTACGTGCTCGGCCAGTGGCGGCCCGACGACGCGTGCGCGGTGGCCATCGTCGGCACCCGCCGCTGCACGAGCTACGGGCGGCTGGTGGCGAGGAAGCTCGCCGCGGATCTGGCTGGCCGTGGGGTGACAGTGGTGTCCGGGCTCGCCCCGGGGATCGACCTCGCCGCCCACCATGGGGCGCTGGCCGCAGGCCGCACCCTCGCCGTGCTCGGGTCCGGGCTCGGCCGGCCCAATCCGGCCGGGGCGGAGGGGCTAGTGGCGGACATCGCCGACCATGGGGCAGTGATGTCCG
>JACIWI010000095.1 GCA_014361055.1 Candidatus Bipolaricaulota bacterium
CAGGCCGCACCCTCGCCGTGCTCGGGTCCGGGCTCGGCCGGCCCTATCCGGCCGGGGCGGAGGGGCTATTGGCGGACATCGCCGACCATGGGGCAGTGATGTCCGAGTTCCCGTGGGCGATGCCCGGGGCCCAGTGGACGTTTCCCCGCCGCAACCGGGTCATCGCCGGCCTCTCGCTGGCCGTGGTGGTGGTCGAGGCCCCGGAGAGGTCCGGGGCGCTCCTCACCGCCGACTTCGCCCTGGAGCAGGGCAAGGACGTGTTCGCCGTGCCTGGGCCGATCACATCGGAAGCTTCCCGAGGTACAAACCGGCTCATCCAGGACGGGGCCAAGCTCGTGGCCTCGGCCGACGACGTGCTGCAGGAGATCGCGGCCCCTCACCTCCCGGTCCGGCCACGCACCCCGCCGGTGCGGGATCTCGATCCGGACGCCCAGCGCGTGTACGAGCTCCTCTCCCGGGAGCCCCTCGGGGCATCCGACCTGGTGGAGCGGACTGGACTTCCCCACAGCCGGGTGGCTCAGGTGTTGGTGGAGCTGGAGCTGGCCGGCCTGATCCAGGAGGTGGCCGGCCGCCGGTACATCCGCGTCCCATAGCCCGGGGAGTGTAGCGCCTGTTACAGATCAGGATAGCATTTCATGCTATAATCCCTCTGCCTTAAGCTCATGCCCAGTGCCGTCTCGCCTGGAGTTGGTTCTCATCGAACACCGAAAAGGGGGCGATGATGAGAGTGAAGATCTGTGTGGTACTGGCTGTACTCGCGCTCGCGTGGGCGGCGTGGGCGGCGCCGGTGGGGATCGTGTTCATCCTGGACGCCTCGAACTCCATGAACCAGGTCCTGACCGGCACGACCACGAAGTTCGTGTGGGCGAAAGAGGCGCTCGTACGGGTGGTGGCCGAACTCTCCGAGGAGACGCCGTTCGCCGTGGTGGCGTTCGGTCACCAGGTGCCGAAGGATCGCGCGGCCGCAAGCTGCGCCGATCTCGAGCTCCTTGTTCCGTTCGGAACGCATAGGATGGCCGAGCGGCCGGGCATCCAGGGGAAGATCGCCCGGCTCACGGCGATGGGCAAGACCCCGCTCGCCGACGCGCTCAGGTTCGCGGCCGGGGCGGTGTCCACGCCGGCCCGGATCGTTCTCCTCACCGACGGGGTCGAGACCTGCAACGGTGACCCGATGTCGGCGGCGCGGGAGCTTTGCGGGGCCGGCTACGTCCTGGACGTGGTGGGCGTGGCGGTGACGCCGGAGATGGAGGGCCTGCTCGCCGCGCTCGCCCAGGCCTGTGGCGGACGGTTCGTGGTGGCCCGCGATCCCGCGCAGCTCCCGGCCTTGTTCCGGGAGATCGCGGTGGTCACGCCCCCGCCCCCACAGATCCCGGAGTGCTTCAGGAAGTACCGCGTGGATCCGACCATCGTGGCCTTGCTCGTGGATCACCTTTCGTACGCCGTTTGCAGTGATCCAGTGTGGGACGTGATCCTTCGCTTCCTCGAGGTGAACCCTCCGGACAGGGTGATCGTGGGAACGGATGGGGACGACGTCCTGTTCGGCACCGCAGGGAACGACCTCGTCCTGGGCTTGGGAGGGAACGACCAGATCTACGGCCTTGCCGGAAACGACCTCCTCCTCGCCGGCCCGGGCGACGACCTCGTCCAAGGCGGGGAGGGGGACGACCTCCTCCTGGGCGGACCGGGGGCGGACCTCCTCCTCGCCGGCCCGGGCGACGACATCGTGTACGGCGAGGACGGTGACGACCGGATCGAGGGCGAGGCCGGAAACGATAGGCTGTACGGTGGTCCGAGCAACGACATCATCCTCGGCGGTCCGGGGTGCAACGTGATCGACGGCGGGCCGGGCAAGAACTTCATCTACGATGAGGGAAGCTGCGCCCCGTGTCCACCCCCGGTCCAGCCGAAGCCGTGCCCGCCAGCACCGCCCACCCCACCGGTCTGCACCGCCCCCACGGCCGTCAAAGCGGTGGACGAGGGCGGAAGCATCGTGCTGCGGGCTGAGATCCACGATCCGGACGGCGACCCGGTGACGGTCACCTGGTCGGCCCCGACGGGGTTCTTCTCCGATCCCCATGCTGTGGAGACCACCTACTACGCCCCGTGGGTCACCGCCTGCGAGGGCGAGGACGTGGTGATCACGGTGGTGGCGGAGGACGCGTGTGGGGCCAAGGCCATGGACCGCCTGATCCTGCGCGTGCGCAACGTGAACCATCCCCCGGCGGCCGATGCCGGGCCCGACCTCGTGGTGGACGAGGGGAGCCGGATCCAGATCCTTGCCTCGGCCTGCGATCCGGACGGGGATCCGCTCACCTATGTCTGGGCCGCCTCCTGTGGCCGGGGGTCGTTCGATAACCCGCGGGCGCTGCAGCCGACCTACATCGCCCCGTTCACCACCCGGTGCGAAGGGGAGATCGTCGAGCTCACCCTCACCGTGCGCGACGCGTGTGGGGCGGAGGCCAAGGACACGGTGCGCGTGCACGTGCGCAACGTGAACCGCGCCCCGTGGGCCGATGCGGGCCCGGACCTCCAGGTGCCGGAGGGTGGCCAGATCATGATCCTCGGGAAGGCCGGGGACCCGGACGGGGAGGCGCTTGCGATCTCATGGTGGGCGAGCGCAGGCACGCTCTCAGGCGCCGATACCCTGTGCCCGGTGTTCGTGGCCCCGGAAGTGGAGGGCTGTGAGGCGATGGACGTGACGGTGATCCTGCACGTCATGGACCCGTGCGGGGCGAGCGTCCAGGACAGCCTGACCATCCGGGTGCTCAACGTGAACCGGCCGCCCACGGTCAAGGCCGATCCGTAGTACAAACGCATCTTTGCCGAGCGAAGGGGCCGCTTTCCGCGGCCCCTTTCTTTTTCTCCCCGCCGTCCAGGATCCGGTCGTGCTCGCCCTTTGGC
This sequence comes from Candidatus Bipolaricaulota bacterium, assembly GCA_014361055.1. Taxonomy (GTDB): domain Bacteria; phylum Bipolaricaulota; class Bipolaricaulia; order Bipolaricaulales; family Bipolaricaulaceae; genus JACIWI01. The sequence goes on from JACIWI010000095.1 coordinate 2,902, forward strand.
TCGCACTACATCTGAGCGGCTTCACACAGGACCTGCTCCGGCGGGCAGAAAAGGCGGGGAAGTTCGGCCGCCACCCGTTCCCCGATCGGGTTCTCCCTCCGGGCGAGGAACTGCCCGAGCTGGGCGTGGAGGCACTTCACCCGCCGTGGGTTCCGCAGGCCGGCGATCCCCGTCTCCACCGCATCCCACGCGTTCCGGGCGATCAGGAACTCGCGGTCCTTAGGCGCAACCAGGGCCAGGCGTTCGGCCCGGTACGTCTCGTGGGCGCGGGCGTAGGCCGCGGCGAGGTCCGGGTCCCGGGCGAGCAGCGCTTCGTAGCGCTTGACCCCGCCCGCGGCCTCCAGGCGTGAAACGGCGGCCACGAGGAACGGACACGTCAGCCAAAATAGCGTGGGGAACACCACGAATCCGTCTTCGAGCAGGTGCAAAGGGTGGCTCATCACCACCTGGGGGTAGCCGTACGGGCAGCGCCTGGCCACGGCCAGCACCCCTTCCGGGGGCCGGCCAAGCTGCCAGGCGATCACGCGGAGGTCGGCCGTGGTGGGACGGTCGGTCACGCTTCCCCCTGGTACCCCGCCGCCAGCCCATGGGCCAGGGCCCACTCCCGGAGAGAGATCGCCTCTACCGCCGGTACGCCCAAGGGGCGGAAGGCCGCCAGGATCGTGCGGATCCCGTCCTCCACCGTCACCTCCCGCCCGGTGAGGGTGGAGAGGTGGCCCACCGGAGCGGGGTGGGACGGCACACCGGTTGGGGCGTATCCCGGGCGCAGGGCGAGGAGCAAGCTGTCCATGGCCAATGTGTCCGGCCAAAGGAGGAGGGTTCCGTGGTGGAGGAGGGCCCGGCGGCGGAGCTGGGCCGAGCCAGACACCTTGCGCTCGCCCACGAACACCGCGCCCTCGCGGGCCTCGGCCGGGAGCCCAAACCTGTCGCGGATGGCAGTGGCGAGGAGCCCGCTCAGACGATCTTGCGAGCCGCGCACCGAGGCCCACGGCCCGCTTAAGGGGAGGTAGAGCGAGAAGTTCAGGTTCCCCGGGTGGTGGTACACCGCCCCGCCTCCAGAAGGGCGCTTAAGGACCGGGACGCGGTACCGTTCGCATAGAGCCAGGTCCGCCTCGTCCTTGATCCTCTGCCCACGGCCGACGACCACGCACCGCCCGTTCCGCCAGATGCGCAGGGCGGGCGGCATGCGGCCCTCGGCCACCTGGGCGAGGATCGCTTCCTCCCGGCCCAGGTTCACCGCCGGGTCGCGGAACGCGAGGTCGAGGAGGACCCTCATCGGATCACCCC
>JACIWI010000096.1 GCA_014361055.1 Candidatus Bipolaricaulota bacterium
GGATCTGCTCAGGCCTCAACCGAAAAACGAGGAGTACTATTCAAAGCCCACGGGCGAAGAGCGCGAGGTGCTGAAACGGAGCATCGGGGCCGAAGGCATCAGGGATCCGGTCATTGCGGAGTTGACCTTTAGAGAGGCCAAGGACCTCCGGGCTAGGGCCGAAGAGGCCCGAGGTCGTGAAAAAGGAGCCGGAGGACGCCAGCTTAAGGGCGGCCGTGCCCGAAGAGGAGCTGGAGGAGGCCAGGAAAGAGCTCGCCCGCCTCAAGGGCAGGCTGGAGGAGTACGCCGCCGAGGTGCAGCAGCAGGCCCACCGCCGGGAGAAACAGGAAAGGGTGCTGTAGGGCATGTCTCAGGAGACCCGCTCTGCCGAACGGCAGGCCGTACGGCAGTTTGAGAGGCGGTTTGAGCGCGCCGGGAACCTGGCCGGGCGCGCCGGGAGGGCGCTGCTCAAGAAGCTCCTCGTTGCCCTGGGGCCTTACCTGTTTCCGGCCGCCGCGGCGCTGGCCGTTTTCCTGCTGATTTTCGTGCTGGTCGCGGCCACCTACTCCGCCATGACCTCCCAGGGGGCCTTAGCCGGCGTGGAGCCCTCCCCGGAGGACGAGGCGATCCGGCAGGAGTACGTCCGCCTGGCTGAAGAGGCGAACAGGGAGGAGAGGTGGCTCGTCCCGGGCGAGGGGGAGTGGTACCCGGGGAAGGGAGACTACGCCCCTTGGGCCCGCGACCGCTACGGCAAGGACGCCCAGCTCGAGCTCAAGTGGGGCACGGTCCACTCCGTCTGCCTGTTCTGGGCCTACGCCGCCGGGGCCGAAGAGGTCCCCGCGGGCCTCCGGGAGAAGGTCGCCCGGGACTTGAGGCCGTTCTTCTACTACAAGGAGTCCCGCGTGACCGTGACCACCACCTCCACCGACGCCGGGGGGAACGCAACTTCGGAGACCGTCACCTACCCGGTCCACCTCCTGGTGGAGGCCAACACCATCTACGGCCACTTCCGGTACCGCTACGAGTGGGTCACCGAAACCCGCGGGAACACGACAGTCACCTACGAGCGGCTGAAGGACACCGTGACCGTGTCCCGGTGGGAGCGGCTGGACAGCTATCTCAAGGAGCTCTGCGGCACTTCGGGCGCCGACGACCCGGAACTCAACCGCACGATGGTTTTGGAGGCCGGGGAGGGGTTCACGGCGAAGAGGGAGCGCCTCGACTGGCTCTTGAGGAGCTCGGGGTACGGCTTCGTCTCGGGCTTCCTCGTGCCGGCGGAGCTCGTGTCGTGCTTCAGGGAGGCCGAGGAGAGGTTCGGCATCCCCTGGTGGTTCCTGGCCGCGGTGGCCTTGAGGGAGTCCTCGTTCGACCCGCTGTGCGAAAACCCGAGGACCGGGGCCTACGGGCTGATGCAGGTCCTCCCGGAGAACTGGGAGAGGTACGCGCGTGCGCTCGGCTTCGACCCGGCTGCCGACAGGGACAACCCCCGGGCGCAGGTCATGGTCGGGGCGTACATGCTGTACCACATGGGG
>JACIWI010000097.1 GCA_014361055.1 Candidatus Bipolaricaulota bacterium
CAGTATGGCTGTCGATATGGAAATAGCCTTTCTCTTCATTCCAGAGTTTCTGGACTTCTTTTTTCCCAGCTTCTATCCAGGACAGATACCGTTTCTGAACATCTTTTATTTTCACCCCATTGACTTCTTCAAGGCTCTTTTCCAAAAGCAGGTCACCTAAGCGGCAGGTGGCTTTTAAAGAAGATAGCCAGAGGAGACCCACATAGGCACTGGTGCCTTTCATCCGCCAGGTGTCGTAGGTCTGATCCGGAATGGCTTCATTCTGGGGAATATGAGATTCCGGATGCCCGAACCTTTTCTCCAGAGTGTCCAGAGCTAAAACTGAAGCAGCGAAAACTTCTCTAAGAAAGTCCACATCCTCTTTGCCTGCAGCCAGATAATCACGCAGAGCCCGAAGCGGGAACTTGGGATTAAGGTCTTTCCAGACATTTCCGTTCTGCCAGTCAAAAGCATTAAGCACCACCCAGGGTCTGACCCGGGGAGAACCGAGGTCGTGGGGAATCATCCCCCTCTCTTTGTTGACATTCCAGTAATAACCTTTCTTTTCAGCCGGAACTTCTTTGGGAAAAACCTGGTCGTATTGATAAATCTTATAAGTCGGGTCGATTAGATTTACCGTTTCGGCAAAAAAGTGGATGTTCCTGAGCTCCAGCTCCGGCCAGAGCTCCAGAACCTGCCAGCAGTAAGAATCAACATCGAACGTTCCGTACATCAGATAATCAGCACTTTCTAAATAAGTGAAAAGATTAGTGGAAGCTTCCCAGATACTGGTTTCGCTCAGGACATAAAGCTCATTGAAAAGAATCTGTTTGAACCAGGCTGGCAGTTTTTTCTGGCTCAGAATCGTCTGCTGCCAGCTATCGATGGCTTTTTCCCACTGGCTGTATTTTTCCAGAGCTTCAAAAGCCAGAGCTTGAGCCTTCCCTCCGTCGGCTCCAAAAAATTCCGTATATTTTTTCCTGTATTTCACACCTTTTTCAAATTCGTAATAAGGAAAATCCCAGCTCAGGACAAATGGTACTTCTATTTTTTCACCCGGTTTTAATTTCAGAGTCAGGCAGAGAGCCGAAGCGACTCTCTGGCTTTTTCCGGCCGATTCTCTTGACTCTTCTTTTTTCGACAACAGTTTTCCTGAAGCCGCAAATGGCTCCATCACTTCAGCCCCATCACCTGTCGGGTCAAAGTCCAGAAGGTAGGAAACTTCAGCTTTTCCCGGAATTTCTGCAGTGGCCATGGCCATAGTTCCGGTTAAAGCATTTCCCTGACGGATATCAGCTCCTTTTCTTTTAAAAATGATTGCTTTTTTCTGCCCTTCAGCCACAAACTGGCTGTAATTACCTTGACTGTTCCTGTCCCAGACAAATTGAGTTTCGGGCACATTTCCGCCTGGCCAAACCGCTTCCCAGCCGACCATATTTTCCCAGGTGAGCATGATGGAGACTTCTACCAGAGATTTTGAGGGATTACTGATGATCCATTTATAAATGGCAACCGGATAACTGGTTTCCCGGTAATTTCCTGGAATTACCGGAGAAAACTGAACAACAGCTATTTTTACCGGCCAGTCCTTATTCTTTTCGAAAGAAAAACCACTTTTTGGATACAAGGCAAAATAATCTCCACTTCCCGGTGCCAGCGGCCATTTCCAGCTTTGAAGAACATTGGTCTTTTGATCAGCCGAAAGTGTCTGGACAATTTTCTGATTACCTTTTTTGATAAAGAGATGAAAAGCATCAGCCGGAATTGGATCATCTACAAACCAGCCCGATTTGAGAAACCAGTAACGGAAATTGCCGCTGATTGTCCATTCCCAGCCACCTGTTCCGAATCCCCCGACCGGACAGGCACTGCCTTCAGAATTATTATCAATGTTCCCAGGAGCAGAGATGTGACCGAATCGTTCCAGCTTATACCCGAACGGTCTGGTAAAAGAGCAATCTGGAAAGCCAGCTATATTAGCCGGAGCCGGTTGAAATTTAAACTCAAAACCGGGAGCCACAGCAGCCGGCTTTGTTTTTTCTGTTCGGACTGACTCTGAGCCAGCGGCTGAAGTTGAAATCACCAAGAATGTAAGAATCAGTAGAAATAAAATTGAATTAAAAGCCAGATTTTTAGCTGATTTTCCCCTCATCTCCCCTCCTTATTCTTCATTTTCTTTCTGGATAAACCCTTCTCCCCCGAAGATAGGTTTCCACGGTTTCAAAGTTCTGGTCAAAAACAGCCAGATTAGCCAGCTTGCCTTTCTCCAAGCTGCCCAGCTCGGCCTCAAGACCAACACTTTTAGCCGGAGTCAGAGAAGCCATGGATACCACTTCAGGGACTGTAAGCCCAGTCCAGTTCAGAACATTTTTCACCCCGTGATTGAGATGAAGGACCGAACCGGCCAGCACGCCCGAATCCTTCAACCTGATTTCATTGCCCTTAAGAACAACTTCCAAGCCGCCCCAGGCGTAGGTACCATCAGGCAGACCGGTTTCTTTTAAGGAATCAGTAATCAGGCAAACCCGATCTTTTCCTTTGCGGAATACAGCCAGGCGAATGAAGCAGGGATGGACATGGATGCCATCAGCAATCAGCTCCACAAACACCCGGTCATTATCCAGGACCGCCCCAATTCCACCTGGTTCACGATGATGGAATTCCCGCCAGGCATTAAAAAGATGAGTGGCGTGATTGCTCCCTGCTTCAATGGCTTTCCTGGCTTCATCATAGGTAGCATCAGAATGACCGATGGAAACCACCCACCCCAGCTCTGTCATTTTCTTTATATAATCCAGGTTCCGGCCAGCTTCCGGAGCTATAGTGATTAAGGTTTTTAATCCATTAAGAGACTCGGTCAGTCGTTCCAGTTCCTGGTCATTAATTTCTCTGATGTGTTTGGGATCCTGGGCACCTTTTCGCTTCAGGCTGACAAAGGGCCCTTCTAAATGAATCCCCAGAATTTCTGATGGTAAATTTTCTTTTTTAGCTTCCTTTACCGCTTCAATCGCTGCGGTCATGGCTTCCAGGCTGGCAGTCAGGGTAGTCGGGAAAAATCCAGTTACTCCGCAGGCTGCCTGATGGCTGGCCATCTGACGCAGGCTTTCCACTTCCCCATCCATTACTTCTTTCCCTAAGGCTCCATGGAGATGAACATCGATGAGTCCTGGAGATATCCAGTGGTTCCGACGGTCTATAAACTCGACAAAATCTAATGAGGGCAATTCTTCTGGTCGGTAAACACCTTCGATTTTTTCATCTTTAATGACTAATAGACCGTCTTCAATCACTCGGTCGGGTAAAATCAAATTACCTCTAATAACCCTGACTTTCATCATCCTGTCGATTCTCCTTTGTTTCAAATTTCAGTTTCTATGATTTATATTTTATCACTTTTTGGTTAACCCGGAGAAAGCGAAAAGTTGCTGATTTCGAGCCGGCCACTTTTTCAGTCAAACTTAACTCTGCCCTGTTCTCTCAAATCCCGATAGCTCAAGAGTTTAATGCTCCTTCGAGCGATAATTTTTTTCACTTTGAGGGTGGTGATGGCCCTGACTTCAGCGGAGCGGTATTTATAGACATTCTGTAGGCCATCAGGATTGAGGTCAACAATGGCTCTTTCCTCCGGCGTATCCAGTCCGGGATGAACTACCAGAAGATAAAGACCTGGTTTGGCCGTCATAAGTTTTTCAATGAGAACTTTTTCCTTCTGCTCGGGCAGAACGTTGTAAATATCGAAAAATTCCCGGTCTTCGCCACATTCACCGGAAACTGGCAGGCCATATTCTTTGGCCAGTTTTCTGACCACCGCCCTGAATTCTTCTTTTGTCTCCAGACTATCCATATGAGTATCCAGATAATCGAGCCTGAGGCCCCGAGAGAGTGCCCGGTCTATTTGAGCTCGAAGTTCTCTTTCCACCTCCGCCACTCGTGGGCTGGCCGAAAAAAAGGCCTTAGCAGTTGGATAAAAATAGCCGTCTTCATCCACCAAGCTCGGAACCAGATCAAAAGGCAGCACCGGACGCCAGCGATAATCCTTCCACTCAGCATTAACGCAGAGATGGACACCCACCGACCACTGCCAGTTCTGGCGGCAGCGGCGAGCTGCATCTTCAAACCAGGGCGCCGGCACCAGCAGACCGCCGGTTGTCAGAATCCCCTTAGAAAAAGCTATTTCAAAAGCTTCATTGGCCGCCTGAGTCATTCCCATATCGTCCCCGCGAACTATGAGCTCTATTAATTGAGGCTCAGAAGCGGTCCGCGCCAGATTTCCAGCTTCAATCCATACCAGGGTTATGGCCAGAAATAGCCCAAAGATAATATATGAAAATCTTTTCATATATAAGCTTCCCTTCTCTCGATTTTTATCCAGCTTAAATTGCCTTTCCCTTATTATAATTTCTATTATTTATCGTCGCTCTTTAAAAGTTTAGAGCGTAGCCAGCTCTGCAGTCCGAGAATCATCAGCAGATTAAAGACGGGGATAAAAAGGGCAGTGGTCAGAGAATAATGCTGGCTGACCCGGCCAATCAACCACGGCGAAAGCATTCCCCCGACCAGCCCGGTACCTATGGCCAGAGAAAAGGCGGTCCCTGAATAATTAGGAAAAGCTTCGCCGATGACCGAAAGAGTTGTGGGATAAATGGCCGCAAAACCCAGACCAATTAAAAGGGCAAAGATCACCGCCGGAATTTTCCCCGGACTTAAGATCATCCCCAGCATGGCTAAAAGCGACAAACCAGTACTGATCAGGACAACAGTTTCCCGTTTAACTACTCCCAGCAATTTAGAAAAAAGCAGCCGGCCGAGAATCAAAAACAACCAGTAGCCGGAAAGAATCAGAGCTGAATGACCAGCCTCAAGTTGAAATTTCTCCTGAAAGAAGCTGCTCAACCAGCCCCCTACCGAAAATTCGTTCCCTGACTGAAAAAACAGAATAAAAGCCCCGAGCCAGAGAATTTCTGAGCCAATAATTTTTTTGACATCTTTAAGAGGAAAACCCTGAGTCTGTTTGGGCCGCGGGAAATTGAAAATCGAAAAAAGAATAAACGGCAGAAGGCTCAAAAAGGCCGCCAGCAGAATGACCGGTCTCAAACCGGTGAGTTTCAGAAGACTGCCGATTAAAAGCGGCACCAATAGTGCCCCGAAGCCAAAAAATATCCCCAGAAAATTCAGAGCAGCAGCTCGTTTCTCCGGATTAAGGTCATTGACTAAAGCATTGGCTCCACCGTTGAGGCCACCTCCAGCCAGACCCAGAAAAATTGCCGAAACTAAGACAATAATTTGAAGAAAAAGCCAACCCGGTAAAAGCTAAACTGACAACCAAGGAGCTGGCAGCCAGAAAGATTTTAAAGCCAAAGCGGTCGACCACCGGACCAAAAAAAAGAGTAGATACCAGCATTCCCAGATTCATAAAAAAGAAAAGATTTCCCGCCTGGGTTCTTTCCAGCCTGAGAGTTTCAAAAAGTTCTGGCAAGATAGCACCAATGATGGCCATGACAATTCCAAAAACAAACATCCCGGCTGAACAGGCAGCAGTCAGGACCGAAGCTAAAGCTTTATTTTCTATTTCCATCTCTGAATTTTGGCTGTCCATTTTTCCCTTTTCTTTCTCCTTTTTTCAATCGTTCTTTCTTTTTATTTTTTGTCTGTCTTTAGAATGTTGCCTTAATTATCCTTGTCTTTGTCCTTGCCTTTAGCTTTTTCATTATTTTTCGGTATTTACCGGACGGTTGTAATAAAACTCGGTAAAAGCCCGATAAACCCGATCATTGTGATCAGGAGCAATCCCCGGAACATTGGGTGAAACAAAGGTCGGAGTGAGCTTTCCCTGCCTGGCAAGAAGGGCGCCGGTTTCAGCCACTAAAGCCATGGCCACTGAAACCGCAGCCACGGTGGAACCAGCAGCGATCTTCTCCGGCCGGCCGACATCAACCAGAGCATCTTCTGGAGGCACGCAGTTATCTATGGCCACATCAGCCACCTGTGCCAGAAACTTGCCCGAAGAGTGAGATGGTTTTGAGACTTTCATATTCTTATGACTGGAGACGCTGATGACTTTAAGCCCGCGAGCTTTAGCTTCCAGAGCCACTTCAATCGGAGCAGCATTCCGACCACCATGAGAAAAAACGATGATGACATCCCGGGATTCGAGAGAATAGCTCTGAAGAAAAACCTTTGCATATCCTTCCTTCCTCTCAATCCAGAGCAGTTCTCTTGCTCCACCCGGTCCGATGACATTAGTCCACATCAGCCTCGGGTCATAGAGCGGATAGAAACCGACGAAACTGCCATACCGCGGGAAAACATCCATCACCGGGATGACTGAATGCCCACTGCCAAAAAGATAAACCCGGCCCCCGGAAGCAATAGCTTCAGCCATCAGTTCCGCCGCTTTCAAGATTTTTTTCATCTGGGTTTTTTGAATTTTTTCGATGATGGCCTGAATTTTCTGGAGATATTTTTCAGCTGACATTAAAGGCTCCTTTCTCTCTTCAAATCTTTTTATATCAAAATTGCCTTTTAGATATCCTGCCTTTATTCTTCTCTAAGACTGCCCGGGCACAGCCGTAAAGAGCCGCATCCTGCCCCAGGGCTGATAGGACAATCTTCACGGTTTTTGAAGCTAAGGGTTGAGCCCAGAGTTTGAACTTCTTTTTAATCGGCTCGAAAAAAAGGTCAGCTGACTGAAAAAGTCCACCACCTAATACTACCACTTCCGGATTAAATATACTGACTAAGTTGGCCACACCCATGGCTAAATAATCCTGAATTTCTTCAATCAATTTCAAAGCTATGGGCTGGCCCTTCCTGGCTTCCTCGCAGACTCTTTCCACAGCACTTTTTTCAGCTTCGTTACCGGTGTTTTTTTTCTTAGAAAAAATCTCAGGATGACTTTCGATTAAAGCCTGAGCTTTCCTGGCAAAGGCCCCACCGGAACCTTCCCACTCAAAACAGCCGAGCTTAAGGTATTCTTCTTTAAACTCCCGATTTAAGGCCATCCAGCCAACGGCACCGGCCAGGTCACCTTCACCGTGGATGACCTGCCCATCAGCCATAATACCGGCACCAATTCCAGTGCCCACAGCTAAGTAAATCACATTCTTTTGGCCGCAAGCTGCTCCTTTCCAGACTTCGCCTAAGACATAAGCCGTTCGGTCGCTTATGACTGAAACTGGCTTTGGGATTTCTTTTTTCAAAGATTTAACCAGCGGAAAATCTTTCCAGCCTTTGATGTTCGGAGCCCAGACCAGGCCGGTCCGGGGATTGACCACGCCCGGAACACACAGACCCATAGCCATCAGAGCCTGGCCACGTTTTCTGGCTTCAGCTTCAAGCTGAAAATGAAGGGAAACGATCTGCTCAACTGCTTCCCGGCCACCAGCTTCGTGGGTTATAACTCGCGAGCGAAAGACAGATCGGCCATTTTCGGTAAAAAGAGCTGAAGCCATTTTTGTTCCGCCAACATCAATCGCCCCGATATAACCCTGGTTATTTTTACTTCTGGTTTTACTTCTGGCTGTGTTCATTTTTTCCTAATCCTTTCCTTCATCTCTTGTCTTCTGTAAGTTTTTTAATATTTTTTCTGGTCTAAGGCTACATTTGACTGAGAAACCTCAAACATTAAAATAATTAAAGCTTTCAAAGTGAGCTTTTTGAAAAATTGAGCTGCCCAAAAATTCTCCTTCAAAAAACCCATTTTAACCAGCACCCATAAATGTCATCTCATCCCCAAAATTTTCGATAGGCTTTTTTGGAACCTTCTGTGACATTAAATTTTTCCTACGAGCTCTTCTTAATCAGAAAAACTCGGACATTCTGAGGCTCAAGTTCGAGGTTCAGGCTGACTTTGTTCCTGTCCATAATAAAAGAAACTTTTTCTTCTGTCTCTAAATTTCTTATCTCCACTTTTGACCAGGGCAGGCTTAAAAGAACCTGGCTTCGCGTTTTCTCTTCGCTGCGGTTAAAAGCAAAAAGAATCCAGTAATCTGGACCTTCAAGCCACCTCAATTCAATCAGGGCTTCTTCCGGGAGAGTTCTAATTTCAGCTGCCGATTTTATCCCCAGCCAGTCAGCCAGTCCGGCCATAAATTTGCCGTTATTAATATTTCTGAAATGATGATAAGCCGAACCAACAAAAGAGCCAACAATCATCGCCTGGCCTTTTCCGTAGGGAGCCACGACCATCATCGGCTGGCCATCCTCGCTTGTGGCCAGGACCTGAGCTTGCTTATCGTTAACCTCAAAAGATTCTTCAAAAAAGACACTATCAAGCATATCCCCTGCTTTCAACAGAGGCAAAGCTGGATGATTCTGGCTGATGACAATCTTCCCGATTTTCTGAATCGGCAAGAGCCGGGCTTCTCGACAGCCGAGAACTTTATCCAGACCACCGCCAGGAATCACCGGAAAAGAAAAACCTTTCTCATCTATCCAGCCACAGCGGGCTTCGGTCACTAAGGTCCCGCCCTGTTCTACAAATTTTATCAGCTCCTGAATATACGGGCCGGAAATCATCACCGAATAAGGAACTATAATTAGCTTATAATTTCTGGCCCTTTTTTTAAGGTCACGAACATGAAGGAAATCAACTTTAATTCCTCGTTCATAAAAAGCTCGATGCCAGCCCTGAAGAGATTCACTTAGATTGTTGTAGCCGACCGGCTGACCTTCTCCGGTAAAAGTCTGCTGGCCACCAACCATATGAGAGAGTGGATTATAAAGGACGGCAATTTCAGCCCGGGGCGGTTGAGCTCGAAGAAAAAGCTCCATATTTCTATTAATGACCTTAGCAATCCGACCGGCTTCCTTGGCTCTTGGTGTGATTTTTCCGTCAAGCTCCACCAGACCATAACCGCCAGCTTCATAACCGGAACTCATCGGATAATAAGCATAGATGTTGACCGCTCTGGCACCATAAGCCACCATACTCCACAGCCAGTGGCGGAGGTCTTCGGCTGTGACCGGAACGCTGACTTTCATCCCAAAAACCCCGTAGCCTGCCTGAAGCTCACCCACATAAAAGCCTCCATTGGCCCAGGCCATGGAGCGAACAAAATCCAG
>JACIWI010000098.1 GCA_014361055.1 Candidatus Bipolaricaulota bacterium
GGGTGAGCGGTTGTGAAGGGACAGGCCACGTTCTCGAACAAGCTCCTGCCCTACTTGCTGGTCGCTCCACAGATCGCCGTGACCGCGATCTTCTTCATCTGGCCCGCAGTGCAGGCCATCCACCAGTCGGTCCTCCGGTCGGACCCGTTTGGCCTGCGGACCCGGTTCGTGGGGCTGGCGAACTTCAAGGCCCTGTTCGCCGATCCGTACTATCTAGGGTCGATCCGCCTTTCGTTCCTGTTCTCCGGGGCGGTGGCCCTCCTCGCCCTCTCCGTGGCCTTGCTCCTGGCGGTGATGGCCCACAAGCCGATCCGGGGGGCGCGGGTCTATAAGACGCTCCTCATCTGGCCCTACGCCCTTGCCCCCGCCGTGGCCGGGGTACTGTGGCTGTTTTTGTTCCAGCCTTCGATCGGCATCCTGTCCCAAGCGCTCCATAGCGTGGGGATCCCCTGGAACTACACCTTGAACGGGACCCAGGCCCTGCTCCTCGTGATCCTGGCCTCGGTGTGGAAGCAGGTGAGCTACAACTTCATCTTCTTCTTGGCCGGGCTCCAGGCGATCCCCAAGTCCCTCATCGAGGCGGCCAAGGTGGATGGGGCCGGTTCCAAGCGCGTGTTCTGGTCGATCGTGTTCCCCCTCCTTACCCCGACCACGTTCTTCCTCCTCGTGATGAACACCGTGTACGCGTTCTTCGACACGTTCGGGGCGATCGATGCCCTCACCAAGGGGGGGCCAGGGAAGGCGACGGAGACGATGGCCTACAAGCTGTACATCGACGGGTTCAAGAACTTCCAGATCAACAGCTCCGCCGCCCAGTCGGTGATCCTGATGGCGCTGGTCGTCCTCTTGACCGCGGTCCAGTTCAGGTTCATCGAGCGCCGGGTCCACTACGTGTGAGGAGGACGGACATGCCCAGGCGGCTGCGGCTTCCGCAGAACTGGCTCGCCCACGTGGTGCTCGCGATCGGGGTCGGGATCATGGCCTTCCCCGTGTACATGGCGCTCATCGGCTCGACCCACGACGCGGCCACGATCGGGCGCGGCAGGCTCCCCCTTACCCCGGGGCCGTACATGGCCCAGAACTACGTCCAGGCATGGTCGTTCGGCACCGGAGAGCGCGTGTCGGGGACCCCGGTCCGGATCATGATGGCGAACTCGTTGGCGATGGCCATCGCCATCGCAATCGGCAAGATCGCGGTGTCCATCCTCGCCGCCTACGCCGTGGTGTTCTTCCGCTTTCCCCTGCGGATGTTCTTCTTCTGGCTCATCTTCATCACCCTCATGCTCCCGTTGGAGGTGCGGATCATCCCCAGTTACAAGGTGGCATCCGACCTCGGGCTCCTCAATACGTTCGCCGGACTCACGCTTCCGCTCATGGTCTCCGCCACCGGGACGCTCCTGTTTCGCCAGGTGTTCCTGACCATCCCCAAGGAGCTCCTCGATGCGGCGAAGATCGATGGGGCGGGGCCAATGCGGTGCCTGTGGTCGATCATCCTCCCCCTGGGACGGCCGAGCATCGCCGCCCTGTTCGTGATCCTGTTCGTGTACGGATGGAACCAGTACCTGTGGCCGCTCCTCATCACCACCGAGCGGAACATGGACACCGTGGTCATCGGGATCGTGAAGATGCTGGGAACGTCGGAGTCCTTGATGGACTGGAACCTCGTCATGGCGACCACGGTGATGGCGATGGCCGTGCCGATCTCCGTGGTGATCGTGATGCAGCGGTGGCTGGTGAAGGGGCTCGTGGAGACGGAGAAGTGAGGGGGCCGGCACCGATGGGGGTCGAGATGAACAGGGTGCTCGTGGCCATCGGGCTGGCGCTGGCCGTGGTGTTCTTGGGGGGCCACGGGGCGGCGGACCCGGTTCGGAAAGGGGAATCCATGCCCAGCGTGTTGGTCATCGCCCATCGCGGGGCGCGATCGGTCGCGCCGGAGAACACCCTCGCCGCGGCGAGGCGCGCCGCGGAGCTCGGCGCGGACGGATGGGAGTTCGACGTCCAGATGACGAAGGACGGCGAACTGGTCCTGATGCACGACGAGGCCCTTGCCCGGACCACCGACGCCGGCACGGTTTTCCCCGGACGGTCCCCGTGGCGGGTCGCCGACTTCACCTTGCACGAGATCCAGAAGCTCGATGCCGGGTCGTGGTTCGTCGCCCAGGACCCGTTCGGCACCATCGCCTCCGGGGAAGTGCCGCCGGAGAAGGCGGCGGAGTTCCACGGGGAACGGGTGCCGACCCTTCGGGAGGCGCTTCTCCTCACGAAGGAGCTCGATCTCTGGGCGAACATCGAGCTCAAGGGAACCCCGCTCTCCCCTCTTTCCAACCGGAGCAAGGACACGGTGGACAAGACGGTGGCCTTGATCCGCGAGCTGGGGCTTACGGAGCGGGTGCTGGTGTCCTCGTTCGATCGCGAGATGATCCGGTACCTCAAGCGGATCGCCCCGGAGATCGCGGGGGCGCTGTTGGTGATCAGCATGCCCTCCGATCCGGTGGCTTACCTCCGCGAGGTCGGGGCCGATGCCCTCAACCCCAAGGCGAGCGCGTTCGATCGCGACGCGGCTCGCGGCCTTGGGATGGCCGGGTTTGGGGTCTACGTGTGGACGGTGAACGAACCTGCCGACCTTTCCCGGTTCGCCCGCGAGCCGGACGTGACCGGGATCATCACCGACTGGCCGCAGCGGCTGCGGGGGATCCTCGACGCTGGGAGATGACGGCCCGGTCGGGGAGGGAGGGGGTGAGAACGGGACGAGACGAACGGGAAGGAAGCCCAGAGGCAGCGCGTTCTCAGATGAAAGGAGGGAACGATGAAGCGCGTGGTGGTGGTCGTGGTGTTGGCTGTGCTGGTGGGGGTCGGGTTGGCCCAGGGCAAGACGACGGTGGAGTTCTGGCACGCCATGAGCGGCTCCCGGCTGAAGGTCCTGGAGAAGATCGTCGCCGACTTCAACGCCGCGCACCCCGACATCGAGGTGCGTCCGGTGTTCACCGGAACGTATGAGGAGACGCTGACAAAGTTCATCGCTGCCTACCGCACGGGAACAGCCCCCCACTTCGTTCAGGTCTATGAAGTGGGCACCCAGACCATGATCGATAGCAATGCGATCATCCCGGTATACCAGATCCCGGGGATGCTTGGCGAGACGTGGGACTGGGCACAATACGTGCGGCCGATTCTGCTTTACTACTCGGTGGGGGACAACCTGTGGTCGTTCCCGTTCAACTCATCCACGTCGATCCTCTACTACAACAAGGATCACTTCCGCCAGGCCGGGCTCGACCCCAACAAGCCGCCCACGACCTGGGACGAGGTGTACGAGTACGGCAAAAGGCTCATCGAGGCCGGGGTGGTCACGAACGTGCTCTCCTTCGGCTGGCCGGACTGGCAGTTCGAGCAGCAGCTCGCCATTCACAACTACCTCTACGCGGACAACGGAAACGGCCGGGCGGGGCTCGCCACCAAGGTCACATGGCCCGATCCGTTCAGCGTCAAGGTGTTTACGACCTGGACGCGGCTCGCTCGGGAGGGGATCTTCCTCTACGGTGGTCCTGAGTACAACGCCAACTCCGCCTTCACCAGTGGGAAAATCTCCATGCTCTTTCAGTCTACATCGTCTCTCGACAGCATCATAAAGACGGCCAACTTCGAGGTCGGCACCAGCTTCCTCCCCCGGTTCTCCGATGAGCCACGGGGCAACTCGGTGGTGGGCGGAGGAAGCCTTTGGGTGCGCAAAGGGCAGAGCACGGCGGAGCTCCGCGCCGTGTGGGAGTTCTTCAAGTACCTGAGCCAGCCCGATGTGGACATCTACTGGCACAAGGGCACTGGCTACTTCCCGGCCACCAACGCCGCGCTGAAGCAGCTCATGGACGAGGGGTGGTTTGCCCAGAGCCCCAACCATCTGACGGCGTTCCTCCAGATCCTGTCCGGCCGCCAGGACACCGCGGCCTCGATCGGGGTCCGGCTTGGGCCGTTCGTCGAGATCCGTGACTACATCCGATCGGCTTTGGAGAAGGCCCTCGCCGGGACCCTCTCCCCAGAGGCGGCCCTCGCCGAGGCCGCGGCCAAGGCCAACCGGGCCCTTCAGGAGTACCGTTCGTTGGTGAAGTAGGAGCGGACGCCAAGCACCGGGGCAGGGATGCCCCTGCCCCGGTGCCTTGTATCCAAAGGAGATCATGTGGAGGCAAGGTTTCCCGGGCACCGGTTGCTTCCCTACATCCTGATTTTTCCGTCCATTGCCGTCATCATCGTGTTCCTCGTCGTCCCGTTCGTGCAGGCGGTCCAGCAGTCCTTCTACCGCACCTCCCCGTTCGGGACGACCACGCTGTTCGTGGGCCTGGACAACTACGCCCAGCTCTTCTCCACGCCCGAGTACGTGCGGAGCCTTCTGACCTCGGTGGGGTTTGCCGCCCTGGTCATCGTTGGGGGTCTGGCGGCGTCGCTTGGCATCGCTGTCCTCGTCACGAGGAGGATCCGCGGGGTTGGGTTCTACCAGGTCGCGTTCATCTGGACGTATGCCCTCTCCCCGGCCGTGGCCGGGATCATCTGGGCCCTCCTCTTCGATCCCGCGGTCGGGCTGGGCACGTATGTCCTGTACCGGATCACCGGGTACCGCATCAACATGCTCGTCGAGGGGGTCCCGGCCCTGCTCATCGCCGCCGCTGCCGCGGCGTGGAACATGTTGGGCTACAACATCTGCTTCTACATCGCCGGGCTCCAGAACGTGCCCCGGGAGTTCGAGGAGGCGGCGAGGGTGGACGGGGCGGGCCCGTGGCGGACGTTCTGGCGGATCACGTTCCCGATGCTGTCGCCTACCACCGCGTTCCTCCTCTTCGTGAACATGATCTACGCCTTCTTCCAGGTGTTCGGCCTGATCGACATCATGACCCAAGGCGGCCCAGGTGGGGCGACGGAGATCCTGGTCTACAAGCTGTACCGAGACGGGTTCATCCGCCTCCGGGTCAACTTCGCCTCGGCCCAGTCGGTGGTCCTGTTCCTCATGGTGGCGGCGATGGCCCTGTTCCAACTTCGGGTCGCGACCCGAAGGGCCGTGTACAGCCGGTGAGGTGGACGATGTCCCGGAAGACCCTGTACAAGGTCGGGCTGCACGCAACGCTGCTCCTCATCCTCATTGCCGTGGCGTTCCCCCTGTACTTCACGTTCGTGATGGGGACACTCACCCACCAGGAGGCGTACGCGTTCCCCCCGAAACTCGTCCCCGGGAACCAGTTCTTCGCCAATGTGACTGAGGCCTGGCACCGGGTGAACCTGGGGCGGCTCATGGCCAACAGCGCCCTGGTGGCGGTCGCGGTTGCGGTGGGCAAGATCGTCCTCTCTGTCCTGGCCGCGTTCGCGTTCACCCACTTCCACTTCCGCGGCCGGATCTTGCTCTTCCCCTTGAGCATGATCACCCAGATGCTCCCCTTGCCGGTGCGCATCGTCCCCGCCTACGGCCTCATGGCGAGCTTCGGGTGGCTCAACACCTACTATGCCCTGATCATCCCGTACCTTGCCAGCACCACCGGGCTTCTCCTGTTTCGCCAGTTCTTCCTCACCGTGCCCGATGAGCTGTCCGATGCGGCGAGGGTGGACGGGGCCGGCCCACTCCGGTACCTATGGAACGTCCTCATCCCCCTTTCAAAGACGAACATCGCCGCGCTGTTTGTGATCGAGTTCGTGTACATGTGGAACGAGTACCTGTGGCCGCTCATCGTCACCACCGCCCCCCAGATGCGGGTCGCCCAGATCGGGCTGAAGATGATGATCACCAGCGAACGGACCGCGGCGGAATGGAACATCATCATGGCCGGGACGATCCTCATCATGCTCCCGCCCCTTGTGGTCCTAATCGTCATGCGCCGGCAGTTCGCACAAGGGATCGCCATGCAGAGCACGAAATAGGGGGCGGGGCGATGGCGCATCCTCGGCAGGCTTCCGTGGTCCGGGCACCATGGCCCGGCCGGCCGCTGGCCCTGGCCGAGGCGGTCCTCGTGGCCGCCATCTGGGCCTCGTCGTTTGTGGGGGTCAAGGCCGCCCTCACGTACACCGGCCCCCTCACCGTGGCCGGGCTCCGCTACTTCCTGGCGTTCCTCCTTCTCGCTCCC
>JACIWI010000099.1 GCA_014361055.1 Candidatus Bipolaricaulota bacterium
ACGCTACACACCTTTGAACGTCGGCCATGAAGGCCGACGCTACACCCCTTACACTAGGGCCGCCATGGAGCATACTCGGGTCGCCATCGTCGGAGGCGGGCCGGCCGGGTACGTGGCCGCCCGCCGGCTCGGCCAGCTCGGAGTGGATACGGTGCTCGTGGAACGCCGCGCCCTGGGCGGGGTGTGCCTGAACGAGGGATGTATCCCCACCAAGGCCCTGTACGTCGCCACCACCCCCCTCGGCCGGACCGAGGCGTGGGCCACCGCAGGCATCGCCCTCCACCCCCAGGTCGACCTCGCCCGCTTGCGGGCGTGGCTGGACAAGATCGTCACCAACCTGCGCGCCGGGATCGAAAAGCTCCTGTCCGCGGTCGGGGTGGAGGTCATCCCTGGGGAAGCGGCCTTGATCGGCCCCGGTCAACTCCGGATCCGCCGCGCCAACCGGGAGGAGATGCTCGCCGCACAGGCGATCGTCCTCGCCACCGGCTCCGCCCCGATCGAGGTCCCCGGACTTCCGTTCGATGGGGAGCGGGTGTGGTCGTCCACCGATGCCCTGAATCTCCCCCGCGTGCCCGAGCACCTGGTGGTGGTCGGGGGCGGGGTGATCGGCCTCGAGCTCGCCACGGTGTACTGCCGCCTGGGAAGCCATGTCACGGTGGTGGAGATGATGGATGGGCTCCTTCCCGGCTTGAACCTGTCCCGCCGCGGGGAGGCTCTCCTCCGCCAGGCCCTCCGCAGGCAGGGGATCGAACTCCGCCTGGGGGCCGCCGCCCAGGGGCTAACCGAGGACGGGGTCGTCGTGCGCAGCGCGGCCGGCACGGAGGAGGTCCCCGGCGATGCGGTGCTGGTGGCGGTGGGCCGCCGCCCGCGGCCAGAGGGCCTCGGGCTCGAGCACGCTGGGATCCGGCCGGAACGGGGGTTCGTGCCTACGGACCAGGGGTTCCTCGCCGCGCCCGGGATCTACGCGATCGGCGACCTCCGGGGCGGGGCCTTGCTCGCCCATAAGGCATCCCACGAGGGATTGCTCCTCGCCGAGTGGTTGGCCCAACCGTCGCCCATGAAGGGCGACGCTACGGGCCCTCTTGAACCCCCGTCGTCCATGAAGGGCGAGGGCGTCGGCCATAAAGGCCGACGCTACAACAATGGGTCCGTAGCGTCGGGGTTTATCCCCGACGTTGGGGCCCCCGACGTGGGGATCATCCCTCAGGCGATCTTCACCCAGCCCGAGGTGGCCTTGGTGGGGCTGTCCCCGGAGGCGGCCGCCGCCCAGGGGATCGAGGTCCGCGTGGGGCGGTGCCCGCTCGGGGCGCTGGGCCGGGCGTGGGCGGAGGGGGAACTGGACGGGTATTTCCAGGTGGTGGCCGATCGGGGGGGGCGCCTCCTCGGGGCGGAGATCGTCGGCCCCCACGCCTCGGACCTCATCGCCGAGGCGGCGCTCGCGATCCAGGCCGGGCTCACGTTGGCCGAGCTCGCCCAAACGGTCCACGCCCACCCCACCTTCCCCGAGGGATTGTGGGAAGCCGCGCTGGCGGCGCTCGACCGCCCGCTGCACACGGCCTGATCCCCCCTGGCGGAAGTCAGCCGGCAGCGGTCTCGGCGGCCAGGTCGTGGGCCCACATAAGCGGCCAGGGCAGCGCCGTCTGGCGCGTCAGCGCCTGCACCAGCTCCACCGCCCCGGCAAGATCGGCGCGGTGCCCGGGGGAAACGAACAGCGTCCGGTTCCGGTCCGTCCGGATCGCCGCCCCTACCGTGTCCTCCCCGAGCGCCACCGGCCGCCATTCCCCGATTGCCATCCCAACCGTGTTCACGTCCCCACATAGCCGGCGCTTGGCCACTCCCACCGTCGGCCGGTCCAGGAGCACCCCAAGGTAGGCGGCCACCCCGGCCCGCCGGGGATGTAGCACCCCGTTTCCGTCCACGAGGAGCACGTCCGCGGCGAGGCCGGCCCGCTCCGCCTCCGCCACCGCCGCCCGGTACGCCGGGAGCTCCCGGTACGAAAGGTAGGTGGGGATGTACGGGAACCGCACCGGCATCCGGGCCACCACGTAGTCCACCACATCCCCGCCCAGTTCGCCCAGCACATAGGCGGCCACGGCCTCGTCCCCCCGGTAGGCGATGTCCACCGCCCCCACCGTGCGCACCTCGGGCAGGGGGGCGAGCGCCACGCGCCGGCCGATCTCCTCCTGCTCAGCCTGGAGCATGGCCAGCGGACGCTCGGTGCGGAAATCCCAGAAGAAGTACCGGGTGAGGGGGACCACCTGCCCCCCTTCCACCCTTACCCCCTCTGCGATCAGCCGTTGCGCCGTCTCTTCCTGAGCGCGTCCCCAGGTTCGACCGACCGCCCCCGACGCGTGCACCACCCGGTGCGCGGGAAGGTCGGCCGCCTCCAGGGACATCAGCCACTCCGCCACAAACGGGGTCGCCCCGGGATCGCCCAGCGCCTCGGCGAGCGCCCGGTACGTGGTCACCCGCCCCGACGGGACCTGGAGGACGAGGTCCCGCAGGACGGCGAGGACGTCCGGAACCCTCAGCTCATCCCCCACAACACTTCCCGGTTACGGTGATCCTCTTTTCGGCCGGTAGGGACACGTCGCCGTGGTCGTCCTTCACCACCAGCGTCACCCAGTACTCGCCGGCCTTATCATAGTCGTGCGTGGTCTGGGGCCCGTTGGTGCTCGTCCAGCTTCCGTCGCCGAAGTTCCACATGTATTCCATGATTGTGCCGTCCGGGTCGTAGGAATCGGAGGCGTCGAACGTGATCTCTTGCTCAGCTTGGACGGAGAAGAACGGGTACATGGTGAACCGGGCCACCGGGCGCTTGGAGCGCACGTCCACGGTGACGCTGGCCTGACGGGTGTCGCCGGTCGGGGAGACCACGGTGAGGTACGCCGTGTACTGGCCGATCTCGTTGTAGGTGTGGCTGACCACCGGGCCGTCCGTGGTGGTGCCGTCGCCGAAGTCCCACAGGTATTGCTCGATCTCGCCGGTGGACCGGGTGCCGTCGAACGTCACGTCGAGCGGGTACTCCCCGCGCGGCGGGTCAGGGGTGGTGGCGATCACCGCCCGCAGCCCGGTGGACTGGTTCAGGCACCCGAAGAGGGCGAACGAGGTCAGGATCAAAATCGTGCATGCGAGCTTGCGCATGTTGTCCTCCTTGCGGGGAGAAGCTTACCCGGCCCGCCGCCCCCGGCCAACGGATGGGAGAACGGCGGGGGAACAGGGTGCCCTGGTCAGCCGTGGGCTGGGCCGGCGGGGTCTCCCGGTTGCGGGGCGGCGACCCTGTTTCGGTCGTCCTCCAGGTGCACCACCTTGGGCACGAAGAACCCCGCCGCCCCCAGGGCGATCATCGTCGCCCCGCCCACCACGTACCAGAACCGAATTCCAACGAGGTCCGCCACCGGCCCGGCCACCGCCAGCCCAAGCGGCATCATCGCCCCGGCCAAACTGCTGATGAGGGAGAACACCCGGCCCTGCATCTCCGGGGCCACCACCGACTGGAACAACGCCATGAGCGGTCCGTTGGCGATGGGGTTCATAACCCCCACTAGGAAAATCGCCCCCAGGGCGAGAAGGAGACCGCTTGGTGGAAGGAAGCCCATCGCCAGCATCCCGATCCCCATCCCGGATATACCCGTCAAGCTTGTGAAGATGCGCCGACGGAACCCACCCCACGCGGACAAAATGAGCCCGCCGAGGATCATCCCGATCCCGAACGCGGACTCCAGCCAACCGAGCTCCAACGCCCCCTTGCCAAAATGGTTCCGTACAAGCAGGGGCAACAGGGTGAACGCTGGATTCACGAGGAAGTTAAGGAGTGAGGCGCCAAGGAGGAGTAGCGGAACCCGTCGTACACCTCTGCGAGGTAAGGGGGCCTTCGTCCGTTGCTCGCCGCCCGGATGGGTTGGGGGATCGGGATGAACAGGAGCGGAACGATGGCCATTGCCGCGGTGACCACGTCGATTCCCAGGATCCCGTGCATGGGCAGAAGCGCAAGGAGGATCGCTCCGATGGGTGGGGCAACGATGTTCATCGCCCCGTACATCGTTTGGTTCAGGCCGGCCACCCGGGAGAGGTGCTTATCCGGGACCATCAGGGAAGTGGAGGCCGCCATCGCTGGCCAGTGAAACGCCCCGCCCAGCCCACGGATGACCTTGACGAGGTAGATGTGCCAAACCTGGATCTGCCCAGTCCAGAAGAGGAGCGCGAGCCCGGCCGAGACCAGGGCGATGGCCCCATCCGCGGCCGCCATCACCCAGCGCCGGTTCCACCGGTCGATGAGCGCCCCGGCAAACGGTCCCAGCACCACCTGGGGCAACATCGCCGCGAGGCTCGCCGTGGCCAGGACCGTGGCCGAACCGGTGGTCTTCGTAAGCCACCACACGAGGGCGAACTGGGCCACCGCGCTCCCGAAGAGGGAGATCTGCTGCCCGGTCCAAATCGTGAAGAACCGGCGTTTCCAACTCGAGGGATGTCCGTCCATGGCCCCTGCCTAGGCCTTGACCTGGGCGTCCACCACCGCCTCCGGGTGGACGGCGAGCGTCTCCTGGTACTCCACCCTGGCGATCCGGCAGCCCGGGCCGATCCGGACTTTCTTGCCCCGCACCACGTTGGCCGCGGTCGCCTCGAGGTCCACCTCGTCCCCCTCGATGGCCTCCGCCACGAGCCTCATCGGCTCGCCCCTCCGCCTGAGGAGCGCGGCGATGGCCCGGCGGTGCCAGGACATCCTCCGCACGGCGATGCGACTCCCCCCGATGGTCCCGACATGGGATGGGCGGTGAAGCCTTATCAGGACCGCATCGGCGGAAAGGAGCCCCTGCACGGCCACGCTCCCTCGGGCGGAGAACCGGGTGGCCTGGACGTCCCCCGCCACCTCGAGGACCCCCCGCAGGCGCACGTCGTCCTTGGCCACGAGGTCCCCGCCGACCTCGGCCGCCCCGTAGGCCCGCACCGCCTCGGCCTCCACCCGCCCGGCCTCGAACGCCCCCGTGGCCCGGAGGAACCGCGCCCGCACCCCTCCGTACACCTCACACGCCCCGCAGGTTCGCATGTCCCGGGAAGCGACCTCGCCCCTGAACTCACAGGCCCCAAGGACGCGGATCCGCTCGGCCTCCACATCCCCGTCGACCTCACCCGCCCCCCACACCCGCAGCCGGACCGCCCGAATCCCCCCGGAGATCTCCCCCGCCCCGAGGATCCGTACGTTCCCTGGTCCTTTGGCTCTCATGCTTACACCTTCACCCGGTTCCGCACCGTGGCCTCCTCGTGGACCTGGAGGGACTGGGAGTACTCCACGGTGCCGATCTCGCACCCCGGGCCGATGCGAACGTTCTTTCCCCGTACGATCTGGGCCGCGGTTGCCTCGAGGTCCACCTCGTCCCCCTCGATGGTCTCCGCGGTGAGGGAACCGGTGGCAAACCTCCCAAGACGCAGGCCAGCCAAGTTGATCCCAAGGGAAAACCCGGAACCGGTATGCACCTCGATCCGCTCCCCCCCGATCTCCCGGGCTCGGCTGTTCCCCACGAGCTTGACCTCCACCCGGTCCGCGGAGAGCAACCCCCCGATCTCGAACTTGCCGGACGCGGTGAACACGTCGGCCTCCACGTCCTGCCCGACCTGGAGAGAACCGCTCGCCCGCACGTAGTGGGCCCGGAGCTTTCCCCCCACCCGCTGGGACCCGGAGCACCGGAACTCCTTCACCTCCGCGTCCCCGTCGATGCCACAGCTCCCGGAGGTTTCGAGCACGTCCGCCTCGACCCGGCCGGCGAACTTGGCCGACCCGGACACCGTGATCTCCCGGGCCTTGGCGTTGCCCTGGACCCTCCCCGACCCGGAGATGCAGAGCTCCTCGGCGGTGACGTCCCCCTCCACCCGCCCGGACCCGGCGATGCGCACGTCCCCGTACTCGCCTCCGGTGATCTTCCCCGCCCCGGATATGGAAACATTGTGTCGCTCCATCAGCGCACCTCCCCCAGCGCCAACTTCACCTGCTCCACCACCTTCTCCAGGTCCACCCGGTGCTTGACCCGCGACTCCCGGTCGAGCACAAGGGGCTCCCGCCCGAGCACGCCCAACGTGAGTCGCAGGGACAGCCCCTCCAGGTTCACCGCCTTTTCCCCGAGGACGACCACGACCCCGGTCGGGGAGCGGAGGAGCTCCTCCTCCTCGCGCACGAGGTCCACGAGGAGCTTCGCCTCGGCTGGCCGCACCCCCACCCGGAGGGCCTGGGCCCCGCAGGCGAGGGCCACGAGCTCCGGAAACGTGTACCCGCCCTCCTTCCACAGCAGGCTCTTTCCGGCCTTGCCGATCGGGGCAAGGGCGGTGGGGTCGTCCCACCGCGCCCCCACCGGGGCTGCCTCCGGGGCCAGGATCTGCGCCAGCTCGTCGAGAGAACGCTCCTCCTTGAGGGACCGGATCTGGGCGATACGGGCCAGGATCTTCTCTTTCGGGAAGAACGTCTCCTGGCCCGTCACCGTCGAGCGGCGGATGAACCACGCCTCGGGGATGAGCCCTTTTCGCTTCCACCGGTAGAGCTGACCATAGGAAATGCCGGTCAGCTCCAGGACATCCTTCTTGGCGATCAGCTCCTCGTCCATGGCGGTGCTGTCCTACCGCCGGCCGGCCGCTGCGGCAAGCGCGGACCGCAGGAACGCCCAGCGCCGGGGGCGCTGCTCCTCGCCCCGCCCGTGATCGGCCGCGGCCCGCCGGCTCGCCCGGGCCGCCTCGGCTCGGACGAGCCGGGCGGAGTGCTCCCACCGGCAGACCTCTTCCAGGAACAACCCGTGCATCAACATGCTGGCCACCTCCTACGAGGGGCCAGCATAACATAACACTGTTACTCTGTCAAGGGGTTCAGCGGGCGACCACGCCCACACCCTGGACGAGGAGCGGGGGAGTGTGCATGGTCCCATGCACCCATTCCGCCTCCCCGCCGATGGCGAGGACGCCCTGCTTGAGCACCTCGTAGGCGTTCCCGGCGATCATCGTGTTCTTCACCCGGCCCACGACCCGCCCCTGTTTCACGGCGAACCCGACGCCGACGTTGTTGGAGAACGCCCCGGACTGGACGTTGCCCTGGCCCAGGCCGAGCACGTCAACCACGATCAGCCCGTCGTTCATGTCGCGGATGAGCTCGTCCAGGTCCCCCTCCCCGGGCTGAATCACGATGTTACGCGGGGCTGGCGCGGGCGGGTTGCGGAACCCGCCCCCACCCAGCGGGGACCCCTTCATCCCGTTGCCGGTGGGCTCGGCGGAGGCGAGCGCCGCTGCCCGGAGGTCGTAGAAGAACCCCCGCACCACCCCGTCCTCCACGAGCGGGAGGCGGGACGTGGGCAGGCCCTCGTCGTCGAACGCCCGTGACCGCGGCCCAAACGGGATCGTGCCGTCGTCGACGATCGACAGGCGCCGGTCGAACGCGTGCTCCCCGAGGCGTCCCTTCAAGGGGGACGTCCCCAGGAACACCGCGAGGCCGGAGAACCCGACCATCAGGGGGAGGAGGAGCACCGTGGTCCCGGTGGGGGTGAACAGGACCGGCGGCGTGCCCGTGGGCGGGGTGGCGATCGCCCTCCCCCACCGCAGGTAGCGCAACAGCTCCGCAAGGAGGGCCTCGCGGTCGAGGTCGGCCTTCCGCCGCACGATGCGGGACGCGTACACGAGCCAGATGTCGCCCTCCTGGACGTGCTCGGCCTCCACCCCCATGGACAGATACGACCGGCGCTCTCGGCACTCCCCCCCGGCGGTGTTGCGCACCGCCACCTCGGTTACCCCCCGGCTCAACGACACGTTCACCACGAGGCCCGGGAACTCCTCCCGGATCACCCGCACCGCCTCCTCCCCCCAGGCGATGAGCTCGTCCACGGGAGTGCCCGGGATCTCGGGGTCGAACACGGACGCCTTCGATCCATCCCGGAGCGTGGGGAAGTGGAACGGCGCCGGGTCGCCGTGGGCTGCCGCAGCCACCGCTGCCTGCACCAGGCTCCGTTCGTCCCCGCCCGCGGTGGACGCGAACCCGAGCCTCCCCCCCGCGATCACCCGCAGGGCCCGCCCCACCACCGCCTCGCTCGCCGCCTTCTCGATCTCCCCGCCGTGGAAGCGGACGGCGATCCCCTCCCGCCGCTCCTCGTACGCCTCTGCCTCCTCGACCCGCTCCCCCGCAAGCTTCAGGATGTCCATCAGCGCCCTCCTACCGTCACGTCCCGGATGCGCACGTGGGGCGCCCCGTCGGTCACCGGAAGCGGCGCTTGAGCCCCCTTGCCACATCCCCCGGCGCTCCCCTCGACCTGGAAGTCGCGCCCGATCATCTCGATGTTCCTGAGGGTCTGGAACACGTTCCCGGTGAGCACCACGTCCCGCACCATCGGGCCGATCTTTCCGCCCACGATCTCGTAGCCGTAGGCGGCGGAAAACGTGAACTGCTCGAACTCCGTCTGCCCGCCGAACGCCGCGCACGCGTACACGCCGTGCTCGATCCCGGCGAGCATCTCCTCGAACGTGGCGTCCCCGGGCTCGATGAACGTGTTGCGCATGCGCACGATCGGTTCATGTTCCCAGGACACGGCCCGGGCGTTGCCGGTAGGCTCCGCGCCCATCTTGCGCGCGGTGGCCCGGGAGTGCATGAGCCCCGAGAGCACCCCCTTCTGGATCAAGTACACCTTGCGGCGGGGCACGCCCTCGTCGTCGTACGGGGCGTTCCCGCGGGCCCCGGGGATGTACCCGTCGTCCACCACGTTCAGGGTCTCCACCCCGAACCGGTTCCCGATCCGCAGCACCCGCCGCAGCGGCTCGTTGCGGAGGAGGAAGTCGGCCTCGCAGATGTGGCCAAACGCCTCGTGGATGAACACCCCGGCGAGCTTCGGGTCCAGGATCACCGTGTAGTGCCCGCCCGGGAGGGGCTTCGCCGCAAGGAGGTCCACCGCCCGCTTGGCGGCGACGGCCGCGCTCTCCTCCAGGTTCTGCACGGCCTCGAACCCGGCCGCCCACCCCACCGACTCGAACGCCTGCTGGATGTCCCCGTTCTTTCGGGCTACCGCGGCGAGCATCATCGTCACGTCGGGGATCCCTTGCTCGACGTAGGTGCCTTCCGAGTTGGCGTAGATGACCCGCCGCCAGGTGTCGGTGTAGCGAACGCTGGTGGCCACGATCTTTGGGCTGTAGCTGAGGATGGCCCGGTTGTATCCTTGGGCGACCTTGCGCTTCTCCTCAAGCGGCACCCCGCGGAAGTCGCGGACCATCTCGCCCTCGTACCGGGCCTCCACCGGGTCCACCGGGCTCAATTCCACCGGGTCCTGCACGTGGGCGGAGGCGGTGCGCGCGAGCTCCGTCGCCTCCCGGACCTTGGCGGGTAGCTCCGCGGGGTCGGTGAACACGGCGATCCCCCACGCTCCCCGGACCAGGGCCCGCACGATCCCGCCCCGCTCCTCGCCCGCCTCGAGCGCCAGGAGCTGATCCCGTTGGAACTGGACGCGGGATCGGAACACCTCCTCCCACCGGACCTCGGTGTAGTCGGCGCGGCTCCCCCTCACTGCCTCTCTCAGTTGGGCCTCCATCGCACCTCCTTGTGCGCCATTGTACCCGCGGTTGTGGGAATGGCGATGGTTGCTCGTGGCGTCTGCTCCCCTAACCCGATGGGCAGAGCGAGGGCAACGTGGACCATGGTGCCTTATAATGGAAACGGTGTGAAGGAGGCGAAGATGAGAAAGCTTCTCGTGGTGTTGCTGGTAGCGATCCCGGTCCTGGGGGCGGAGATCGCGTTTATACCGAACCCGGCCGTTCGCGGCGCCTTTCAAGTGGAGGTGACGGGGTGTCCGTGTCCGGCGGACCCTGGTCCGGTGACGATCCTCAATCTGCGCACCGGCGAGATGCTGCAGGTGCCGCTTCAGGTGGAGGAGGGAAAGCTCGTGACCGCGAAGGTCCAGGTCCTCCGGCCATGCGACCCCCCCGCGGACGGCCTGGCCCTGCGCGGGTGCGCGGTGGGGGACGTGGTGGTGGCGGCGACCGCCCTCTGCGGGGGGCTCTCCGCCACCGCCCAGGTGGCCCCGAGAAAGCCGGGAGAGGGGGAGCCCAAGGTCGACATGGAGCGGTACGACAATGAAACGCTTGCGTGGGGGCACACAGACCGGGTGGTGTCCGGCCTCCTGCGGGTGGTGGTAGAGGATGCCTCCGGGGATAGGAGCTGCGAGCCCGATACGGTGGAGCTCCGCCTCCGCGTGGGGGAAAAGGGGATCCCCATCCAAGCCGAGGAGGACGGGATCGCCTCCGGCCGGTTCGCCTACGAGCTTGTGGGGGTAGTGGAGCCGCGGGAATGCGGGCTTTGGCTCTGCATCCGCACCCCAGGGGATCAGCCGCTCGCCGAGGTGCCCATCCAGCCGGGTGCGGTCCTCTCCCTCACCTACGGGGAGGTGACGCAGACGTACCCCGTCGATCTTGTTCCCGTGGCCCTGCGGGCACCGAGCGCCCTCCGCCAGGGGTGCGGGGGAGAGGTGGCGGTGACCGAATCGGCCGACCCCGAGGAGGTCCGGTGGTGCTTGAACGGGACTGGGGTGGAGCACAAGGAGCCCTCCCTCCCCATCGCCGCCTCACCCGGGCAGGAGAAGCTCACGGTGACGGCGCTCGTGCGGGCGGGCCCCCGGTGGGGGATTGCGACCGCGGAAATCCCGGTGCTCCCCCGGATTGAGCTCGCGCTCGTGGATCAGGCCACGGGCCTGCCCGCATACGAGCCGTGGCCGTATGACCGGGCGCTGCGGGTGCAGGTGAAGCACGCGTGGGGGGAGCCCGAGGTGTGGCTGGGACGGCTGGGGCCTGACCCCCACATCCGGAAGCTGGAGTGGGAGGACGAGAAGGACGGAACCATTTGGAGCGTCCCCTTCACCCCCCAGGAGCTCGGGATGTGCCCTGGGGATGTGCTGTGGGTCCAATATCGGGACCCCATCACCTGTTACCCTGTGTACCGGGTCCTGCGCCTGGGGTGACGGGGATGCGCGTCCTCCTCGTGGGGGCAGTCCTCCTAGTGGGCACGGTGGGGGTGGGCCTGGACCTCCCCCACCTCGCGTTCTTCGCCTCCGAACCGGTGGTGGTGTGGATCGCACCCGGGGAAGGGGAGCCCGTGCTCCTCTGGTGCGGGGAGCCCGTTTCGGTCCCCTGGACCAAGATCCCCGATGGCGATCGGGTGCGGTGGGAGGCCCGGCTGCCCAACGAGGCCCCCGTGGGGGTGTGGGTGGCGTGCACCCCTGAGGGAAGGTGCGCCGCGTTCCTGCGGGTGGGGGACGATCGGGCCATCCTCGAGGTGCGGACCGTGCCGGGGGCGCAGGTGACCCTGAACGGGGAGGTAACGATGGTCGACCCCGCGGGGCGCGCGTTGTTCGTGGCCGAACCGGGCGTGCACAAGCTCAGCGTCCGGTTCGGAGAGATCGAATCCGAGAGCGAGGTCGCCCTTCAAGCCCGGCAGCGCACCGCGCTCCTCCTGGCGATGGCCGAGGCCGAACTCTCCTCGCCCGTCGCCCTGCCCCAGGTCCCGAACGGCCAGGTCATCACCCTGACCGTGCACGTGGCGTCCCCGGTGGATCTGCCCACGCTGGGCGCGGAGCTCGTCTTGCCCCCGGGCTGGGATGGCGAAGCGAACCCGGACGTGTTCGACCCCGTCCTCGCCGGGCACCGCATGGCCCGCTCGTGGCGGGTGCGCGTCCCGGCCGATGCGGCAGTGGGGGCCTACCCGCTCTTGGTGGCCGTCCCCGCCCTCGATCTCGTCGCCCGTGCCGACCTCGTCGTCGACCGCTGCTTGCCGGAGCGGGTGGTGATCGCCCACTGGGACGCCCACGCCGGCCAGCCCGACCTGTCCCTCCCCGGTGAGCTCACCTACGACCGGCTCCTGTGGGCGCGCCCGTTCGTGGGCCAGGCCCTTCCCTTCGCGTGCCCGGGGAACGCGTTCACCCGGGACGAGTTCGAGGCGCTGGTCCGAGAGTGGGCCGGGGGATCCTAACGGCGCAGGAGGGCCAGGATCAGGGAAAGAAGGGCCGAGAGGATGAGCATGGTGGTGATGGGGAAGTAGAACACGAACCCATCCCGCTCAATCCGGATGTCCCCGGGAAGCCTCCCCAAGAACGGGACCTTCCCGGAGAGGGCCAGCCCCAACACCACCAGGGCGATCCCCATCAGCACCAAGACGCGGCCAAGACTGGACAAGTTCGTCATCCGCTATAATGATAGCCGGGAGGGCCGAGGATGAACGAGGTGCTGCGCGCGATCCAGGAAAGAAGGTCGATCCGTGTGTTCCGTCCGGATCCGATCGAACCGGAGAAGGTGGACGCCATCCTCGACGCCGGCCGGTGGGCCCCGTCGGGCAAGAACACCCAGCCGTGGCGGTTCGTGGTGGTGGAGTCCAAGGAAAAGCGCGACGAGCTCGGCCGAATTGTGACCCAGATGGACATGGTGCGCTCGGCCCCGGTGACGATCGCCGTGCTCCTCGACACCCGGGCTGGGTACGACGCGACCAAGGACGCCCAGGGCATCGGCGCCTGCGCCCAGAACATGCTGCTGGCTGCCCATTCCCTGGGCCTTGGGGCGTGCTGGATCGGGCGGGTACGGGACGAGCAGGTGGAGGGGATCCTGGGGGCGAAGGACCACGAGGAGCTGATGATGCTCATCGCCATCGGGTATCCTGCGGAGACGCCGCCCGTGCGGGAGCGCCGCCCCCTCGCGGAGCTGGTGCGGAGGATCTGATGCCCTACCTTGTTGTGCTTATGGCGACGCTCCTCATCCTGCCCGCCCTCGGCTTGGGGTTGGTGACCCTGGCGTTGGTGCTGACCGCTGGGGTGGCCGTCCTCGCCGCTGCCCTGGCCCTTGGGGCCACGGGGAGCCTGTTGGACTGGATCCTGGCCGCGGTGGCGATGGGGGTTTCCTGGCGGGCGTTTCAAGCCGGGCGCCGGCTCCTCAGGCGGTTGCGGACGGCGCTTGCTACCGTCGGCCCGGGCATTGGGCGGCCACGCCTGGACTGATCCCCATCCCGGAAAACGCCCCCTCGAACTCCCGGGCGAACTCCTGGGCCAGCCGGTCCGCCCGGGCCGCGTACGCCCCCTTGTCCCGCCACGTGTCCTCGGGCCGAAGGATCTCCGGGGGGACACCGGGACAGGCCTCGGGCACCCAAAGGTGAAAGCGCCGGTCCTCCCAGAAATCCACCTCCTCTAGCTCCCCGGATAGGGCCGCCCGAACCATGCGGCGGGTGAGGCGGATGTCGATCCGCGCCCCCTCCCCATATGCTCCCCCTGACCAGCCGGTGTTCACCAGGTACGCCCGCGTCCGGTACCGGTCGAGGAACGCCCCGAGCATCTCCGTGTACACCTCGGGGAGGCGCGGCATGAACGGGGCCCCGAAGAACCGGGAGAACGTGGACTGGGGCTCCACCACCCCCGTTTCCGTGCCGGCGAGCTTGCTCGTGTACCCCATCAGGAACCACAGCATCGCCTGGTCCGGCTCCAGCCGCGCGATCGGGGGAAGCACCCCGTTGGCGTCGGCGGTGAGGAAGATCACCGCCGTTGGATGCCCCGCCCTCCCTCCGGGATCGGCGTTCCGAATGAACGAAAGCGGGTAGGAGGCGCGGGAGTTCTCGGTCAGGCGCCGGTCATGGAAATCGAACCGCCCATCGGGATAGATCATGGCGTTCTCCACGATCGCCCCGTGCTCCAGGGGGTCGGCGTCGTGCATCACCGCCCAGTAGATGTCCGGCTCCTTGTCTGGATGGAGGTCGATCATCTTCGCGTAGCAGCCCCACTCGAAGTTGAAGACCCCGCCCTCGCTCCATCCGTGCTCGTCGTCGCCGATCAGAATCCGCTCGGGATCCGCGGAAAGAGAGGTCTTCCCCGTGCCCGAGAGCCCCAGGAACAGGGCGGTGTCCCCGCCGGGGCCCACGTTGGCCGAGCCGTGGAGGGGGAGCACCCCCAGGGGAGGGAGGAGGAAGTTCATCACCGTGAACATGAGCTTCTTCACCGACCCAAGATAGGCCGATCCGTACACGATCCCCACCCGGAGGGCGAAGTCCATCACCACCGCGAGATCGGCGGCGCGCTTCTTCTCTGGGTCGAACCGCAGACGCCCCTCGTACGTTCCGGGGTCGAGCTTGTCGTAGGGCAGGGCGAGGAGGAGGAACGGCCGGTCGGCGAACGCGGACGCTTCTGCCCCCGGTGGTACCGGCCGGAACATGTTGTCGGCAAAAAGCGCGGTGAGGGCGCGGTCGGTCACGGTGCGCACCACGAGGGCATAGCCCGGGTCGGCCCCCAGCGCCCGCTCGGCCACGTACAGGCGTGGCTTCCTCCTCAAGGTGCCGAGGGCGTCTTGGAGGATCATCTCGAACGTGTCGGGGCTCAAAGGGATGCAGTACGGGGAACGCCAGTCCACCGCGGCGTGGATCTCCGGGCGGTCCACGATGTACGTGTCCTGGGGCCTGCGGCCGGTGGACTCCGACGGGGTCCACGTGGCGAGCGCTCCGGACGCGCTCACGAGCGCCTCCCGGCGGCGGATGACCTCCGCGATGAGCTCCCGCCGCCCCCGGTTCTCCCACACGTCGGGGTGGGCCCCGAGGGCCCGGTCCACGGCCCGGCTAGCGTCCATGCGCTCCCTCGCCTCCCTCCCCGGCCACCGACGGCGCGGCCGGGCGCACGTACACCGTCTGGGTGGGGTAGGCGAACTCGATGTCCTCCTCCCTGAACCGGCGGTAGAGCTCGAGGTTGATCGCCTGCTGGATGTCCATGTACACGTTGTAGTCCGGAACGAGCACGTAATAGACGACCTCGAACCTGAGCGCGAAGTCCCCGTACTCCTTGAAGTGGGCCCGGTCGAACCGAGTATTGGGTTGCGACTCAACTATCTCGCGGACCATCCCCGGGATCGCCGCGAGCTTCTCCCAGGGCGTCTCGTACACCACCCCGAACGAGAACACGATCCGCCGCTCCCGCATTCGCTTGAAGTTGCGGATCCGGCTCTTCAGGAGCTCGGCGTTGGAGAAGATGATCTGCTCTCCGGTGAGGCTGCGCAGGCGGGTCGTCTTGAGGCCGATCCGCTCCACCGTGCCCAGCAAGTCGCCGACGATGATGAAGTCCCCCACTAGGAACGGTTTGTCCACCACGATGGAGATGGAGGCGAACAGGTCCCCGAGGATGTTCTGGAGGGCGAGGGCCACGGCGATCCCCGCGATCCCGAGCCCGGTGACGAGGGCGGTGATGTCGATCCCCATGTTCTCCAGGGCCAGGAGCAGGGCCAACGTCCACAGGGCGATCTTCGCCAGGAACGCCACCGCGTTGAGGGTGGTGGCGGTGGCCGCGTCCCCTTCCTCCTCGAGCTTCCGCTTGACCGCGCGGTTCACCCAGTACGTGATGATCCGGCCTCCCCAGCTGGCGGCCTGGATGAGGAACGCCAGCACGGCCAGGGTGCCGATGGCCTGGGACGCGGCCGCAGGGAGCTCGACCGCCAGCGACCCCGCGTAAAGGGCGACCGCGAGGAGGAAGAGGAGATGGGTCCGCCGCGCCAGGTCGGCCATGAGGCGCACGAGCTCGCTCTTCGTCCGCTCGTAGCGGGCGGTCAACTGGCGGCGGATGCCCCACGCGGTGAGCTTCAGCCCAAGGAAGGTCATGGCGAACACGCCCAGGGCGAGAAGCCATACCCAAAGGGCGTTTTCACCGAGCGTCCGCTCAAGGAGGTTCATCTTCGGCACCTCCGCGGGGCGGTCCGGGTCATCCGCGCTGCCGGCGGCCGAGGAGGATCGCGGTGGCGATGAACACGACGCCCACCGCGAGGAGGATCACGGTCACCGCGGTGGCGGGGGGCTTGATGAGGGTGCCGATCACCAACCCGACCAGGGCGGCACCGGCCGCGAGGAGGAAGCGTTGGATGTAACCGGTTAACCGGTGCATGGTGTTTTAGGTTACCCGCCTGGGTTCCCCTCGTCAAACAGGGGAACCAGCCGGAACGCCTTCACGTCGATCAACCCACGGTCGGTGAGCTTGAGGGCCGGGATCACCGGGAGGGCCAAAAACGACAGGGCCATGAACGGGTCGGGGAGAGACGAGCCCAAGGAGCGGGCGGCCTGGACGAGCTCCCGGGAGAGGCGGTGGACCTCGGGGAGAGGGCGGTCGGACATGAGCCCGGCGATGGGAAGCGGCAGGGCTGCTATCACGCGCCCCCCCACCGCCACTGCCTGTCCCCCGCCCAGGCGGACGAGCTCCGCCACCGCGGCGCGCATGTCCTCATCGCTCGTCCCCACGGCCACGATGTTGTGGGAGTCGTGGGCCACGGTGGACGCGAGCGCCCCCCGCCGGAGGCCGAACCCCTGGACGAGGGCGAGCCCCACGTTCCCCGTTCCGCGGTGCCGCTCCACCACGGCAAGCTTGAGGAGGTCCCGGTCCGGGTCGGCCACCACCTCGCCCCCTTCCAGGCGGGGCCTCACGTGGAGTTCCTCGGTCACCACCTGGCCGGGGATGACCCGGATGGCCCTCGCCCTCCCTGCCCCAGCCGGGATGCGGAACGAGAGCCGCTCCACGTCCACGCGCATCGGTGCACGCCCCTCCCCGCGCGGGGGCGCGGGGAGGTCCACGATGCACTCCCCGCCCGCGGCCACCTTCACCCCGGCCACGTACACCTCCTCCACCCGTACCCGCGGAAGGTCGGAAAGCACGGCGAGGTCGGCAGCGTAGCCGGGGGCGATCGCCCCGAGATCCGCGATCCCGTACGCCCGGGCAGTGTGGACCGTGGCGCAGGCGATCGCGACCTCCGGCGGGACGCCGCCGGCGATGGCCTTCCGCAGGGCGTCGTCCATGTGCCCTTCCCCAAGGAGGGTTTCCGGCTCCCGGTCGTCGGTGCAGAGGTGGACGAACGGGGCGGACCGGGCGGTGAGGAGGGGGAGCAGGGCGGCAAGGTTCCGGGCCGTGGTCCCCTCGCGGATGAGGACGTGCATCCCGGCCCGCAGCTTCTCCTCGGCCTCGGCGAGGGAAGTGCACTCATGGTCGGTGCGCGGTCCGGCGAGGATGTAGGCCCACAGGGCAGATCCAGAGAGTCCTGGGGCGTGGCCGTCGATCGGGCGGCCCCGGGCGGCATCGAGCTTGGCCCACAGGTCGGGGTCGCCGGCGAGGACCCCGGGGAAGTTCATGACCTCCGCGAGGCCGAGTATGCGGTCCCAAGAGAGCAACTCCGCGAGGTCCCGGGCGGCCAGTTCCGCCCCGGCCGTCTCGAGCGGGCTTGCCGGCACGCAGGACGGGGCCATGAAGAAGGCCCGGAGGGGAAGGTCCCGCGTGGCCGCAAGCATATAGCGGATCCCCGCGAGGCCCAGGACGTTGGCGATCTCGTGGGGGTCGGCGATCACCGCCGTGGTCCCGTGGGGGAGCACGGCCCGGGCGAACTCGGGCGGGGAGAGGCGCGAGCTCTCGATGTGGACGTGGGCGTCGATGAACCCCGGGACGAGCCACGCCCCGGCGAGGTCGACGGCCTCCTCCGCCTCGGTGGCCCCAAACCCGACGATACGGCCGTCGGCCACCGCCACGTCCCCGGGGAAGAACGCCCCGGAGAACACGTCCAGCACCTGGGCCCGCCGCAGGAGGAGCTCAGCCGGACCCTCTCCCTTGGCCGCCCGGAACGCCCGCGTGTGCACGTCCAAGTTCACCGGCCGGAGGATAGCTGGCGCTGCCCGCCTCGGCCAGCCGTGCCCAAGGGCTCCCCTTGACAGGGGGACCGGGCAGGCCTACAATGCGTTGCCTTTTGCTAACTATAGAAAGGTATGGAAAAGAATGACAACCGCTCGCTCACGGAACACCGCCGCCGCCTCATCCTGGAGCGGCTGCGGGAGCTGGGGGCGGTGCGCACGTCCGAGCTGGCCAGGATTCACTCCGTGTCCCCCATGACGATCCGCAACGATCTCGATGTCCTTGCCCGTCGGGGGCACCTGTTGCGGGTCCACGGTGGGGCGATGGTCAAGGAGCCCCTGGCGGCCGAGCCCTCTTACTACGAGAAGGCCACCCGGAACCTTGAGGAGAAAAGGCGGATTGGGCGGAAGGCGGCGGAGCTCATCGAGGAGGGGATGGCCGTTTTCATCGGGAACGGCACTACCACCATGGAGATCGTCCGGGCCTTAAAGGAGCGACCCCCGGCCCGGCTGAAGGTCTTCACCAACGCCCTCACCCACGCCGTGGAGCTTGCGGGGATACCTCAGCTTGAGGTGTACGTGATCGGAGGGTACCTGCGGGGGGTGTCCTATGCCCTGGTGGGGCCCCTGGCCCGAAAGAGCTTGGAGGGGGTGTACTTCGACCTTGCCTTCCTGGGGGTGAACGGCCTCTCCCTGGAGCACGGGGCTACCATTCCTTCCCTGGAGGAGGCGGAGACGGCGGCGGAGATCGTGCGCCATGCCCGGCGGGTGGTGATCGTCGCCGACCACACCAAGTTCGGGGTCGTGACCCATGGGAGGATCGCCGACCTTGAGGAAGTGGACATGATCGTAACCGACGAGGGCCTCGATCCCCAGTACGCTCGGCTCCTCTCCGAGCAGGGCGGGGAGCTCATGCTGGCGTGAACGGGGGGGTGGTGGAGGAGAAAAGAGCACGCATGGCGAAAACCCTGTCTTCATCCTGTAAATGAAGGAGGACTACCATGCTGAGCCGTAAGCTGACATGGGTGGTGCTGGCTGTCCTGGTGCTTGCACCGATGGGCGTGGCCCAGAAGATCGAGATCGAGTTCTGGCATGCCGCCACCGGGGCGTTGGCCAGCGCCCTGAACGAGGTCGTGGCCGGGTTCAACGCATCCCAGGATACGTACGTCATCAACGCTGTGTACAAGGGCTCCTACACCGAAACGATGTCCGCGGCGATCGCCGCGTTCCGCGCCGGCAAGCCCCCGCACATCGTCCAGATCTTCGAGGTCGGTACGGCGACGATGATGGCCGCCACCGGCGCCATCTACCCGGTGTACCAGCTGATGGCCGACACGGGGACCCCGTTCGACCCGGAGCAGTACATCGCCCCGGTCAAGGGGTACTACAGCTTCCCCGATGGGCGGATGGCGGCGATGCCGTTCAACAGCTCGACCGCGATCCTGTGGTACAACAAGGACGCGTTCCGCAAGGCCGGGCTCGATCCGGACAACCCGCCGCGGACGTGGGCCGAGGTGCGGGCCGCCGCCAAGAAGATCGTCGAGACCGGGGCGGCCAAGATCGGGCTCTCCTGTGCCTGGCTCACCTGGACCCAGTTCGAGCAGTTCGGGGCCATTCACGACATCCCGTTCGCCACGAGGGCTAACGGGTTTGAGGGGATGGACGCCGTTTTGACCCTCAACCATCCCCTCTACGTCCGGCACGTGCAGACGCTCGTCGACATGCAGAAGGAGGGGTCGTTCACCTACGGCGGCCGCGACTCCGCCCCGGACGCCCTGTTCCCCTCGGGGGAGGCGGCGATGCTCATCGCCTCCTCGGCTCTTCTCGCCCGCGTCAAGCGGGAGGCCCAGTTCGAGTGGGGTGTGACCTATCTCCCGTACTACGACGACGCGATCGAGGCCCCCAAGAACTCGATCATCGGTGGGGCCGCGCTGTGGGCGATGAGGCGGCCGGACGCGACCCCGGAGCATTACAAGGGCGTGGCCGCGTTCTTCAGCTACATCAGCCAAGCGGCAACTGATGCCAAATGGCACATGATGACCGGCTACGTGCCGCTCACATTCGGCGGCTACGAGGTGGCCAAGGCCGAAGGGTACTACGACCAGAACCCCGGGGCCGACCTCCCGATCCTCCAGCTGGCCCGGCCGAACCCCACCGAGAACACCCGGGGGCTCAGGCTCGGGAACCTGCCGGCAATCCGGACCGTGATCTACGAAGAGGTGGAGAAGGCCCTCCAGGGGCAGCAGACCGCTCAGCAAGCGTTGGACAACGTGGTCAAGCGAGGCAACGCCATCCTGCGCGAGTTCGAGGCGACCTACAAGTGAGCACCCGTGGGGGCACGCGCTGCTTCAGGGGC